>JAILHW010000016.1 GCA_024695605.1 Lachnospiraceae bacterium | reverse complement strand
CGGGTGTCTTTGCATTTCCGGCGGTCTCCTCTTCCTCATAACTCTCTACAGTCTCACTTCCCTCATGTGCCTTCACATCGTCAGCGGCCGGGGCATCCTCATCCGCCTGCGAACCCATCAGCCGCTCCCAGAAAAGAAGCTCTGCTTCCTCCTCGGAACCTCCGGCTCTTACATCCTGATAAAAGGTCTCGTTTGCATCCTTATAGCCATCGATCACTTCCTCATGCAGCTTGCCGCTGGCCTTATCCAGCAGCATCTGGTCGTCATAGACGCGTTCGAACTTTCCGGGAAGGGCAAAAAAGCGCAGCATCATCATGAGTCTGGTATAGTTCGATACGCCGCCCGGTCTGACGACCAGAAGCACCATGATCGCGCCCAGCAAAACGGCGATCAAAAGCCGAAGCGGCAGCTCTGACAGCATCACGCATACGATCAGTGACAGAAAGACCGCACATACGATGATATCCGCCAGGGAAACCCCTTTAAAGACTTCCATTCTGACTTTTGTTTTTCCGGGAATCAGTCTCATAACCTCTACCTTATCATTGTTGTTGTCTGCTAACTTTTTTTACAGCTTTTTCAGCTTCTGATATCGCTTAAATCCGGTTTTTCATCCAGCCTTGCATATAGCTGTTTTATGATTTCTTATCCGCTGCGGACGAACTCTGCGGCAGCGGAACCTTATTCCTGACCTTATTGTGGATCAAGATCTGCCCCTTTGAGATCTCGGGCGGTCTGACATGCTCAGCACTGTCTGTCATCTTCGGCTCATTTCGAAGCGCTGCCTTGCCTGTCTGTTGCTCCTGCTCTGCCTCAACCTTCCAGGCCTTTTGTGGCTGCTTTTGAGCGCCTTCCTCTATGCGCAAAGACTCCTGCAGCACCTGATACAGCGGCGCAGCTGCGATCCTTCTTTTGCGGCTGATCCCTGTATGCTCGGAAGATCCCGTGCTTTTTCTTCGGAAAAATCCGGCGGAAAATGCCTGTACACTCTCAAACAAAGGACTCTGCAAACGGATCGCCTGCATTCCGGCACTCTTTGCCAAAGCATTCGCGATCATACGGCCAAGCTTTCCGGCCAGCGCAAAGGCAAGCAGCAAAAGCGCCAGCTTTGCCAGCCATCCGATGGAGGAATTCTCCGCACCGAATACGGTGATCGGCATGGTAATGAGCGCAGGTACAAAGATCTGGACGATCCGAACAAGGAGCACCATGCAAAACAGGCTGATGCTCTGGATCAAAAAGGCTGTCAGCCACTGTCTTGCCCTGGTTCCGTTATCCCTGGGCCAGCTTGCAAAATAGGTCGGCGCCAGAAGATAGAGCAAAAGCAGATTCAGGATCCCCCAAAAGCACCCTGCCACGATGAAAAACAGGATGGCGGAAAGGAGCAGCGCTGCCAAAATGATGATCAGATAGTCGATCTTTTCAGGATGGAAGCAGGCCGCTACATCCGCTGCGCGATACACGGAAAACATGGACTTTTCCGAATTGAGGTAAAACCTGCCTCTGAGCGGATCCGTCATACCCGGCTCCCGGTTATACTGCGGATTGATGGCCGCATCCAATGTCCCGGACAAAAAGCACAGACTGTCCAGATACATGGCTCCATCCTTCTCATAATCTCCCAAGCCGCTTTCCGTGTAGCTTTTCAGGGGATGGAACTCCCCGTTGTATCCTCTGACCGCATCCATCGCGGAAAGAATGGCTCCCTGCAGGGATTCATTTTTCTCATCAATGGCCACATCCTTTGACAGATCTGCCGCCAGCACAATGCGGGAAAGGGTGTTTTGCCAGGTCTGTTCAACAAAGCCCTCTTCTCCTGTCAGCGGATACCTGAAATCAAAGACCTTCTCCTGATTCAACTGCTCCAAAAGCGGTCTGATCTCGTTATAGCAGGCATTCAGGTTATAGGCATTCTGATAGCTTTCCGCTGCCGCATAATTACCGATCAGGGCATAGATCCTGGCCATTTTTGCCAGTTCCTCCTCGGTAAAGGTGCGCTCGGATGTTGCCGTCTCATTGGAATCGTTCCAGATCTCAAAGCCGACCTGCCCTAAAAGCAGAGCCGCATAATGCAGTAAAAATGTCACCGCCAGCGTCAGCCCAAGCATTGCCAGCACACTGCGCAGCACATTCAGCCAGACACCTCTGACAAAAACCTTGCTTTTCTCTTTTCCCTCTGCTCTTGCATGCCAGATGGTACTGATCGCAAGTGCAACCGCCATCACGATCCCGATCAGTGCCATGCACCAATACACCAGCATCACGCCGCGGTTGGCGAAAAACACGGTCACCAGCTTGGTCTCTTTGCCCTTGTCATAGACCGGCATCAAGCCTGCCAGCACATCGAAGATCCCGGAAAACAGCTTTACGAGTCCGCAAAAGAAGACTGCTATCACATATTTGATTTGCACGATTCCTTCAGCCAGTCCGGCTGTTTCGGAAAACAGGTTCATTGCAATGCCTTTCTATCGTACTCTCATTTTCTGTCTTGAAATCTGCATATACAGCATTGCCAGCGCCAAAAGTGCCAGCAGGCCGCCGAAAAACATGCCCTTGGTGTGCAGATATAGCAGGATCGTGAACTGATAGATCGTTTTGTTGCCTGCCTGATCCATCACCGTCAGAATGTACTTGCCCGGCTTTTCAAGCTGGGTTCTGCCAGGATCGATCTGTTCTCCGTCCATGGAAATATCCATACTCTCACCTGCGCCGAGTCCCTCCCAGGACACCTTTCCCCGGGCGGTACCGTTTTTCTTAAGTCCCTTAAACACCAGCTTCGGCGGTGTATGATCGATCTTTGTTTTCAATGTATAAAAGATGTTTGCCTTCGGGCAGCTGTACTTGATCTCATAAGTGCCCTCCCGAAGCATCTCCACGCGGCTGCGTCTGGACTGTTTTCGCACATCATCCAGCGTGACCGTATCCACCAAAAAGCCCTCCGGCATGGTGTAATAGCTGATCGCCCCGGTGATCCCGCCCACGATCGTAAACTCCATCAGCCTCTCTACGGCAGAGCCCTCACCGAGCTCAACAAAATAGGATCCCGGCTGTGTGATATGGGTAAAATCCGGTGCGTTTACGGCCTCATTGTTGCAATACAGAGTCGCTTTGACATCCTCCGGCAGATTGATACTGACAGGCTCTGTTACGATCATACCGTCTGCCACGTTGGAAATAATATCTGTCTTAAACAACTCGGAAAAGTATATGAATCCGCCCAGAGAGCTGTCATAGAACAGCCTGTCGGAAATCTGGATGCGTCCCTCTCCCGTGTAGCCGTTATCCTCATCGACAACAGGCTCTCCGGTGATGCTGTCCACCTGCCCGCTGTAATTCAGATCCACGGACCCCATGGTGATCTCCGGCCTGGTAAACCCGTCAGAGGTTTCTCCGCCTTCGGTGATCAGCTGCTTCACCCATTCCGGATCCTTGCTTTCCGAATCTCTGGAGCCGCCGGTAGGCATGGTCTGCTGATCGCCGGCGCCTAAATAGCCGGAATCTCCGCTGCCCGTTGTGCTATAGCTGCTGTCCGTATAGCTGCCCGTTTGGCTGGTATAACTGCTGCTGTTACTGTAACTATTGCTGTTACTATTGTTGCTGTTACTATTACTGCTGTTATTACTGTTGCTGCCGGAATTGCTGTCGCTTCCGTTGCTGCCGTTACTGCTGTTGCTGCCGTTGCTGCCGTTACTGCCATTGCTGTTGCTGCCCGATCCGGAACTGTTCCCATTCGAAGAGGAATTATTTCCCTGCCCCGTTTTGGTGGTATCAATTTCCGTGGTATCTCCGTTTTGCGTCACACCGCTATTGGAGCTATTATTGCTTCCCGACCCGGTATTATTGGAGCCGCTACTGGATCCGTTGCTTCCGGTACTTGATCCGGTCTGATCCACAAAGCCGGAGGATGAGTTGTTCTGGCCCGAGCTGCTCTGATTCGACGATCCGCTGCCCGAGGTGCTGCCCGATCCGTTATTGCCTGTTCCACTGCTCTGGCCCGTATTCTCCGGCTCCTCTGCCGAGGATTTGGAGCTGTTTCCTGCCTCTGCCTCCACTGCAAGGGGAAGCTGCGTGGCAGCGGTATCCGATGCAGGCAAAAAGAGACACCCCAGCATGATCGCGGCTGTGCCATATGCAATTTTCCATCTGTCTTTGTGTCTCATAGCTGCCTTTTATCTGTTTTGTCTTGTTGTATCTTGTTATCTCTTTTTTATCTTGTTTTCTCTTATTTTTCCTGTTGCTCTTTCTTATGCTTCGCCATCGCCTGCGTTCTCTTCCTCTTTGGGATCACCACTATCCCCAGAAGCTCCCGGATCTTCATCCTCTTCTGCATCCCCGTGGATCTTCGTATATTCTGCCTTTCTGACCTGAATGATGCCATTCTCATCGACAAGCACCCTCATGTACAGCCGGTAGCTTGCCTCTTCACTCTCTAAAAAGATATCACTGCTCCCCGGTGTTCCCGGCTCAAAGGTAATGAGCATGGTCGCTTCATCCTGACTGATCCCGCAAAGGCCCCGCCGCAGATGACAGGCCGGATCCTGATACCAGGAAAGGCCCTGATCGTTTTGCGCTCCGCCAAGCCACAAACTCCGGTCATCGGAAAGCTCTAACATATCCAGAATTTCCTCCTGGGAGATCTCATCCAAAGCTCCTGCAGCTTCCTCAAAAGATCCGTCTTGTTCTATATTTGCTCCTTCTGCATTTGCTTCCTCTGTATTCGCTTCCTCAGTATCGGCCTTTGCCGCAGCTTCCACTTCGCTTCCCTCGATCCGCCAGCTGCCACGCTCCGGTTTCTCGTCATATTGGGGCTCGATGGATTCCTCCTCCGAAGATGGCTGAAGCGTGATCTCCTCGCCTTTTGCATCCTCCTCATCCCGGCTCTCCGGTTGTTCGCTTTGGTCCTTCTTTCCACTGCCGCTGCCTTGATCCGCTACGTTTTCAACCTGCAGCTTCCAGTCCGGAAAGTTTTTCAGCGTCAACACCAGCTGTCCCGTTTCCTTTCGGTAGTAGCGAAGGGGTGCGCCCGTATCGCGGCCCAAAAGCACCATAGCTCCCGGCTCTGACTGCGTACACTCTACCAGGTTGGCTACCAATCCGTTTCCGGACTTGTTGGAGTCGATGCTCAGCATCAGCTTTAAGACCGCGCAGGGCTTATCCGATTTTTTGGCGCGCCTGCGGATCACCAGCACAGCCCCGTCACACAGCTTTACCGGACGGATCAGAAAGGTCACCTTTCCTTCCTTCTCATCTCCCTGGCGGTAAACACCGTAGTATTCATCGCCTGCATCCACCACCCACTGCCAATCCGGGGTGCGGCTTCCGTCCAAAAGCACCTTCAGGGTTCCGTTCTCCCCGCGATGCACCTCATAAGGATAGATATCACCGCCCTTTGCCAATGTCCCGCCGGAGCACCCTGTCAGAAATCCGCACAGCAAAATAAGGGCGATCATCCCCAGGATTCCTGCCCGATTTGTCCCGCGCCTTACGCGCTTGTATGCTGTTTTCTCTGCCTGCAAGATCTGCATGGTATCTGTATATCCTGTCTGTGCGTTCCAACCTATGGCTCCGGTCATCGGATGCCGCCTTCTTGCGCAAGGATACGCACATAATATCGTAGTGAAAAACTGTGATGATTCTGTGATAACTTTGCGACGCAACTGTGCCCGTACTACGGAAGCAGCACGCCGCCGATCTGCCCGTCATCCTCCGGTGCCGGGATCAGCTCACGGTCATCCTCCTCATCATCCTCATCCTCGTCGTCCTCATCCTCATCGTCATCATCTTCATCGTCTTCATCGTCCCAGTCGTCTTCCTCTTCATCATCTTCCTCCCACTCTTCATCATCCTCATCATCCGTGGTGCGGATCGTAAAGTTGTCAGAATCAGACTCTCCAGAGGTAAAGCCGCCATTGAAGCTTCCAAAATCATTTGCAAAAGGATCGGCAGGATCAAAAGGCTCCGGTGAATCTTGTGTGTCTGCGTCTGCTGCTTCCGGATCATAGTCCGTCGTATTGCCGCTGACGCTGCCTTGCATAGCTTCCTCCCGGATCTGCTCTGCGGCAAAGTCCTCAGCGCTTTGCATCAGCTCTGTGCCAAATCCGGTTTCAAAGGGTGTGATCACCCGGTCCACATTGTTAGTGATCACTAACTTTTTCGTATGGCAGGGCCTGTTGCCGTCTATCAGTGCATCCAGCCCGAAATCAGCTGCAATGCCGCTGCCAAGCCACAGGTTTCCTTCATTGACAAAGCACAGCTTCTCTCTTGCGGGAAGCAGCGGCTGTGAAGATACGCTGCTGACCATCGTACGGCCAAAGCCCTCAATTCCCATTCTGCAGCCCGCTGCCGTCCAGGGCTTTGGCTGCCGGTCACTCTGCTGCAGATAGAACCGGTTCCATCCGCGCTTGGAAAACTGGTAGCCAAGATAGAGAAGGGACTTGTTTCTGTTTTCCACACGGCCCTCTTCGCATACCAGCCGCCCTAAAACGGTGGTTCCGAAATTATACAGCTTGCCTCCGGAGGTCAGGGTGATCTGACCGTCGATCGCATCACTGTGTGCTCTGCCGTTTCCACCCAGATACAGCCTGCCAAGCGGCTCCACAACCACTGCACCGCCATCAAACACCTGGATCCTGCTGGTCAGGTCATTTTCATCCGCACTCATACCGCTCATCAGCATGCCGCCTTCGCGGATCAGAAGCGTTCCGCCTCTGACCTCGATATTCCCTTCCAGGATCAGTGTATCCTCCAGGGCCAGCGTCGCATTCTTTTCGATCGTCAGGATCTGGGATGCCGGAAGAATGGATTTCTTTGTGATCTCGCCATAGGCATCCTCATCCAAGCCATCCTGCGCAGAAAGCGTCTGTATGCTCTCTGTCTCTGCCAGGTACAAAACAACCCCCTTTTGTCCCTCCTGCGCAGATCCTTCCTCCTCATCGCCGAAGAGATCATCCCCTGCATCCGGCTCCTCCGAAAGGATCAGTCCGCCTTCATCCGGCACCAGATACCGAAGGCTTCCATCCTCCGCCTGCAGGACAAGCTGTACGAAAAGCCGCCCTTTCCCATCCTGGGAAAGCGGCTTGATCATCCACTGCCCGCTCTGTTTTTTTTGCGCCTCAAGGCCGCCGTCAGCGGACATGCCGAGAAACAGCCCCGTATTTTTCTCAACGCTTTTTCCATTCTCCACCAGCGTCTGTCCAAGTAAGATGGATGCCGCAAGCCCTTCACTGCCCACACCGTCTGCCGCATCGATCTTCAAAAACGGCGTTCCCCTGCCGTTGTCGGTAAAAAATACAGTCTCCGAACCAACCGCCGTAGAATCGCTCAAAAACATCTTTCTTCCATACCAGCGTCCTTCAGCCTTCGCGCCGCTGATATAATAGGTATCCCCCCAGGTGATCATGACCCGAAGGGCCTCCCCTCCGGCTGCCCCGGTGCTTTCCGTAAGCTCGGAAAGGTCCGATACCGCAGTCCATACATAGCCCGTTCTGCTCTTTTTTTCCTCGGCAAAATAGCTCCCAAGGCCAACGGACAGACAGGTCGCAAAAAGTACAAGCACGGCAGTCAGACAGATCAGGATCCTTTTTTGTGACACCACAAATACCCGGCCGGTCGGCCTTTTTTCAGGCCGGGCAGCCAGGTACGCTCTGTCCTCTATGCGGTTTTTCCTGTTAAAACCTTTCATTTACCGTACTTTCCCGCTTCTCATAGTACCGCAAAACGGCCATCTTTTCAAGAAGACATTAAATCGAACAGGCTCAGCTGATTGGACTCCGGAAGTCCCTCCAAAAGGCCCAGCTGCTTCATCTTTTCCACGACCTTGGCAGGTGCCTTGGTCCGCGCGCGAAGATCATCCAGGGAAAGGAACTTCTCTCCCCTTGCGCCCTCCATGAACTGCTCGGCCGCCGTAGCACCCATCCCCTCGATGGAGGACAGGGCCGGCATGATCTTGCCGTCTATGATCTGGAAGTTCCTGGAATGCGCCCTGTAAATATCGATGGGCGTAAACTCCAATCCCCTTGCATACATCTCCTGCACCAGCAAAAGATCGGAGATGGTATCATCATCCTTGGCAGAGGCTTCCTCCTTGTTCTTCTTCTGATCCTTTTTCTTTTTCTTCAGATCATCCAGCTCCTTCAGTGCCCTGGCCTGGCCCTGGCACATGATCTCGTAGTTAAAGGCCTTGGCCCGGATGGTAAAGTAGGCCGTGTAGTAGGCCAGCGGATAGTAAACCTTACAATACCCCACTCTCCACGCCATCATAACGTAGGCTGCGGCATGGGCCTTGGGGAACATATACTGGATTTTTTCACAGGATTCGATGTACCACTGCGGCACGTTGTGATCCGCCATATCCTGCTTCCACTGGGGCCACTTGTCACATTTTCCCTTGGCCACCTTTCCCTTACGGACATTTTCCATGATGTCGAAGGCTTCGGAGGATTCCAGGCCCATATGGATCAGGTAGATCATGATATCATCACGGGTACAGATCGCCTCGGAAATGGTAGTGGTACCGCTCAGGATCAGGTCCTTGGCATTTCCTTCCCAGATGCCCTCGCCGTGTGACAGACCGGAGATCCGCACCAGGTCGGTAAAGGATTTGGGCTTGGTATCCTTTAACATGTTGATGGCATTGTCCGTTCCAAACTCCGGGATTCCACGGGCACCGATGGTACAGCCGTCGATATCATCCGGCGAGATCCCAAGGGCGCTCAGATCCTGAAACAGACTCATGACCTTTTTATCATCCAGCGGGATCGTTACGGGATCCACGCCCGTCAGATCCTGCAGCATGCGGATCATAGTGGGATCCAGATGCCCCAGAATATCCAGCTTCAACAGGTTGTGATCGATCTTATGGTAGTCAAAATGAGTGGTCACGATGTTGCTTGTCATATCATTGGCGGGATGCTGCACCGGGGTAAAGGAGTTGATGTCCTCTCCCAGAGGAAGCACCACGATACCGCCGGGATGCTGGCCCGTAGAACGGAGCACACCGGTACAGCCTCTGGCAATACGCTCCACCTCGCTTCTTCTTTTGATCTGTCCTCGCTCCTCAAAGTATTTGCGCACATAGCCGGCCGCCG
>JAILHW010000224.1 GCA_024695605.1 Lachnospiraceae bacterium | reverse complement strand
TAAAAGGAGCGAAAATTTTTATTCACAACGTGTGGGAAAGGAGCCACAATGACTATCATCGTAACCGGAGGAGCCGGATTTATCGGCAGCAATTTTGTATTTCATATGTTAAACAAGTATCCTGACTATCGGATCGTTTGTCTGGACGCTCTGACCTATGCGGGCAATCTTTCAACCTTAGAGCCTGTCATGGATAATCCCAATTTCCGATTTGTAAAAGAGAGCATCACCGACAGAGATGCTGTATATAAGCTCTTCGAAGAGGAGCATCCGGATATGGTGGTCAACTTCGCGGCAGAGAGCCATGTTGACCGTTCCATCGAAAATCCGGGGATCTTTTTGGAGACCAATATCATGGGAACCGCCGTTTTGATGGATGCCTGCCGCAAGTACGGCATTCAAAGATACCATCAGGTATCCACGGATGAGGTGTACGGAGATTTGCCTCTGGACAGACCGGATCTGTTCTTTACCGAGGAGACCCCGATCCATACCAGCAGTCCCTATTCCTCTTCCAAGGCAGGAGCGGACCTTCTGGTGCTGGCTTATCACAGAACCTTCGGGCTGCCTGTGACCATCAGCAGATGCTCCAACAACTACGGACCCTATCATTTCCCGGAAAAGCTGATCCCGCTGATGATCATCAACGCACTGCATGACAAGCCGCTTCCGGTATACGGAGAGGGCATCAATGTAAGAGACTGGCTCTATGTGGAGGATCATTGCAAGGCCATCGATCTTGTGATCCATAAGGGACGCGTCGGTGAGGTGTATAACATCGGCGGCCACAATGAGATGAAGAACATTGACATCGTGAAGCTGATCTGCAAGGAGCTGGACAAGCCGGAGAGTCTGATCACCTATGTGACGGACCGCAAGGGCCATGATATGAGATATGCCATTGATCCGACCAAGATCCACAATGAGCTTGGATGGCTTCCCGAGACGAAGTTTGCGGACGGGATCAAGAAGACCATCAGGTGGTATCTTGACAATCAGAGCTGGTGGGAGCCCATCATTTCCGGCGAATACCAGAATTACTATGAAAAGATGTACGGGAATCGGTAACACAGGAGGAAAGCATGCTGATACCGCAGATTTATGTATTCAATCATTCCTCATACGCGGTGCCTTTTCCCGAGGTTTCCGAAGCCGAGCTGCACAGGGTGAGCGGGATTGTGGGGCTTCCTTATGATGAGATCTCGCTCATCATCACGGACAAGCCGCAGGATCTGACCACCCTCGATCTTCCGGACAGACCAAGGTATTTTGTCTTTTTCGGAACGGAGGTTCCGGGGGAGGCGCGAAGAGAAGCAATTCTTGGAGAATATGAGGAGTTTCCGGGGACTGAAAAAAGTGAGGCTCTTTACAGAAGGTGGATACGGGTCATAGTCAGTGAGTATCAGGCCAGACTTTATAAGAATCTGCTGCAGACGCTGATCGATTCTTCACCTGATATGATCTGGTTCAAGGATAAAGAGGAAAGACACGTGATCCTGAACCGGGCGTTTTGTGAAAAAGCCGGAAAGGATCCGGGTGCCTGTATCGGAAAGCAGCATCCGGAGATCTGGGATACTGATAGAAGTGAATATGAGAGCAGTGATTTTGCCCTTCGAAAAACGGAAAAGGCTGTGATCGATGCCAGAAAGACCATGATCTTTCAGGAGCCGCTCCAAGCACATGGCATGATGAAGCAGCTTACCACGTATAAAACACCGGTATTTGACACCTTTGGAAAGCTGCTGGGTACCTGTGGCATCGGCCATGATGTGACCAATTTTGAAAATATGGGTAAGGAGCTGGATATTTTCCTTTCCGCTTTTCCCTATCCTGTATTTTTCTGTGATGCACAGTATGAGATTCTGCGCATGAACAGCGCGGCGGAACGGCTGTTTCGGGGGATGCGGCAGCTGACCAACTACAGGACCTGGAAGGACTTTTTCCTGAACAAGGAAAACAATGCCCTGATGAATGAGACCAACGTCCACGTTTTGCAGGAGGGCGCCAACAAGTATTATTATTCCGTTGCGGAACGGGATATCAAGGATTCCTTCGGGAACGTGGCCGGTTATTTCTGCATGCTGAGGGATGTATCGTACCAGAGGATGGCAGAGGAGCTGATGTTCAGGGCTGCCAATGTGGATCCGCTGACGGAGGCATATAACCGCAGATACTTCTATGAGATGCTGGATAAGCTCCTGTCCAAGCCGGTAACGCTTTTGTATATGGATCTGGATCATTTCAAAAAGGTGAACGATCAGTACGGTCACGATAAGGGAGACGAGATCCTGATCGAAACGGTAAAGGCGATCAGGCAGCAGTTTCCGGGACATCAGGTTGTCAGACTCGGGGGAGATGAATTTGCACTTGTGATCTCGGAATTCAGGGAGGAGCAGGAGTTAAAGCCGAGGCTGGATCAGATCAGCACAAAGATAGAGGGGTTGGCGGATCCGTCGGTGAAGCTCGGAGTTTCCATCGGATACGGTGCTACGCAGAGCCTGAAAAACGTGGAAGAATTCATCCATATGTGTGATGACCGGATGTATGAGGTGAAAAATCAAAGACACGCAGCCAGATAAGGCTATGTGTTTGGGACGATGTTTGGGGAAACAAAGAAGAAGGGAATCTTTTGAAGGGAACAAGGAGGAGGCAGTATGGCAAAAACACAGAAAACCCTGGCTCAGTATTCTACTGCAGAGCTGGAGGCACTTGCGGCTAAATCGGAAATACATATCGCGAACAAGCTGGCGTTGATCGCCACATCGTTTGTATGCGGCTTTATCGCGATGACCTATATCGTTTTGCTACCGCAAAAGCTCATTCCGCTTCCGATCAGTATCACGACATATTGATCGCGATACTGCCGCAGATCGCAGCGTGGATCCTGTATCTTCGAAAACCGGAATCGGTTGTGGTCAGGCATATAGTGGGCAGCGGGTTTGGCCTTTTGTATGCCTTTATTCTCTTTACCTCCGAGCTCGAGATCGTGTATCTGTATGCCATTCCGCTGATCGTGATCATTACCATTTACGGGGATGTGACCTATACGGCAGCCATTGCCTTCGGCACGGTGATCCTGAATGCGATCTCGGTAGCCATTACCATGTCGCATGGTGTGACGGGAGATGAGATCACCTCACTTCCCATGAGAGTCGTG
>JAILHW010000058.1 GCA_024695605.1 Lachnospiraceae bacterium | reverse complement strand
GCTGCGGGCCTTCAGGGCTTCGTCGATCAAAGTCTGTTTTTGCACTTCTTCCATTGATGTTTTCCCTTCACTCTTTACATTACCACCGCGATCATCTACGAGTTGGAGCTTCGTGTTAGAGCTTCTTCTTACAGTTCTGTCATATCCTCTGACTCAGAGCTGCGAAGGAGCTTTCCGAAGCGAATGATGCTCTCTGTCACAACCTTTTTGAACAAAGGTGCTGCCGCATCGGCTGCTGCCTGGACATCTTCATGTTTGAGTTTTTCTGCTGAAAGGCCGGCAGCGACATTGGAGATGCAGGAAATACCGCAGATCCGCATGCCCATATGGTTAGCGGCAATGGCTTCCACTGCTGTGGACATTCCTACGGCATCAGCGCCCAAAATCCCTGCCATTCTGACCTCGGCGGGTGACTCATAGGACGGGCCGGTAAACTGGATATAAACGCCCTCCTGCATAGGAATGCGCTCATCCACTGACACTTTTCGGATGATGTTGGAAAGTTCTTTGTCATAGATAGCGCTCATATCCGGGAAGCGAACACCTAGGTCCGGATCGTTGGGTCCGATCAGCGGATTGGGAACAAAGGAGGAGATCTGATCCTTAATCAGCATCAGATCGCCAGCCGTATAGGCCTTATTGATCCCGCCGGAAGCATTGGTCAGGAAAAGGATCTTGGCTCCCAGCTTTGCCATCAGACGAACAGGCAAAACCACATCACTCATCTTATAGCCTTCGTAGTAGTGTACGCGGCCCTTCATGCAGATCACGGGTACATCCTCGATATATCCCATGATATATCTTCCTTCATGTCCCGGAACTGTAGATACCGGAAAGCCTTCGATCTCGTCATAAGCGATCTCCGCTACAATGTCGCTCATGGTGTCGGCATAATCACCGAGTCCGGAGCCAAGTACGATGGCCACCTTGGGAACGAAGTCCGTTCTGGCTCTGACACTCTCATAGCAGTTTTGCAGTTTTTGTGTAACCTCATTCATCTTTGTAACCTCCTGTTTTTCCTATCATTTCCCCTTTGCATAGTTCTTGGTATATACAAAGCTGTCCGCATCGTTATGCCGCCGCAGCTCGTAGTCTCCGTCCACAATGCTCCGCAGCAGATCCGCGCCCTCGGAGCCGATCACGCCCACCTGAATGCCGAGGCGCTCTTCCACATCCGAGATCGTGACATCATCCAAAAAGACTTCCTCACCGCTTCGCAGCATATTGGAGGGGATCAAAAGCACTTCCCCCAGGTCCTCTCCGGACTCTTTCTTCTCTGCCAGCTGTTTGATGAGATCTCCGCCGGTGATGAGGCCTGTAACGGTAATGGTCTCTCCGAAAAAATCATTGCGGATGCAATGCACCTTCACGGTTAGCCGTGGGAAACTTTTTTCTATTTTTTCGGCAAAGCCCCGAATCGTGGGATACGGAAGCTTCCCGGTGACCAGGGAGACAATCCGCTTTCCCGTGCCTCTATTTTCCTCGGAGTTTGCATCTTTTCTCCGGTCATTTTCTTTCGGATCGGTTTTCTCCTGCCCCGCTCTTGCCTCTGTATTGATCTGATGATCATACGCAGCATCCGCAGCGTTTCTGTCTTGATTCGTCAGATCTGCATCCTCATCCGCCGGTAACGAGATGTCTGCTGCATTTCCCGCCTCTTTCTGTAAGCCATCTCCTGAAGCGATCCTCCTTGCAAGCTCCTCCTCGAACTCGGTGATGAGAAGCCGCATCATCCCGACGCCGTTCTCGAGCTGCAGGTAGCCGTCGTATCTGTCTTCCTCGGGGAAATCGCGCTCCGCCAGTATGTACCACTCATCGGAAGCATGGATAAAGTGCAGGCCCCACTTTTCAAAGAGTCCCTGCTGGTAGCTCTCGATCTGATCGATCACCCTGCCGGCTTCCTCTTTGGTAAACATCTCCAGGGGGCAAAGTCCCTCGCGGTACTTCGTAATGCCCGCCGGCACTACGGAAACGCTGTGCATAAAGGGCAGGTACTTTGTCAGATCCCGAATGGTCCGATCCAGGTTTTCTCCATCGTTATAGCCCTTACACAAAACCACCTGGCCGTTCATCTCCACATGGCCTTCGTAGAGTCTGTCGATAAAGCGAAGCTTTTCTCCGGCAAAGCGGTTGTGCAGCATTTTGCAGCGAAGCTCGGGATCGGTGGTATGAACGGAAATATTGATGGGCGCCAGCTGCATATAGATGATGCGGTCCACATCCTCATCCGTCATATTGGTCAGGGTGATGTAATTGCCCGGTAAAAAGGAAAGCCGGGAATCGTCATCCTTAAAGTAAAGCGTTTCCCGCATCCCCGGAGGCATCTGATCGATGAAGCAGAAGATGCACTTATTCGAGCAGCTTTTATACTCGCTCATGAGGTCATTTTCAAACTCCAGCCCCAGATCCTCATCCTCGTCCTTTTCGATCTCCAGCTCCCACTCTTCCCCGTCCGGCTTTCGGATCAAAACCTCGAGATATTCGTCCTTGACGTAAAAACGGTAATCAAAGACATCGCGGATCTTCTGCCCTCCTATGGACACCAAAATATCTCCGGGCTCTATTTCCATCTCCTCGGCAATAGAGCCCGGGATCACGGTCTTTATAAGGTGTTCAAATCCACGATTCTTCATTCTTACCTGTGTAAACTCCTTTGACTACTCCCTCATATCAACGGTAAACTTTGGAGATTTCTTTCCATCTGTGGAAATGCCGCGTTTGGTTCTGACGGGCACCACATACACCTGATAGGTGAAGCCGACTCCTGCAGCCAGCTGAACAGAAGGCTTTTTGGAGGTGGTCATGAGCTTGAACTTTTCACCTGCACTTTCCTGTCCGTAGATCTTATAGCTGGTTGCACCCTTTACCTTATTCCATTTCAGGGTTAAGGTTCTGGCCGGATGGCCCTTTAACGTCGTCATGCCGCCCTTGGTCATGCCGGTGATCTTGGTAGCTTTCAGGGTCTTAGGCGCGGTATAAAGGGTCTTGGGCGATGAGAGTTCTCCTTCTACCTCCCCGGCAGGCGTCTTGATGTAGGCGCTGACTCTGACCTTGTAGCCGGTCTCTTCCTTCAAGCCCTTAAAGGTATAGGAATTCTTGGTGGATTTTCCCTTTAAAACATACTTCTTGGATTTTTTATCATAAATGTAATAATGGTAGCCATCCGGCATCTTTGCAGAGGAATAACCCATCGTGCAGATGACTGCCAGTTTTTTCTTTTTGGTGGCATTGGCATTCACATTCACGTCGGAAACCTGGCGGGGTCTGATGGTTACAATGCATTCTGCCTTCAAAGACGGAAACTCCTTGGCTACTGCAGTAACCGTAGCATAGCCCAGGCCATTGGCTGTAACCTCGCCGTCATCCACTCTTGCCACAAATACATCCGAGGACTCCCATTCAACAGTAGGCTCCACGGAATCCTTGGGAATCATTTCAAGCCGGATCTTTGCCTTGGTTCCGGTCTCATCATCCAGTGCAAGGGTCGTTTGTGAAAATGTCATAGCCGTGGGCTGCTGATCCGTCACGTAAACATTGTAGTCTCCTCCGACCTGCGCGCCTTTGGAAACCTCCAGATAATAGGTTCCGGCTGTCAGCTGCTGAATGATCTTATACTCTTCGGGCTCAGCTAATGTTCCGGTAACATATCTTTTGACAATACTTTTTCCGGCCTCTGATTTCAAGGAAAAGGAAGCACTTTGAAAGGCCGATGTACAGCGAACCATAACATAGCAGCTTTTATCGACGGAAAAGCTGAAGACATCCACATCATCCTGATTGCTCAGGGAATCCTTTACCGTGGTTTTCATTTTCAGGGCAGTTGCCGTTTCTTTGGTCCCGTTCTGATCTGCATCTGCCGTCTCGCAAAATCCCGTAACGCTAAAGGATAACACAGCGGTCAGTAAAGCTGTCACAAACAATGCCGGGATCCGTCTGTGAGAAAGAGTCTTCCTTATCATAAGCCTCGCTACCTCCTTATTTGATCATCCCCCGCACACCGCAGTGTGCAGGGGAAGCTTCGTTTCGTCTCTGTTTACAGGAAAATATACTTACATACAAACAGCACCGCGAGTACATACATCAGCGGGGTGATCTTCTTGGTCTTGCCGCAGCAAA
>JAILHW010000026.1 GCA_024695605.1 Lachnospiraceae bacterium | reverse complement strand
GCAGGACTGCTCCTTGGATGGAAGCTGATCCTGGTAGCGTTTTTCATCGGGATCCTGACAGGCGGCATCTATGCCATCGTGATGCTGGCAGGCAAGAAGATCGGCAGAAAAGGGCATTTCGCCTTTGGGCCCTATCTATGCGTGGGGATCGGGATCAGCCTCTTTTTCGGCAGTATGCTGCTTTCGGCCTATCTGTCGCTGGGACGCAGGCTGTATGGTATGTAAATCATTCAGGGGATCATCATTCATAACTATCTCAAAGGAGAATCGGTATGGCCAACTTTAGGTACAGGGCACAAACCGCAGACGGAAAGATCGTAACCGGCAAGATGCTGGCTGTTGATGAGCAGGATCTGCACGCAAGACTGAAAATGAAGGATCTGATGCTGATCGATGCCAAAGGAGAGGCGGAGAAGAAATACTACAAGCCCTTTTCCGCAAAGGTTCTGGCAGAGTATTCCAGACAGATCGGAACCATGCTCCGCTCCGGCGTGACGCTGGTAAGAGCACTGCAGATGCTTTCCGAGGATGAAGCGGCAACCAACTATGAGCGTGCCGTTTACAATACCATCACTGCCAATGTCATGCAGGGTGTGCCGTTTTCGGAGGCGATGGAAAAGCTGGGAGGCGTCTTCCCGCCCTTGATGATCAATATGTTCCGTGCATCCGAGACAAGCGGAAACATGGATGGGACGGCCCTTAAGATCGCAGATCAGTATTCCAAGGAGGATCGTCTCAATGCCAAGGTAAAAAGCGCCACCACCTATCCCAAGATCCTGGGCTTCATCATTGTAGTGGTGGTAGCCATCATCTTCGGATATGTGATCCCGCAGTTTGACGAGCTGTTTTCCTCCATGCCGGTGCTGCCGCTTACCACCAGGATCATGCTCTGGATCAGTGATTTCTGCAAGAAGAATGTGATAGGGATCATCATCTTCGTGGTTGTGGCATATATCACGTTGTATTTTTTACAGAAGATACCAAAGGTCAAATATGTTCTGGACCGGACCAAGATCCATTTTCCGAAGATCGGAAGGCTGATGAAGATTATCTATACGGCCAGGTTTGCAAGGACCTTAAGCTCCTTATACACCTCGGGTATTCCCATCATCAGCTGTCTGCAGATCGCCAGAAACACCATCGGCAACAGCTATATCGAGGCCCAGTTTACCCAGGTGATCGCGGATACGCAGGCAGGCGAGACCCTTTCCTATTCCTTAAGCAAGGTGGACGGCTTTATCGGCAAGATGATCTCCTCCATCAAGGTAGGAGAGGAAGCGGGCTCTCTGGATACCATGCTCGAGTCGGTAGCGGATGACATGGAATTTGAGTCCGAGCGTGCCATCGGACAGATGGTGGCGCTGCTGGAGCCCGTGATGATCATAGTGATGGCCGGTATAGTCGGGTTTATCATGATCTCGGTGATCACGCCGATCTATCAATCCTACTCCTTCATCGGAGCAAACAGTTAACAGGACAGGCAGGGGATAAGCTTTGGCCGGCAAAGGGCCGGTAAAACGTCCGCATGGACGTAAAATGGGAGGTAGTATGTCACAGGTAACGGTATATCTTTCGAATACGGATATTCAGGTATTGACCGGCGTGGGAGCTGCAAAAAGCGTAAAGGTAAAGCGCTTTTACTCCACACAGCTTCCGGAAGGGTGCGTGCTCAACGGCGTGATCACGGATCCCGGCGCCCTGGGAGATACCATCAAGAGCTTCTGGTCCCTGAACCACCTGCCGAATAAGGACATCGATCTGGTGGTAAATTCCCCGCAGATCATGGTACGTGTACCCGAGCTTCCGCTCCTTTCGGATGCCAAGACCATGTCCTATCTGAAGAGAGAGTATGTAGAGAGAGAGGAAGAGCAGATCCTTGGTTATTACCGGATCAGCAGCAATAAGAAGGCCAAGAGCGCCAAGGTCTGTGCAGAGATCGCAGAGGAGGAGTTCCTTGGCAGTTACCTGCAGGTGTTTGCGGAAGCCGGCGTGCAGCTTTCCGGGATCCATTCCGGAGTGGGTGATGCCATCAATCTGTTTCGATCCACGGGCTTTGCCAAGGATGAAAACAGCGTTGTCCTGATCCGCGACGGCATGACCATTACCGCGATCTTCTTTGTAAAAGGAGAGTATTACTATTCTACGACGGCCCGTATCTTTTCCAATCCGGGCAGCATTGAGTATGCCCAGGAGGTAGCCAAGACCGTCAATCAGATCGATCAGTTCTCCAGATCCCAGAAGCTGGAGGATCCGATTTCCACCATCTACATGGCAGGCATGGAGCCGGGAGATGAGTCGCTTTGCAACAGGGCAATTTCCGATTCCCTGCAAAACCCTGTCACTGTGACAACCCTGATGCTGCTAAGAGGGGTGAACGTTACCGGCTCCGGACAGCCGCTGGATCGTCTGGTATATCCTCTGGCAGGCCTGATGCCCAGAAAGGGACATGTCAATATCCTAAAATCCATCAAGAAGGAAAAAAGTGAAAAGCAGGTCGCTACGGAGCGCATGTTAAAGATCGTGATCCCGTATTGCATCACGGCACTTGTCATGATGCTGATCACCCTGTATATGGTCACGCTCTATGCCGGAAGGACGAAATACTTAAATGGATTGATCGCATACAATACCGATCCGAACAACAAGTTTGCGGCGCTCGACTATGATAAGGAGGCAGAGCAGGTTGCAATCCTGTCCCAGCACTACGGCGGATTAAAGGTGCTCGAGACCAACGTCAATTCCTATCCTGCAGCCATCAGCTCTGTCTGCTCGGTGATCCGCACGGATGCGGCAGGTGTCGGACAGGTGGAGATCGTAGGCTACAATGCTGAGACCGGTGAGCTGAACTTTACCACCAGCTTTACGGATGTGGTTTCCCTGAACAGCTTTATCACGCAGCTGAAAAACGAAGAGATCTTTACTCAGGTGGATTATAAGGGATATTCCGAAAAGTCCTCCCAGGGAGAGAAGGAGGAGTGGACAGCCCTTCTGTCCTGCGTGCTGGCAGAGACGGCCGGAAGGGATGAAGTACCTGCTCCTGTAGCCGATCCCGAAGGCAGAAAAGCAGAGAGCGAGGAGGATGAGCAATGAAAACAGAAATGACTGAAAGAGATAAAAAGCTTTTATATATGCTGGGCTTTATCGTGATCATTTTTCTTTTTGTGATCATTGCCGACAGACCGCTGTTTCGAAAGATCCGGGCGACCAATAAGGAAATTGAGAAGGAGCAGGCGACCCATGACACCATCCAGATGAAGCTGGATCGGATGTCTATCGTGGAAGGATATCGGGAAAAGATCGGCTCCAAGGTAGATCTGTATGCAGCCAGATATTATCCGATGATGGATTCCACCCAGATCGATGACCTTCTGACCGGCCGGGTGCTAGACCAGGGACTGAAGGCGGTGGACCTTTACATCGATATGCCCAAAGAGGCAGTGGAGCTTCCCCCGTATCCCTATTCCGTGGCCGGAAAGGCAATGACGGAGGAGGGGAATGCTTCCGGCGCTGGCGGAGCAGATCCGGATTATGCACAGGTGGAAGCCTTTACGAATACGCTGCAAAGCGGTGAGGCACCCGATATCGAGGCAACCTCCGACCAGGTGGTGGATACGGCGCTTTCCGGTGTTAAGGCAGCAACGGTTGATATGAAGGTGTTCGGCCGGGAAGAGAGACTGAAGGTGCTTTTGGACAAACTCATTGCCGATCAGTCCCTGAGAGTGACCGGATATACCTGGGAGGTTTCTCCCGGCAACGGCTTTTCCTTTGTGGACGGACAGCTGGTAGAGCTTGCAGAGACGGATAAGCAGCTGGTGATCAATCTGCAGGTTCTGATGTATGATGAAACGGCTTTTATTGTAACCACTACAGATACAGAGGAAGAAAACGAGTAAGAGACATTTGAAACAGAAATAGCAATCACACGATCCTGGGAGGAATGTATGGATACCAGTATTATTCGAAAACTGCGACTTGGCGATACTCTGATCGAAATGGGATACATCACAGATGATCAGCTGGGACAGGCATTGGCCTATCAGAAGGAGCACAAAGGTGAGCGTATCGGTGCGATCCTGATCACACTCGGATTCATTTCCGAAAAGCAGATGCTGAACGCCCTGGCAGAGCGTTTGAACATCAGCCTTGTGGATATCGGCAGCTGGAAGGTGAACATGGACGCCATCGCCCTGGTGCCCGAGCAGCTTGCCACCAAGTACAATATGCTTCCCATCGGCCTGGAAAATGAGCAGCTGCAGCTGGTAGTCAACGATCCTTTGGATCTGTACGGCATTGAGGATATCCGCCAGGTCAGCGGAAAGAGCATACAGCTGTTTTTGAGTGAGCTGGAGCCTTTGAAAAATGCGATCCAGTACTATTATGCTGAGGTTTCCGCCAAGAAGGCGGTCAGCAAGGCAAATCTGGCGCAGACCAGCCAGGAAGTGGATGAGATGGTCATCGATACCTCTGACGGTGATGATGATACCCCGATCATCAACCTGGTAAACAGCCTTTTGGAAAAAGCCTATCTGGATAACGTTTCCGATATCCATATCGAGCCCTTTGAAAAAAACACCATGGTCAGAATGCGTATCGATGGCGCCATGGTAGATTACGTTACGCTGCAAAAGAGCATTCACAGCTCCCTGATCGCCAGGATCAAGATCATGGCAGAGCTGGATATTGCGGAGCGGCGTGTTCCCCAGGACGGACATTTCAGAGCCAGGATCCAAAACCAGATCGCCAACGTCCGTGTTTCCCTGATCCCCACAACCTTCGGAGAAAAGGCCGTGCTTCGTCTTCTGGCAAGCAACGCCCAGATCGATCATGCCGATTCCTTCGGTATGAACGCCGAAAACTACGAAAAGGTACAAAAGATGCTGCAGTCCCTTAACGGCATCATCTATATGACGGGACCCACCGGTTCCGGAAAATCCACGACCCTTTATATGATGCTCGCCGAGCTGTCCAAAAAGCCGGTGAACATTTCCACCATTGAGGATCCGGTGGAGAAGAACCTGCCCAGGCTGAACCAGATGCAGGTACATCCTGTTGCGGGTCTGACCTTTGAGGTCGGTCTTCGTGCCCTGCTTCGTCAGGATCCGGATATCATCATGGTAGGTGAGACCCGTGATGCCGAGACCGCCATGATCTCCGTGCGTGCCGCCATCACCGGCCACCTCGTGCTTTCCACCCTCCATACCAATGATGCGGCTTCTTCCATCATCCGTCTGGTGGATATGGGAATCGAGCCTTACCTTCTGGCCAGCGCACTTGACGGTATCATTGCCCAGCGTCTTGTCAGAAAGGTCTGCCCGCACTGCTGCGTGGAGGGCGAGCTGACAGATGCCGAGCGTCAGTTCATCGGACATGACATCCCCAGAGTGAAGATCGCTCGGGGCTGCAACAACTGCAACAATACCGGCTACAGCGGCCGTGTTTCCATCCATGAGATCCTGCTGGTTGACAAGCCCATCCGCGAGATGATCGCAAAGGGCGCTACCACCGAGGAACTCAAGGACTATGCGATCCGCTATCAGAACATGAAGACCCTTAAGGATTCCTGTACCGAGCTGGTAGAACAGGGCATCACAACGATGGAAGAGTTTAGGAGAGTTGCATACTTCGATTAAACAGGATATTTCTTGCCCTGAAAAATCAGATATGCTATACTTAGTTAACGCATTTTAATACGTACATTACGACATTCAGAATATATAAAGAAAGGTGGCGATGGGTATGAAATTCATCATCATTGGAAAGAACATCGAGGTAACGCCCGGACTTCGGAGCGCAGTGGAGGAAAAGATCGGCAAGCTCGAGAAATACTTCACACCGGAGACTGAGGTCAATGTCACACTGAGCGTAGAGAAGGAACGCCAGAAAATTGAAGTCACGATCCCGGTAAAGGGCAATATCATCCGGTCGGAGCAGGTCAGCAACGATATGTATGTTTCCATCGATCTGGTAGAGGAGATCATTGAGAGACAGCTTAAGAAGTATAAGAGCAAACTGGTAGATAAGCATCAGGGAGCAGGAACCTACTTTAAGCAGGAATACATTGAGAAGGATTTCATGGACGAGGAGGATGTCAAGATCATCCGCAGTAAGAAGTTTGATATCAAGCCCTTATATCCCGAAGATGCCTGCGTACAGATGGAGCTTTTGGGACACAGCTTCTACGTATTCATCAATGCAGAGACGGATCAGGTGAACGTAGTCTATAAGAGAAAAGGCGGCACCTACGGTCTGATCGAGCCGGAAGCATAAGTAAAAATCGGACAGGTAAGAGTATCTGCTGCAGAATCTGCGGCAGATACTTTTTTTTCTTTTACAGTTCAACCGAAATCGGAAATGCGGCCTATTTTAGTCAGAGAGACTGTTAACCCATCAGGAGAATACCGATATGCCGAAAAAAATCCAAAAAAACAACTGGGAATACCTGAATCTGGGCAATACTAAGATTCCGGCGACTATCCGAAACAGCAATGACCCGCAGGCTTTGCAGGACTTTATGCAGCAAAATCAGGGACAGCTGAGTCCGCAGGAGGTTGCGTACCTACAGCACAGAATGGCCAGTGTGGGCAAGCTGTCCCAAAAGGTGCAGGCAGTACAAAAAAGCCTTACGGACGGCACCTATCAGAGCAGGGCAACGGAGGTTGAGGTAAAGGGAGAGGGCGATCAGGCATCCTACCAGCTAAAGGATCTGCATCTTCCGTCCTACCAGACGGCGACCTACGGCTGCTGGTCCTGCTTTTACCAGCTGGCGCTGCAAAGCCGCGGGATCATGGATCTGACGCAGGAGGATATCCGCGCCTATCGTCCGCCGATGCCCCAGGAGGGCTTTTCGCAGGATGCTGACAGGGATATGAATACAGACAGCGCCCAGAATATGGTGGATATGGGGGATCTGACCCATCAGCTTTTGCCCAATACCATGATACGAAGTACAGAGATCTGGCCATACCGACAGGCGTTTGGTCGCGAGCCCCGGGAGGAGGACAGAGAAGCCTACTTCCAAAAGGTGCTGGAGATCGCAAAAAAGCAGATCACTGAGGCGATCCGTGACCATCATTCCCCTGTGGGTGTGATGATGGACGGACACTATATCACCATCGTGGGCATTGAAGGCGACAAGGTTTCCTACAAGGATTCCGCACCCGGCGCAAAGAATGACAACAGCTCGGATCAGACCATCACGGAGGATCTGGCTACGGTTTTGGGACCGGCCATGAACGGTGTCAATGCAGGCGTTATGACGCTGAACTGGCTGGAGGATATGGTGCTTTCGAAGGAAGGCAATATCCTGTATCGTACCTCACAGCCGAATACCCGCATCCATGATGACGGAGAGGTGACCGTTGATGCCAAGGAGGAGCAGCTGGTATTTAACCTGGATGACCGTCATCAGACAGGACTTGTGATCGCCAGGAGCGGGGATGTGGATCTTGGGGACGGGGACAGTCAGCTTCGCACCAATTATCAGGTTACCGAGGGCGCTTTCTGCGTCCATAAAACCTATCTTCCGAAAAAGGTCAATGTGGAGCTTTTGAAAAGCGCCGCCAATAGCAGATCAGACGAAGCGGAGCAGGCGTATCAAAAGGAGCGGCAGGAAGCACTGGACAAACAGAAGGCCGTTGAAGAGCTGCTGCCCGAGATCCGGGAGGAGATGAAAAACCTGGAGCCGGCTGCGGTGGCGGCTGTGAATGCGCCGGAAAAGTTCAAGATTCCCATCGATTATGTAGGCCGGCCCTTCTTCGGCGGCGGAAACTTCGTGGATTTCAGATCCCTGATGGGCGGTGTCGGGTGGGATAAGAACGAGCATGATCTTTTGCTGACTGCCATCGCCAATGTGTATGATGTCTATGATGTGGAGGAGGGAACCGATCAGAAAAAGGCAATGGATCAGGTCTTTTCCAAGCTGACCCAGATCAATTTGAAGGAGGCCAGGGTTTCCGCGGTCTATCGGAGTCTCTCACAGTTTGTAAAGGAGATCAAAAACGGCTCCGCCCAGTATTTTGATGAGTTTGGAAATCCCATGTGGCTTAGCGGTACCAATGAAAAGAATCCCGAGGAGCTGACAGAGGGCCAGAGAAAAGCCTTGCAGTATCTGGATTCCTATTTGATGGTCCTGTCCGATATGGCACAAAGAGCCCCCAATCTGAAGTTTTCCGAAATGAATCCGGATCAGTTCATCGATATAGAAGGGAAGGTGAAGCTCCAGGAGCTGAAGGACAATCCCGTTTTAAAGAATCTCAGAAGTGCCTCTGTCAGGGCAAACAGGGATCGCGGGATCTGGAATGATAACGAAAGGCAGAATACGCGCCGGCAACAGGCCGGCGTACCCGGCCGTGGCTTTTTGGCCGAGGTGATGCCGGATGATCTGTATATGCGGACCTATACCGGCGCCCATTGCAAGGAGCTGCCGCTTGCATTTTATACCAACGACATCATGTATGACGGGTTTGTAATGGACCTGCAGAGTAAGCAGCTGCCGTATTTTGCAAACAGGGAAGAGCAGAACATGGCAAGGGCTGTTTTCAATCTGGTATCCTCCGCAGGAAATCAGTACGGAGAATCCTACAACCATTTTCTGAATCAGCATCAGATCCTGAACGAGTCTGATTTTACCGATCTTTTGCTGCATTTCCATGAAATGCAGGCGGTGGACGACAGACTGGCGGTGAACCTTTATGAGAGTGCAAAGTGTATTCATGATGTTTTGAGTCTCAAGGAGGAGCGGCTCTTTTTAAGCCTGCAGAACGCTTACAATTCCGCGAATCCGGCGCGCTTTGCCGAGGAGCTTTTGAAGTGGGAAAAGACCGAGCAGCTGTACATCGAAAAACGGGGCGAGCCTGTTCACTTCAGTGATCGGGTGAAGGATGCTCTGCCGATGATCAAATACGAGATGAAAACGGTAGAGCAGGGGGATCCGAAATTCAACTTTTATAAAGCGGTCAAGGACGAGCTGATGAAAACACCGGAGGGACAGGTGTATCTGGCTATGCTTGCGGATCAGCAAAAACGCCCGGCTACCTTTTTCCCGCACCGGGGCTATCCCTGGATCGAGGAGAGAAAGGTGTTATCGGAATTAAGCCACAAAAAGCAGGCCGTCTGCACCAGGATCGGGGAGCGGGTGTTGAATCCGGATGATCCGAGGGAGCAGGAGGATGCAGCTTCCCTGATCGTATGCGGGATCCTTGGCAGCCAGTCCGCTAAGAAGACCTTCTTCGGACATACCACCAGACCGCAGGATGCGGACCGGCAGGATAAGATCCGCGTTACCGCTATGGGGATGCTTTCGACCGTGGATGTGCAGAAAAATACTCAGGCCATGCTGGAGCAGGTGCTTTCTCAAAAGGAGCTTTTGAAAAACGCCATGCGCCGTGCCACAAGTCCGAAGAACATTTATACCTGCTACATGGAGGAGGTACAAAGGCATCTTTCCAAGGATGTGGCAGGAGCCAAGCGCGCCGAGGAGCGGGAGAAAAGTCATGGAAGAGCCGTCGGGGAGGAAGAGATGATCAGACTCGACAGAAAGGATCTGAATTTCCTCGAGAAGAGTGCGACTGCCCTGAAGAACCTGTATGCCTATAACGGGAAGTTCCGCTCGGGCTATATGGAAAAGCTGTATAATCAGCTGGGCCGTGTGATCCGGACGGCAAAGGTCTCGAATGGCCAGGTGGGCAAAAGCGAGCTGGTTTCCCTGCGCAACAAATCCCTTGTGTATTTTGACAAACGAAAGGGAATTCTGATGGGGCCCATTACCGATAAAGGCAAGGCCAGATTGGAGATCGTGGAGCATCTCGGAGTCAGGCTCGGGAAAATGGTAAAACCGCCCGCAAAGGGATTGCAAATGTAGGCCCGCTATGTTAGAATAATTCGTAGCGGACAATGACAAAAATTTAACAGGCAGGAGTCATTACCGAAAAAATAAAAATGGAGGAAACAAATATGGCAAAAAAAGTGGTTTTAGCAGGTGCTTGTCGTACTGCGATCGGTACAATGGGCGGCGGTCTTTCCACCACTCCGGCGGAAAAACTCGGTTCTATTGTAATTAAGGAAGCGCTCAATCGTGCAGGCGTGAAACCGGAAGATGTGGATCATGTTTACATGGGATGTGTCATCCAGGCAGGTCAGGGTCAGAACGTTGCCCGTCAGGCCAGCATCCATGCAGGGATCCCCAATGAGGTTCCGGCAGTTACGGTGAACGTTGTTTGCGGTTCCGGTCTGAACTGCGTAAACATGGCAGCGCAGATGATCCAGGCAGGCGATGCGGACATCGTTGTAGCAGGCGGTATGGAGAACATGTCCATGGCTCCGTTTGCAATGCCGAACGGCAGATACGGCTATCGTATGATGTGGCCCAGCCAGAGCAAGGGCGGAATCGTGGATACGATGGTAAACGATGCACTTTGGGATGCCTTCAATGATTACCATATGATCACCACCGCTGACAACATCGCAAGAGAGTGGAACCTCACCCGTGAGGAGCTTGATGAGTTTGCATTAAAGAGTCAGCTCAAGGCTTGCGCAGCACAGGAGAACGGCGCCTTCAAGAAAGAGATCGTTCCCGTTGAGATCAAGAAGAAAAAAGAGACCGTTCTGTTCGATACCGATGAGGGCCCCAGAGCAGGCTCCACCATCGAAGGTCTTGCAAAGCTTCGTCCCATCAATCCGGACGGCTTCGTAACCGCTGGTAATGCATCCGGTATCAACGACGGTGCAGCTGCCATCGTAGTGATGAGCGAAGAGAAGGCAAAAGAGCTTGGCGTAAAGCCCATGGCTACCTTCGTTGCAGGTGCACTTGCAGGCTGCAGACCCGAGGTTATGGGTATCGGTCCTGTTCCCGCTTCCAAGAAGGCAATGGAGAAGGCCGGCTACAAGATCGAGGACTTCGACATCATCGAGGCCAATGAGGCATTTGCAGCACAGTCCGTAGCAGTCGGCAAGGAGCTGGGCATTGATGTTGATAAGCAGCTCAATCCGAACGGCGGCGCGATCGCACTCGGGCATCCCGTAGGAGCTTCCGGAGCCAGAATCCTGGTAACCCTCCTTCACGAGATGGAAGCAAAGGGTGCCAAGAAGGGTCTTGCAACCCTCTGCATCGGTGGCGGTATGGGTTGTGCTACCATCGTTGAGAGAGAAGACTGACTATAAGATTGATATGATCGCAGAAGGCGGTTTTTCCGCTTTCTGCGATTCGTTGCGCTTATAAGAAGATATTTTTACACCCCAAAAGGAGAACGCTATGGAATTTATCAAATACGAAACCGAAGGCGCAGTCGGAACCATCACCATCAGCCGTGAGAAGGCTCTGAATGCATTGAATTCCCAGGTCCTGGAAGAGCTTTCCGAGACACTTGACCAGGTGGATCTTTCCACCATCCGTTGCCTGATCCTGACAGGCGCAGGCGAGAAATCCTTTGTAGCCGGCGCTGACATCGGCGAGATGAGCACTCTGACAAAGGCAGAGGGCGAGGCATTCGGCAAGAAGGGCAATGACATCTTCAGAAAGCTTGAGACCTTCCCGATCCCCGTGATCGCTGCCGTAAACGGCTTTGCACTGGGCGGCGGCTGCGAGATCTCCATGAGCTGCGATATCCGCATCTGCTCTGAGAATGCCATCTTTGGTCAGCCCGAGGTAGGCCTCGGCATCACCCCCGGCTTTGGCGGAACCCAGAGACTGGCCCGTCTGGTAAGCCCCGGTATGGCAAAGCAGCTGATCTACACTGCCCGTAACATCAAGGCAGATGAGGCATACAGGATCGGTCTTGTGAATGCGGTTTATCCTGCTGAGGAGCTGATGCCTGCAGCACAGAAGATGGCAGCAGGGATCGCCATGAACGCTCCCATTGCAGTACGCAACTGCAAGAAGGCGATCAACGAAGGCCTTCAGGTGGATATGGACCAGGCGATCGTGATCGAGGAGAAGCTCTTTGGCGACTGCTTCGAGACCGAAGATCAGAAGGCCGGAATGGGCAACTTCTTAGAGAAGGACAAAGAGAAAAAACTGAAGGTTGTTCCCTTCAAGAACTGCTGAGAATTGGCCGGATAACGGAAACGTGGACGGCTTAATCGAATAAAACAATATAAAGGAGGAACTACAATGAAAGTAGGCGTAATTGGTGCCGGTACTATGGGACAGGGCATTGCAAAGGCTTTCGCGCAGGTTGACGGCTATGAAGTGGCTCTGTGTGATATCAAGCAGGAGTGGGCTGAAGGCGGAAAGGACAAGATCGCAAAGGGCTATGCAAAGCTTGTAGAGAAAGGCAAAATGACACAGGAGCAGGTTGACGGCATTCTTGCCAAGATCACTCCGGGTCTGAAGGAAGACCTCTGTGCAGACTGCGATCTGATCGTAGAGGCTGCATTCGAGAACATGGAAGTAAAGAAGACTACCTTTGGTGAGCTTGACA
This sequence comes from Lachnospiraceae bacterium, assembly GCA_024695605.1. Lineage (GTDB taxonomy): Bacteria > Bacillota > Clostridia > Lachnospirales > Lachnospiraceae > RGIG7926. The sequence continues at coordinate 25,682 of JAILHW010000026.1, read as the reverse complement.
AGATCTGCAAGGAAAGCTGTGTATTCGCTTCCAACACCTCTTCTCTTTCCATCACCGAGATCGGTAACGGACTGAACAGACCCATGGTTGGTATGCATTTCTTCAATCCGGCAGACAGAATGAAACTCATCGAGGTCATTGCAGGTGTGAACACTCCCGCAGAGACGGTTGAGACCATCAAGAAGATCTCCGAGGAGATCGGCAAGACTCCGGTTCAGGTAAACGAGGCAGCAGGCTTTGTTGTAAACCGTATCCTGATCCCGATGATCAACGAAGCAGCCTTCATCAAGATGGAAGGCGTATCCGATGTAGCGGGTATCGACGCAGCTATGAAGCTTGGCGCAAACCATCCCATGGGTCCCCTGGAGCTGGGCGATTTCGTAGGACTGGACATCTGCCTTGCGATCATGGATGTTCTTTACAACGAGACCGGCGATTCCAAGTATCGCGCATGTCCGCTGATCCGCAAGATGGTACGCGGCGGCAACCTCGGCGTAAAGAGCGGCAAGGGCTTCTATGTATATAATGCAGACCGCACCAAAACACCTGTGGATGCGATCTAATTTAAGATAAATCAATAAGGAGGAAGTAAAAATCATGGATTTTACTTTAAGCAAAGAACATGAAATGGCGAGACAGCTGTTCGCTGATTTTGCCGAAAACGAAGTAAAGCCGCTGGCTCAGGAAGTTGACGAGACCGAAACCTTCCCTCGTCAGACCGTTGAGAAAATGGCCAGATACGGTTTTATGGGTATCCCCGTTCCGAAGGAGTACGGCGGACAGGGATGTGACGCTCTGACCTATGCAATGTGTGTAGAGGAGCTGTCCAAGGTCTGTGGTACCACCGGTGTTATCGTTTCCGCACATACTTCTCTTTGTGTAGATCCGATCCTGACCTATGGTACGGAAGAGCAGAAGCAGAAATACCTTCCGGATCTTGCATCCGGCAAGAAGATCGGTGCATTTGGTCTGACCGAGCCCGGCGCAGGTACCGATGCACAGGGACAGCAGACCAAGGCTGTCTTTGATGAAGCAACCAACGAGTGGGTACTGAACGGTTCCAAGTGCTTCATCACCAATGGTAAAGAGGCTGACGTTTACATCGTGATCGCTGTTACCGGCAAGATCGAGAAGCGCGGCAAGATGATGAAAGAGATCTCCTCCTTCATCGTAGAGAAGGGTACTCCGGGCTTCACCTTCGGTACCAAGGAAAACAAGATGGGTATCCGCGGATCCTCCACTTATGAGCTGATCTTCACCGACTGCCGCATCCCTGCCGATGCACTGCTCGGCGCAAAGGGCAAGGGCTTCAACATTGCCATGCATACCCTTGACGGCGGACGTATCGGTATCGCTGCACAGGCTCTCGGACTTGCAGAGGGTGCGCTTGAGACCACCATTGCTTATGTGAAAGAGAGAAAGCAGTTTGGCCGCAGCATTGCACAGTTCCAGAACACCCAGTTTGTACTGGCTGACCTGGCTACCAAGGTAGAGGCTGCCAAGCTTCTGGTTTACAAGGCAGCTATGAAGAAGGCTGAATTTGCAAAGAACCCCAAGACCTCTTATTCCGTAGAAGCAGCTATGGCCAAGCTTGCTGCTGCTGAGATCGCTATGGAAGTGACCACCAAGTGTGTACAGCTTCACGGCGGTTATGGCTACATCAGAGAGTATGATGTAGAGCGTATGATGCGTGATGCAAAGATTACGGAGATCTATGAGGGAACCAGCGAGGTTCAGAGAATGGTCATCTCCGCAAACTTATTGAAGTAAGAATAAACCGAAGGAGGAAAAGAACGTGAATATCGTTGTATGTATTAAACAGGTTCCGGATACCAAGGGCGGCGTAAGCTTCAATCCCGATGGTACCCTGAACAGAGCGGCAATGCTTGCAATCATGAACCCGGATGACAAAGCCGGACTGGAAGCAGCCCTCAGATTAAAAGATCAGTATGGAGCAAAGGTAACGGTGCTTACCATGGGTCTTCCCAAGGCAGCTGATGTCCTTCGCGAAGCAATCGCTATGGGCGCTGATGACGGCATCCTGGTAACCGACAGAGTGTTGGGCGGTGCTGATACCTGGGCTACCTCCACTACCATTGCAGGCGCACTCAGAAACATCGAGTATGACCTCATCATCACCGGCCGTCAGGCAATCGACGGTGATACCGCTCAGGTTGGTCCTCAGATCGCTGAGCATTTGCAGCTTCCCGTGATCTCCTATGCACAGAAGATTGAGGTGGACGAGGCAGCACGCAAGGTTACCGTTCAGAGACAGTATGATGACAGATATCATGTAGTAGAAGCAAAAATGCCCTGTCTGATCACTGCGCTTTCCGAGCTGAACGATCCCAGATACATGACCGTAGGCGGAATCTTTGATGCATGTGCAGCCGAGATCACAACCTGGGGCAGAGCAGATCTGAAGGATGTGGATGATTCCAATCTGGGTCTGAAGGGATCTCCGACCAAGATCGCAAAGGCTTCCGACAAAGTAAAGAAGGGTGCAGGTACCAAGGTTGCACCGGAGTCTCCTGAGGAAGCAGCTCAGTATATTACAGATCGTTTGCTTGAGAAGCACATTATTTAAGATAAGGTGGTGAAAAAGATGAATTTAGAAGAATATAAAGGCGTATATGTCTTCGCGCAGCAGGTAGATAACCAGATCAGTGGTATCGCTTACGAGCTGCTGGGCAAGGCAAAAGAGCTTGCAGCAGACCTGGACGAGGGCCGCAACGAGGTTGTAGCAGTTTTGATCGGTTCCGACGTAAAGGGCCTTGCTGATTCCCTTGCAGAGTATGGTGCAGATAAGGTTATCGTTGTGGATGATCCTGAGCTGAAGGAGTATCGTACCGAGCCCTATGCACATGCACTTTCTTCCGTGATCAATGAGTTTAAGCCTGAGATCATGCTGGTTGGCGCAACTGCCATCGGTCGTGACCTTGGCCCTACCGTTTCCGCAAGAGTGGCAACCGGTCTGACCGCAGACTGTACCGTTCTGGATATCGGTGATTTCCCGCTTCAGCCCCTTCCGAATCAGGAGCAGAAGCACAAACAGCTTTTGATGACCCGTCCCGCTTTCGGCGGTAACACCATTGCGACCATCGCTTGCCCGGACAATCGTCCTCAGATGGCAACCGTTCGTCCCGGTGTTATGCAGAAGATCGAGCCCATCAAGGGTGCAAAGGCTAACGTAGTAGAGTTCAATCCCGGCTTTACGCCCAATGATCGCTATGTAACCATCAAAGAGGTGGTAAAGGCAGTTTCCAATACCGTTGATATCATGGATGCCAAGATCCTGGTATCCGGCGGCCGTGGCGTAGGAAGCCCGGAGAACTTCAAGATCCTTGAGGATCTGGCAGAGGTTCTCGGCGGAACCGTAAGCTGCTCCCGTGCCGTTGTAGATTCCGGCTGGAAGCCGAAGGATCTGCAGGTTGGACAGACCGGTAAGACCGTTCGCCCCAACGTTTACTTCGCAATCGGTATCTCCGGTGCGATCCAGCACGTAGCAGGTATGGAGGAGAGCGACCTGATCATCGCCATCAACAAGGATGAGGATGCTCCGATCTTTGATGTAGCTGACTACGGTATCGTAGGCGATCTAAACAAGATCGTTCCGCAGCTGACCGCTGACATCAAGGCTGCTATCGCAAATAAGTAAATCGTATATCGATCTACGACATTTTCAGGCTGTCCCGGATAACGGGACAGCCTGTTTTGTTTTGCCGACAATATGAAAAAAGTGTGTTATGCTACATGGGCTGCGGAAAATGTGGTATAGTAGAAAACAGTGAGAGTCGAAATTTTTACAAGGAATGGAAACGGGAATGATCAATTTCGGTAGTACAGTCATAAGAACCAAAAAGCATACAGCTCTTCAGAAGATGAGAGCCCTTGCGTTCGTGCTCATAGCCTTCATCGCCCTTACAGGGATCGCATCCGTATCTGCCCGCGGGGATGATGTGGGCGATGACGCATCGGAAAAGGTGGGGCTGAAATATGAGATTGGGATGGATGCGACATCTAATAAGATCCTGGAGACGGTGGATGTATCGGTGACGGTCGCAAACAACGGCGGGGATTTTTCCGGTACGGTGCAGCTGTCTTTGGACAGCGGCAATGAAACGCGCCTGTTTGAAAAACAGGTCAATCTGCCTGCGGGAAGCAGAAAGGTGATCCTGTTTCGGATCCCACAGGCCCTGCTGGAGGAGCTGAGTCCTTCGAATGACTGTACGGTGACGATCCGAAAGGGCAACAAAAACGTTGCGCAGCAGAAGTTCGATCAGGGCGGCTATTTTTTCACCCGGGATGAAAATTCTGTAACGGTGGGCCTTTTGTCAGATCATCCGAATCAGCTTAGCTGGATCGATAATGGAGGGGGAACGCTTTTTGTTTCGGGAGAAAGTAAGGAACTGCGCCTTTTAGAGCTGGATGAGGATCTGAGTGAGGATCAGCTGGCAGGACTGACATTCCTGGTGATCGATGATTTTGATACCTCCGTGCTTTCCACAGAGCAGATCGAAGCCATCCAGAACTGGGTCAATCTCGGCGGCGGTCTTTGGATCGGTACCGGCGCGAGGCCGGAAACCATTTCCGGCTTTGACCAAAGCTTTATTGATGCGACAGTGGTGGAAACGGTTCCGGGGAAGATCACCTTTTCAGCCATTGAGTATGGTCCTGACTATCAGGATGTCTATACAACCGGTGTCAATATGATCCTGCAATGCTCTCACGGAGCGGTGCTGCTTTCCAATTACGGTCTGGCAGAGGTGATGACCGGTGCGGAGGATGGCGTCGGCGGCTTCTTTGATGATGGCTTTGGAAACAGCGTCAATAAAACCTACTTTGCACAGACACTCCTTTCCATGCTGTCCGATTACAGCAGCCTGGGAAACGCTCACTATACTTCACGCTCCCCCTACAATTTTCAGGATAACATGAATCTGATCGAGGAGCGGATCGATCTGCATTTTACCGGCATCAGGCTGCTGATGCTGCTGTATGTGATCCTGGTGGGGCCGCTTTTGTATTTGATTTTGAAAAGCATGCAGAAAAGAGAGAAGATCTGGATCGTGTTACCTGCAGTCTCGGCGGTATTTGTGGGGCTGGTATTTTTGCTGGGGATCCCGAATCGCGTCAACGGGTTTCAACTGAAATCGGTGTCTGTCTGCAATGCGGACGGCAGCGGGAATGCCCACACCTTTGCGAGCGGCTATCATTCCTCTAACAAGGACTGGACACTGACGTTGAAACCGGATTATTACAGCACCTGCAGTTTTATGAATGAGTGGTACTCCGAGGATGCGCGCCTTTCCGTTACGCAGCGGGGAGAGCGTCTGCAGATCACCTACGATCCGGATATGGGATTTTCATCCGCGAGCTTCCTTGCACTTGGGAAGAATCATGAAAGCGGAAGCCTGATCTTTCGTGAGGAGGATGGAAACGGACTGCTGTCCGGCAGCATCACCAATCAGACCGGACATGATCTGTACTATGTATGCGTGATGAAATACGGCTACGGGATCCTGTTTCGGGATGTAAAAAACGGGGAGACAGTCAGCAGCGATGATCTGACCCATATCGAGGAAAAGGATTTTGTGGCGGAATCGGATGACGCCCTTCGGACCTATGCAAGCGATTATTATTACAAGGATAAATATGAGCAGTCCAGGCATGCAGCTGCCCTGGTGGTGGCCTGCGAGGACAAATGGCAGAGAGGCGGAGATACACTTGTGATCGGTGTGACGGATGATGCGGAGCCGTTCACGGAAGAGCAGTCCTTTAGCGGACTTGGATATACCTGCCTGGTAGGATCGGAAAAGGAAACGAACTAAGATAAAGGAGCATGCAACATGCTGTATGTAGATAAACTGTACAAAAGCTACGGAAAACATATGGCCGTTAAGGGCCTGTCCCTTCATGTACCGAAGGGAGATCTGTTTGGCTTTGTAGGCCCCAATGGAGCAGGCAAAACCACGACGATCCGTATCATCTGCGGCCTTCTGAAGGCGGACAGCGGACGGGTGGTGATCGACGGCAAGGAGATGCGGTCAGACCCTCTGGGGATCAAGAGAAGCATCGGATATGTGCCGGATTTCTTTGGTGTCTATGACAATTTCAAGGTGTCGGAGTATATGCGCTTCTACGGCTCTTTGTACGGGATTAGTCCTAAGGACTGTGAAAGCCTGACCACGGACCTTCTCCAGATCGTCAATCTGTCCGATAAGCGGGAGGAATACGTGGATTCCCTCTCCAGAGGTATGAAGCAGCGGCTTTGCGTGGCACGGGCACTTTTGCATGATCCTGCACTTTTGATCCTTGATGAGCCCTCCTCAGGACTCGATCCCAGGGCCAGAGTGGAGATGAAGGAGCTTCTGATGAACCTTCGGGATATGGGAAAGACCATCATCATCAGCTCGCACATTCTCTCTGAGCTGTCCCAGATGTGTACAGCCATCGGTATCATGGATCAGGGGAATCTTGTGGCAGTCGGAAAGATCGAGGATCTGCTGCAGACGGGAAAAGAGCTCGAAACCGTGGTTTTGGAGATTTCCAGGGAAAATATGGAGCATGCGACGCTGATTTTGCAGCAGATGACTGAGATCAAGGTCAAAAGCATCATGGAAAACAGGATTGAGATCCTGTTCCCGAAGGATGAGGCGAAGATGAACCGGTATCTGATGGAAATGATGAAGCAGGGCGTGATCCTCAGCGGCTTTTACAGACAGAAGGAGGATCTGGAAACCAAGTTTATGCAGCTGACAGGAGCTATGGAAGAATGAAAAAACGAAGCAATCCCATCACCATAAAGGATCTGATGATCACATCCAGGAGCATGAAGTTCTCCTGGGGGCTGTTTGCCTATGAAGCGATCTTGATGGTTGTGTTTCTGATCGCACTCAATATCATCGGTGCCAGCGGACGTTACTCAAGCGGGGGAAATGCCCGGATGTTTTCCCGGTTTGTTGCCATGTTTCCGTCGGTTTCCATTGCGGAGCTTGTGATGGTGGCACTTGTGATCCCTGTACTGACCGCTTCTGCGATCTCGGGAGAGAAGGAACGACAGACCTTTGATATCCTGCTGACAACGGAGATCACACCCTTTCGGATCGTTACGGGGAAACTGGGATCTGCCGTGATCCAGATCATGATGTTTGTTGTGGTATCCATTCCCATTATGGCGATGGGCTTTACCATCGGCGGCGTCAGCTGGTGGGCGCTTTTGCTGTATCTGGCACTGGCTCTGGTGCTGGCGGTGTTTGAAGGCGCCATCGGGATCTTCTGCTCGAGCTTTTGCAAAAAGAGTATTACGGCCATCATTATGTCCTACGTATTTTTGGCTTTTTTCTATGGCGCGACCTTCCTGCCGCTGATCGCAGGAGCCATTATGGATATTACGCTTTCCTCCGGGACGGCATTGGATTTTTTGATCACGTTCGCCTGCCTGTGCCTTTTGTTTAACCCCATAGTGCTGTTCATCGAGTATTATACCTTTGCACTGTCCGGGGAATCTTTGATGATGAAGGAGCTTTTGGAGGAGGGCCTGGATCACTTTGATGTGCTTGGAGAGAGCTATATCTGGCTGCCGCTGTCAGTGATCCTGATCCTTGCAGTGAGCTTTTTGTTCATGAAGCTGGCCGCGCATATCATCAATCCGCTGCATGCAGAAAGCAAGGGACGCAGTGCGCAGGGGCCGGTGGCTAAGGCGCAGGGTGCGTCGGGACAGATGATGCAGGTGCAGAATATGCCGGGGGAGATGGTGCAGGAACTGGGGGCACAGGGACCGGTGATGCAGACGCAGAATATGCAGAATGAGCAAGGAGCAATGATGCAGGCACAGGGCGTACAGAGTGCGCAGGGAACGGTGATGCAGGTGCAAAGTGCGCAAGGACCGGTGATGCAGACGCAGAGTGCGCAGAGTGTGCAAGGACAGATGATACAAACGCAGAGCGTACAGAGCGCACAAGAATCGATGATACAAACGCAGAGCGAAGATGAAATAAGCTCGTAGCAGGAGTCATAGATGGATCAGGCAAAGGATAGGATCCTGCGACAGATCGCAGGGATCAAACACAGATTATGGGTAAAGCAGCTGCTGGAAACCGCTGCGTCAGGCCTTCTGGCCGGCGCCGGTGTGGCGGCATTGCTTGCCCTTTTTTCAGTTTTCCGGCCGGTTGCTTATTTGTATTGGTGGGAAGGTGCGATCCTTGCCGCCGGTGTTCTGACCGGGATGTTAGCAGGGGCATTTCGTCTGCCAACAGATCTGGATGCCGCAAAACGGATCGATGCCTTCGGTCTGAAGGAACGGATCGTGACGGCACTGGAATTTCAGGACAGAGATGATGCGCTTTCCAGGATGCAAAGAGAGGATGCCCTGCAGGCGCTTAGGGCAAAAAAGGATGAGATCAGAATAGTGGTCTTTGCCGGATACAAGACGCTACTGTTGGCAGCGGGAATGGTAGGGATCGCCGTTGCGCTTTCCATGATCCCAAGTCCGGCAAAGGAACAGGCACAGGATCGGGAAAAAGCACAGCTTCTGGTCAAGGAGACGCAAAAGGAGATCAAAAAGGCTGAGGAAGCCCTGGGACAGATCCCGGAGGGAGAGCTGAGCGAAGAGCAGAAAAAGCAGCTGCAGGAGATGCGCGAGCTGCTGGCAGAGAGCAAAGCCTCTCTTGGAAAGGTAAAAACACCGGAGCAGGCGGGTAAGGAAAGTGCAAAGGCCGAATACAACTTTGCCGAAATGAGTAAGCAGCTGGTTTTGATGGCACAGGAGGGCACCGGCGCGGGAGCGCGGGATCTGGAAAAGGCGGCACAGCAGATCGATGATCAGGCTGCAGGACAGATGGCACAGAACGAAAACGGTGAGGATGGCCAAAAGCCCGGCGAAAATCCGGGCGAAAACGGAGATCCCGGCTCCGGGCAGTCCGGTGCAGGAAGCTCGCAGGATCCCTCCGGCGATCAGAACGGGCAAAGTGACGGGCAGAAGGATCAAAACAGCGGCAGCGGCAATGAGAATCCCGGAAACGAAAACGGCGGAAGTGAAAACAGCGGAAACGAAAACAGTGGAAACCAAACCGGCGAAAACGGCGGATCCGAAAATGGCGAAAACAGCGGCGGCCGGAAGGAAAACGGATCCGGTGAGGAAGGGCCCGGAGACCAGAATGGAAATGGGCCGGGAGAAGGAACCGGAGAAGGGAATGAAAATGGAAACGGCCGCGGAGGCAACGGAAGTGACGAAGGCGGATCGGAAGGCGGCGATCATAACGGCGGCGGTGACGGACAGGGAGGATCCGGCCAGTCGGATTTTGGGTCCGCTACCGAACAGCATGATTATGTCAGCATCCCGAAAAAAACCGGAGATGATGAAAATCTGACGGGAAAGAACCGGGGAAGTGGAGATGTGGATATCTACCGGCAGCAGAACGGACTGTCCTGGGAAGGCGAGCATGTAGATGGCCAGGCAGTCATCGGGGAATACGCGAGGAAAGCGTATGACGGCATTTCCAGAGGAGAATATCCCGAGGGAATGGAGGATGTGATCAAGCAGTATTTCAACGGATTTTGAAACGCGCGTTATGATATAGACGGATCGAGATCAAAAGAAATAAACGCTAATAAAAGTAATAAAAGGAAACAAACAGAAATAAACAGAACGGAGGGTAAGAGATGGACCGTGAATGGGAGGAAAGTCTTGCACTACTGAAGGAGTGCAGAAACCAGATTGAAAAAGAGATCGTAGGAGAGCAGGAAATTATCACACAGCTGTTATGTGTGATCCTTTCAAATGGAAACGCGCTGCTCGAGGGTATGCCGGGCCTTGGTAAGACGAGACTGGTGCATACCATCAGCAAGGTGTTTGATCTGTCCTTTAAGCGGATTCAGTTCACACCGGATCTGATGCCGCAGGACATCACGGGAACCAGCATCCTGATGCGGTCCGACCAGGGGACGGAGTTTCAATTCCGTCACGGTCCGATTTTTGCGAATCTGGTATTGGCGGATGAGATCAACCGCGCGACGCCGAAAACCCAGGCAGCAATGCTGGAGGCCATGCAGGAAAAAACGGTAACGGAATCCGGAACCACCTACCCGCTTCCCGAGCCCTTCTTTGTACTGGCGACGCAGAATCCGATCGAGACGGAGGGAACCTATCCGCTTCCGGAGGCACAGCTGGATAGATTTTTATGTAAACTAAATTTGGACTTTCCCTCTGCCTCGGATCTGAAGAAGATCGTGTATCTGACAGAGTACGGACAGGGAAAGGAAGAGGGCACAGAGGCGCAAAGAGTCTGCGGCCGTGAGGAGCTGCTACGGATGCTGCAGCTGGTCAGCCGGGTACCGGTTGCCGAGCCGGTAATGGATCATCTGATCGCGCTGATCGAAGCAACGCATCAGAAGAATCGCTATATCCGGGAAGGTGCTTCTCCCAGAGGAGCACAGGCAATGCTCCGCATGGCAAAGGCTAGAGCGTTTATTGAAGGCAGATTTAATATTTCGTTTGAAGATATCAGATGGGCATTTTTGCCATCGCTAAGGCACAGGATCGTGCTCAGCTTTGATGCGGTATCGGATGGCGTATCCGCCGATCAGGTGCTGGAGGAGATCCTGAAAAACGTGACACCCTGATATGGGCAGATTGTTTGAAACAGGTCGATCAGAGCAGATGTGATAGGATCTTAGGAACGTGATCGGATCATAAGCAGGCGGGTGATTTCGGAACGGAGTGCTTTACTTTGAACGTTATGTAAACCGTGTGAAGCTGGTAAAAATCAACATAAACAAATAACAAGATAAAGAAACAAGATATAATACAAGATATAAAACAAGATAAACCGATCAAAATAATTGATTACCGGAATGTAACGATATGGCAGAGGATAAGAATAACCAACTGCATAGTGTGAAGAAGGAAGACGGATCTGAGAGCTTGGGAAATGACGAACGGAATGCGAAGCCGGACGCACAGATTTTTGACTCTCTGTTTTTCCAAAAGGTCTCAAGGCTCCGGGTGGCCATCGCCAGAAAAAGTACCCTGAGCTATCAGGGCAGACGGAAAACTTCTTATAAAGGAAACTCCGCCGAGTTTTCGGATTTCAGGGAATACCTTCCGGGGGATGATCTGCGGCGTATCGACTGGAATGTCTATGCCAGACTGGATAAGCCCTATATCCGGGAATATATGGAGGAGCGGGAAGGCGCCGTGAATCTGTTTCTGGATCTGAGTGCTTCCATGGGCTTTTGGGGTAAGGACGTGCTTTCGAAGCAACTGGCGGGAGCAGTGGCGGTAGCGGCTCTTTCCAATCTGGACCGGATCAGTCTGAGTCTCATCGAGGAGGATCGTCTCTCCCAGCTTCGTCTTTCCGGCGGAAAGAACAATTGCAAGCGGGCGCTGAAGATCCTCGAGGATGCAAAGATGAGCGGAAACGGTGATCTGGCACAGGCAATCCGCCATGTACCCTATCTGCCTGCGGGGATCAGCATTCTGGTCTCGGATTTTATGCAGGAATCCTTCCTGGAAAAGGGCGAGGAGCTTTGCAGGTATTTAAAGTACAGAGGGCAGAAGGTGATTCTGATGCAGATCCTGGCCAAAGAGGAACAGGTTATCGAGGAATTTGGAACCTATGAGCTTTTGGATGCGGAAGGTGCGTACGAGAGCGTGCGGATCAGTCTGGATGAAAAGACAGTAAGCGGCTATGAAAAGGAACTGGCGGCCTTTTTGAAACAGGTGCAGCGGATCGCGGAGAACAGCGGCGCCGATCATTATCTGTGCAGCACGAAGGATGGATTTGAACGGATATTGACACAGACGCTCCGGATGCTGTGGGCGTGAGCGATAATATAATATAGATTTAATAAATATATTTACAAGGATAACACATGGCATTTGAATTTTTGTGGCCACTGGTCTTTGTGATCAGCGTTCCCGTCATTCTAATTCTATATCTGCTAAGACCCAAGGGTGTCCCCAAGACGGTCTCCTCCAATTTGATCTGGAGACGGCTTCAGGGATCTAATTCCATGTCTTCTTTCCGGCAGAAGTTTTTATCGGATCCCCTGATGTATCTGGAGATGCTCATCGCACTGCTTTTGGTGGCAGCGCTGATGGGGCCGATCAAAAACAGTCTGGCACTCGGAAGGGGAGATACGATCCTTGTGATTGATACATCCGCCGGCATGCAGCATCTGACCAAAAGCGGGAAAAGCCGGTTTGAGCTGGCAAAGGAGTATGCCCTAAGCCAGGCACTGACGGGAAACGGAAAGGTGACGCTGATCGGCTGTGATGAGCGGGCAGGACTTTTGTATTCCGGACAGGCTTCGGATAAGAGGCTCAAACAGATCATCAAAGATCTGGAGCCTTCCGATCTTGCCGGAGATCTGAATGCTGCGACGGATCTGGTAAAATCCCTTTCGGCTGACACCACGCTGGTTTTGACGGACGGAAGCGGCCAACGGCAGCTCGAGCAGGCTGATGATGACTTTACCATTGTAGCGTTTGGGGAAGAGGCGGACAATCTGGCTCTTTCCTATCTTGCAGTGGAAGGGGAAAATGCGGTTGCGATGGTATCCGATTACAGCAACCGGGATGCTGCCTGTGATATCAGCCTTTTGGATCCGGATGGAAAGCTTTTGCAAAACCAGAGGATCCGGCTTAAGGCGGGGGAGCAGAAAAACGTGCTGTTTTCCGGACTGGACCCTCAGGCTGGCCCCTACATAAAGGCGGAGCTGTCAGGGATCACCTTTGCAGGAGAGGATGCAGCGGGCAAGGAATTGGCAGCGGATTCTTTGGAAAAGGACAATGTGAATTATGCCTTTACACGGGGCGGCAGCGAAGCGAGTGCGGCCCTGATCTCCGGGGGCGGTAACCGGTATCTGGAAAAAGCCTATCGGGCGGCCACGGGAAAGACGCTTTCCAGGGTGGCCACGGAGAGTCTGATCGGTGAGGAAGAACTGATCATTTATGACTTTGATACCTACAGCCGGGACAGTGAGGCAGAGAAAGAGGGGGAGGTACAGGATCCCTTTGCCGGCGGTCTTAAGGCAGCAGGGGCGGATCAGAACAGGAAGGCCAGAGGGATCCTTCGGTTTGGCGGCCGCGAAGAAATGCGAGGTGAGCTTGAACACGTAGAGGTGACCTGCAAAAAGAGCGAGATCACCAAGGGGATTGAGGGAGCCGCCTTTGGCGTGAATAAGACTTTTTCCTATGACGTGCCCTCCTGGGCAGAGCCCTTTTTGATGTCCGGTGAGGACTGCGTGGGCTACTATGGGACCGACCCTTACGGAAACCGGAGAGTGGTTGTGGGATTTGATATCCGGGAAAGCAACCTGCCGCTTCTGGCGGAGTTCCCGGTGCTGGTTGCCGGATCCGTAAGGTATTTGGCAGATCAGTCCGTATTAAAGAAGCAAGTCTACACCGCAGGGGAGAGTTTGTCCCTGCGGCCGACCACCGGAAAGGCGCCGGATCCGAAAACAACCGACACCACCCATACGGGGATCTTTTCGGCTTTGACGGAAGCAGGGCGGGAGTACTATGCGGTGCTCTTTCCCATGGAAGCGGAATCTGACGGCAGAGCGGAGGCTGTGGAAACGAAAAACACCCAGACGGTGAAGCGGGTGGCCTCCGGCAGGAGCATCCGAAATCTTTTGCTTTTGATCGCTTTGGCTTTGCTGGGGCTGGATCTTTACCTGTATGTCAAGAAAAAGCGGATGCGCCGTTTGTCCGTTTATCTTTGTACGGCGCTTGCGGCATGCCTTTTGCTTGCTGCTTTGCTTGATCTTCGGCTCCCGGTTCTGGGAAGCAGCAGGGCGACTGTGTTTTTGGTGGATCTTTCCGATTCCAACGCCGAGAACAGGGAGCGGATGGAACAGTATCTGTCGGACCAGATGGCCCAAAAGCCCGCAAAGGATTATTACGGGGTCATTGCCTTTGGCGGGGATGCCCAGATCGATCAGTTTTTGACAAGAAGCGATCACTACACGCCGGTGCAGTCGCTTCCGTCCACCACGGCGACTGATCTGGAGGGAGCTGTAGCCAAGGCGGTTACCATGTTTGATGAAAAAACGACGGGGCGGATCGTGCTTTTGTCTGACGGACGAGAGACCAAGGGGCGCCTGTCTCGTATGGAAACGGCGCTGTCAAAATCCGAGATAGAGCTTTGCGCCCTCTTTTTTGACACAAAGCCCAAAAAGGACGTCTATCCTTCCGAGGTGCAGATCCCTTCCGTGCTCCATGCCGGGGATGCCTACCGGATGCAGGTGAAGGTGGAAAGCAATTTTGAGACGGATGCCACCATCGATCTGATGTCGGCGACCCGCAGGATCCAGCAGCAAAAGGTGCATCTTCTGCCCGGAGAGAACAATTTTGTCTTCGGAATGGAGGTGGGCGGCCGGGAAAGCGAGAGCTTCAGCGTATCTGTCAGTGCACCGGAGGATGCCTGCCCGGAAAATGACAGATACCACGTCTATGCCAAGGTGGAGGATCAGCAAAGACTGCTTGTGATCGTGGGAAAAGGGACCGAGTATGATCAGCTGGTCCGTATTTTGGATGCGGCCAATGTGGAGTATGACATCGTTTCCGTCAAAAATGCACCCGAAAGCCTGGAAAAGCTGTCGCTGTATCGAAGCATTTTGCTGGATGATGTCTATATCGGAGACCTTCCGACGGGGCTTTTGGCGGACCTGCAGGCTTATGTCCGGGACTTTGGCGGAGGGCTCATTGCCTGCGGCGGCGAAAACAGCTATGCGCTGGGCGGATACCGGGAAAGCGTGCTGGAGGAGATTTTGCCGGTGGATATGGAGCCGCGGGGGCTCAATGAAACCCCGGCCATCGGCATGCTGATGGTGATCGATCATTCCGGAAGTATGTCGGATACCGAAGGAGGGGGCCGGACCAGACTGGATCTGGCCATTGAAGCCGCCTGCAGGGCGGTGGACAATCTGAGCAGCAAGGATTATGTGGGCGTGATCACCTTTGACGATTCGCCCACCTGGCAGGTGCCTTACGTGCAGGTCAAGGATAAGCAGGCCATCAAGGAGGGCATTCAGAAGACCAAAGAAGGCGGCGGTACCATGATCGGCCCTGCGGTAAAGGAGGCCTATGATGAGATCAGCAAACAGGATGTGCCGATCAAGCATATTTTGCTGCTGACCGACGGACAGGGAGAAAGCAATGATTTTTCCTCCCTGACAGCGGCGATCGCAAAGGCCGGGATCACGCTTTCCACTGTTGCGGTGGGGGATGATGCGGATGGAAAGCTGCTTGAGAGGATGGCAAAGCAGTGCGACGGCCGTTTTTATCAGGCGGATGAAAAATCGGATATCCCGCGGATCTTTGCCAAGGAGGTGCTGATGAGCGGAGATTCCTATCTGCAAAACGGCAATTTTTCCCTGAGCCTGAACCGGTCGAATCAGATCCTCGAAGGGCTGTTTTCCGAGGGCACGGAGCAGATCACGGGGTATGTGGCAACGTCCCCGAAGCCCGGCACTATGGAACTGATCAAGAGTGATAAGGATGATCCCATCCTGAGCGCCTGGCAATATGGCATGGGACGGAGTGTGGCGTGGACCAGTGATGTGTCGGGCGTCTGGAGCGGAGCGTTCCTTTCCCAGGAGGATGCCGCCCGGATGTGGAAACGGATCTGTGAGTATTCCTACGGATACCGGACGCAGGCGGGGGACCGCGTAGAGTATGTGGAAGCGGATGAGGAAGGCGGCGAAAAGCGCGTCCGCTACACCACGGAGAAAAACGAGACCGGATGTGAGATCGAAGCAGTTGCCACAGGGCCCGACAAAGAGAGAAAAGAACTGAAGCTTTCGGCAAAGCGGCCCGGCGTTTATGAGGCTGTGCTGCCGGAGGGTGAAGAGGGGATATACTATCTGAGTGTGGTAAAAAAGAAGGACGGCCAGGTGGTTTCTTCTGTGCAAAGTGCCGCCATCAGGCAGTTCTCGGATGAATACCGGTTTGAGATCTCCGATCAGCAGGCGAAGGAATTTGTGGAAAGGATCGGCCGGATCCTGCAGAGTGATGAGTCTGTTTGGAAGGGCGATGGGAGACTTAGGAGCAGCGCAAGGAGCCTGACCATTCCGCTTCTGATCGCAGCCCTTATGGTATTTTTGTTCTCCATTGCGCAAAGGAGGCTGGAGCTGGGAGCGCTTTGGGCAGAGCAAAGAAGGAAAAAAGCGGAAGCACTCCGGCAGGAGGCATCCGGGGAGCAGGCAAAGCAGAAGGGAACCTTTGCTGCATTGGCACAAGGCGCTGAGCGACCTGGAAATGAGAAGGCCGGAGCCGGAAAGCAAGGTGCTGAGCAGGCAGGCAGCGGGCTGAATACCGGCCTTTTGCTGAAAAAGAAGAGAGATCGCGGAGGATGAGAAAGATGAAACGGATTGTAAAGATCAGTATCCTGATGGCGCTGACAGTTATGCTGCTGGCGGCCTGCGGGAAAAGCAAGGATGACGGAGCAGGCATCGTTTATGCGCCCGAGCAGCAGCTTGGTGGGGGCAGCAAGGCAGACGCCGCAGGAGCGGGTGATGCTTCCTTTGACGGGGGATCTTCCAGTATCAGACCTTCGGGTGGCAGCTCTGATGCTTCGTATGATACCTTTGGAGGCGGAGATCTTTCCGATGATGCAGCCGGAGAAGATGATTCTGGCAGCGAGGATGGCAGCGATGAGAAAGAGGACGGCAGCAGCGGCGATCTTGCGGATGCGGGACGCTCCGAAGGAGGATCCTTGGAGCAAAGCGCCGGAAGTGGGGATTTGGCCGGGGCAGATGCAAGTGATGCAGTGGATGCTGCGGGCGGAAACGAGGGCGGATCCGGCTCAGACGCATCTGACGGCAGTGGTGCAGGCGCCATAACAGGCGGCCTTGCTACAGGCGGCGAAGCAGGATCGGAAGCCGGCTCGGAAGGCGGCGCTGCCAATGAGGAAGCGCTGGATGAGAACGGCGTTTATACGACTCTGGCAGATGTCAGTCTGTATCTGTATACCTACGAAAAGCTTCCGGTTAACTTCATCACCAAAAAGCAGGCCAGATCTCTTGGCTGGTCCGGCGGGGGGCTGGATCCGTATGCCAACGGCCTTTGCATCGGCGGGGACGTGTTCGGCAACTACGAAGGACTTTTGCCGCAGAAAAAGGGCAGAGTGTATCATGAATGCGACATCGATACCCTGCACCAGAAAAGCCGCGGCGCCAAGCGCATCGTTTACTCCGACGACGGCCTGATCTACTACACAGACGATCATTACGATTCCTTTACCCTGATCTATGAAGGCTGGGCTTCTTCACAGGCTGAATAAAGGGGAGGTAGCGGAACGATAGATTCGGGCCTGGAGTTGAAAAATGGACCTATGACTCCGTCCCTGGGGTCCATTTTGCTATAAAAACCTGTTACATATACGAGAAATATGTTATAATAAACTGTACTGATGTCTTGGATTACTATGAGGGAAAAGAGGAATTATGAACAAGAGACAAAAAAAGAAAAGAGCAAAGCAGAACGAGATCAAGAAAGCCATCGACCTGATCGTCATGGAAAAGGGCGAAAAGAAGGTCGAAAAAAAGGCGGATGAAAAGCCCAAGAAGGCGGCAAAAGCAGGCGGCGTTGTCATTGACTGTGCAGCCTTTGCCACCAAGGCCCAGATCCATGAGGCATTTCACAACGAGCCAAGCTTTCCGAATTATACCGGAAACAACCTGGACGCCATGTTTGATATGCTCACGGAGATCGCAGAGCCTCTGACGATCACGGTTAAGAACCTGTCTTCCTGGGAAGCAGCACCGGAGAGCTTTCGCGGCAATGTTAGAAAACTGTTAGAGCGTGCCGGCAGGGAGAATCCGAACCTGACGGTATCCATTGACTAAAAAAGATGCTTTTCTTACAGGCAAGTTGAGGGGAATGGGAAAAAGGGAAAAAGATGCAAGAGCCTTCCGAATTCTCTAACAAAATCAAATCATTTATCACAAAAGACACCACTGTATCCAACGAATCGATCAAGGTCATTATCGTGATCCGGATCCTTTTGTTGTCCGTATTTTTGTACTTTATTCTGAACCTGGCACTATGCTGGAATGTGCTGGATACCTACGGCAGGGGGCTGTGCGTGGTGTTTGTGTGCGGGATCGCGGTTTTGTTTCGGATGTCCTACAGCCTAAGGGCCAGGACGCAGGCCTGGGTATTTGCCATAGGTATGCTGTTTTTTATCTGGTATAACCTGAAATGGTTCGGCTGGTGGATCGGCGTACAGCATTACCTCATTGTGATTTTGATCCTGACCTTCTTTGTGGGGTATGACAGATACCACATCAAAATGATACTGGCTGCGGGCATCACCTATCTGCGGATCGGTCTGTATTATCTGTTTCACGAAGCGACGCCCATCTACGAGATTCCGAGTCATATGAAGGATCTTTTGCAGATCCTGAATACCATCGCCATCTTCTGGTGTCTTTCGGTGATTGCTTATGTTTTCAGCAAGGGCTCCCGTGAGATCGAGAGCAAGCTTGTAAAGTACAATGAGCAGCTGGAAAAAGAGGCTCTGACCGATAATCTGACGATGCTGGCGAATCGCCGCAAGGCAAAGCTGTACTCCGCTCAGGTTTTATCGGATGGTGCGTATAACAATTTCAGCTGCTGCATGTGCGATATTGATTTCTTTAAGCGTGTGAACGATACCTGGGGACATGAGTGCGGTGATCTGGTGTTAAAGAAGATCGCTGAGATCTTTAAGCAGGAAATGAAGTCGCCGAATCTACCCTGCCGCTGGGGCGGGGAGGAGTTCCTTTTGCTCTTTCCGGGATCCAACGGAGATGAAGCCTATGAGCAGCTGGTGAGGATCCGGGATGAGATCAAGTCCATGGTCGTTGAGTATGAAGGAAACGAGATCAGGATCACCATGACCTTCGGACTGACGGAACACAGCTTCCAATCGGATATCGAGGCGACCATACAGGAAGCGGATGAAAAGCTGTATTACGGAAAAAATCACGGCAGGGATCAGATCGTGTTCTGATCATGAAAAAAAGGAGGGATACGATGTCACAGGATGTTATGGCAACGGCAAAGGCTGCATTTGAATTCTGGCTGGAGGATGGATATTTCGATGATGCCACCAAGCAGGAGCTTTTGGCGATCCGCAATGATGAAAAAGAGATAGAGGATCGTTTCTGGCGGGATCTGGAATTCGGTACCGGCGGCCTTCGCGGTGTGATCGGAGCCGGAACCAACCGTATGAACGTCTATACCGTCAGAAAGGCCACCCAGGGACTGGCCAACTATATTCTGCAAAACAACACACAGGAAAAGGGCGTTGTGATCTCCTATGATTCCAGACGCTTCTCTCCCGAGTTTTCTTTGGAGGCGGCCCTTTGCCTGGCAGCCAACGGGATCAAGGCATACCTGTTTGATGCCCTTCGGCCTACACCGGAACTCTCCTACGCGGTTAGATATTTGGGTGCTACTGCCGGCATCATGGTGACAGCCTCCCACAACCCGCCGGAGTACAATGGTTATAAGGTTTACTGGGCAGACGGCGCACAGATCACGGCTCCCAGAGATGCCGATATCATCAGCTGCGTGCGGTCGGTGCAAAGCTTCTCCGATGTAAAGACCATGCCCGAGGCCGATGCAAGAGCAGCCGGACTGTTGTTTACCATAGGGAAAGAGATTGATGATCTGTATATGACAAAGCTGAAGGAGCAGATCGTACATCCCGAGGTCATCAAACAGGCCGCTCCTGATCTGAAGATCGTCTATACACCGCTGCACGGAACCGGTCATATGCCGGTGAGACGGATCTTAAAGGAGCTTGGCTTTACCAATGTATATGAAGTGAAGGAGCAGGCGGATCCCGATCCTGATTTTACCACACTGGAGTATCCGAATCCGGAGGATCCCAAGGCCTTTACCCTGGCCCTAAAGCTGGCAAAGCAGGTGGGGGCGGATGTGATCCTGGCCACCGACCCGGATGCGGACAGACTGGGGATCTATGCATTGGATCAAAAGAGCGGCGAGTACGTACCCTTTACCGGAAATATGTCCGGTATGCTGATCGCTGAATATCTGCTCAGAGAAAAAACGAAGACAGGAACGATGCCGGAGAATCCGGCACTGGTAAAAACCATCGTTACCACCAATATGTCCGATGTGCTCTGCGCGGATTATCAGGTTCACCAGATCGAGGTGCTGACGGGCTTTAAGTTCATCGGAGAGCAGATCCATCGCTTTGAGCAGGATCATTCCTATAACTATGTGTTTGGCCTGGAGGAAAGCTACGGCTGCCTTGCGGGAACCCATGCAAGAGATAAGGATGCCATCGTGGCCGTGATGTGCCTTTGCGAGGTGGCAGCCTACTGTAAGGTGAATGGGATCACGCTCTGGGATCAGATGGTAAAACTGTATGAAACCTACGGCTTCTTCAAGGAAGGGCTGCATACCGTGACCATGAAGGGTGTGACCGGAGCAGAGAAGATCGGTGCGATTATGACCCAATTAAGAGAGAATCCGCCTAAGGAGTTGTCCGGATTGAAGGTACTGCAGGTCCGCGACTACCAGACGGGAAAGATCCTTGTAACGGAAAGCGGCCGGGAGCTTCCCACAGGACTTCCAAAATCCAACGTGTTGTATTTCGATCTGGAAAATGATTCCTGGTGCTGCGCCCGTCCCTCGGGTACGGAGCCCAAGATCAAGTTCTATATGGGTGTCAAGGGCGAAAGCCTTGCGGATTCCGAACAGAAGCTTTCTAAGCTGACCGATGCCCTGCTTGCGGCGCTGCCCGAGCTGTAAAAACACGCCGCCTTTTATAACGACAAAAAATCCCGGCATACCGGATCGGTATGACGGGATTTTCTATGGCACAGCAGGGTCAAAGATGGTATAATGCGAAGCGATCCTGCAAGCACGGGATCGGATCGGAGCAACTGTATGTCTGTTTATTTTGCCCCCATGGAGGGGATCACGGGACGGCTCTTTCGCAGTTCGTTTGAAGAGGTGTTCCCGCATACCATAGATAAATATTTCTCCCCCTTTATTGCCAGCGGCGTCACAAAGGGGGTAGCCGGAAAGGATCTAAAGGAGCTTTCCCCGGATCAAAACAAGGGGTTTGTGCTTGTGCCGCAGCTTTTGACCAATGACAGCAGGGATTTTGCCAATACTGCCAAAACCCTGCAGGGAATGGGCTATGATGAGATCAATCTGAACCTGGGGTGTCCCTCCAAAACCGTGGTCTCCAAAAAGCGCGGTTCCGGGATGCTGGAGGATCCGGAAAGGCTGGAGGCGTTTTTGGAAGAGGCCTTCTCCTTTTCCGATCAAAACGGGATCCGGTTGTCGCTAAAGACCAGACTCGGATCTGCAAGCGATGAGGAGTTTGTCCGACTTTTGTCCATTTATGACTGCTATCCGGTGCATGAGCTGATCATCCATCTGCGGGTGCGGACGGACTACTACAAGCTGCCGCTGCGTCCGGGGTGGTTTGACTTCGCCGCAAAGAACAGCAAGCTGAAGCTGGTCTATAACGGAGATATCCAAAGCCGCCGGGAAATGGAGCAGATCCAAAAGACGTATCCCGCTGCGGATGTGATGATCGGCCGTGGCTTTTTGATGCGGCCCTGGATGCTGGAGGAGTCGGCATCCGGAGAGCCGGGGGAGATCCTTGGAAGGGAGAATCCCGGGGCCTTTCGGAAATTCTGGCAGTTTCATGATCGTTTGTATCAGCGCTACAAAGAGGAGATGCCGGGCGAAAGGGCCGTATTGTTTAAATGCAAGGAGCTTTGGTTTTATATGGCGCAAAGCTTTGATACCGCATCCGAGGATCGCGGCAGAGAGAACAAAAAGGCCATGAAGGCCATTAAAAAAAGCCAGTACCTTTCGGATTACGAGGGCGCCATCGAGATCTTGAGACATCCGGGCTGATCCTTTCAAAAACCATTTGAAATCACAGCCTGTTTGTGAGATGATAGTGCAGGAACAGTTGTATAAAGAACGGAGGAAGACAAATGCAGAAAAATGACATTGCTACGCTGCTTCAGGAAAACAGTTATCCCGGCCGCGGTATCGTGATCGGAAAAAGTGCAGACGGCAAATATGCCGTATCCGCCTATTTCATCATGGGCAGAAGCGAAAACAGCCGGAACCGCGTATTCGTGGAGGATGGAGAGGGTATCAGGACCCAGGCCTTTGATCCGTCCAAGCTGACAGACCCCAGCCTGATCATTTATGCGCCGGTACGGGTACTTGGCAATAAGACCATCGTGACAAACGGCGATCAGACAGACACCATCTATGAACTGATGGATCATCAGCAGACCTTTGAGCAGGCACTGCGCACCAGAGAATTTGAGCCGGATGCGCCCAACTACACCCCTCGTATTTCGGGGATCATGCACGTGGAGAACGGCAGCTTTAACTATGCGATGTCTATTCTGAAAAGCGATATCGCAGACCACAGCGTTTGCAACCGCTTCACCTTTGCCTATGAAAAGCCCAAGGCAGGCGAGGGCAGATTTATCCACACCTACATGGGAGACGGAAATCCCCTGCCCAGCTTTGAAGGAGAGCCCGAATGGATCGGGATCGAAGGCAATATCGATGCCTTCACAAACAAGCTGTGGAGCAGCCTGAATGAGGAAAACAAGGTTTCCCTCTTTGTCAGATACATTGAGATCGAGACGGGCAAGTATGAAACCCGCATCGTCAATAAACATCAGTAAGGTGAAAGGAGAACCTGAAATGAATGAACTGGAATTAAAATACGGGTGCAATCCCAACCAGAAACCCTCCCGTATTTTCATGGAGGACGGAAGTGAGCTGCCCATCAAGGTGTTAAACGGCAAGCCGGGCTACATCAATTTCCTGGATGCATTTAACGGCTGGCAGCTGGTAAAGGAGCTGAAAAAAGCCACCGGACTTCCGGCAGCAACCTCCTTTAAGCATGTATCTCCCGCAGGAGCAGCAGTAGGACTTCCCTTAAGCGACATTGAGGCTAAGATCTACTGGGTGGAGGATCTCGGAGAGCTGACCCCGCTGGCAAGCGCTTATGCAAGAGCCAGAGGTGCGGACAGAATGTCCTCCTTCGGCGATTTTATCTCCCTGTCCGATCCCTGTGATGCCTGCACGGCACGCATCATCAAAAGAGAGGTATCCGACGGCGTGATCGCTCCCGGCTACAGCGAGGAAGCACTGGAGATCTTAAAGGGAAAGAAAAACGGCAATTACAACGTGATCCAGATCGATGAAGCTTATGTGCCTGCCGAGATCGAGAGAAAGCAGGTTTACGGCATTACCTTCGAGCAGGGCAGAAACGAACTGGTGATCAATGACGAGCTGATGAGCAACGTTGTGACCGACGCAAAGGACATTCCCGAGAGCGCAAAGATCGACCTTGCCATTGCCCTTATCACATTGAAATATACCCAGTCCAACTCCGTTTGCTATGTCAAGGGCGGACAGGCCATCGGTATCGGTGCCGGACAGCAGTCCAGGATCCATTGTACCCGTCTGGCAGGCTCCAAAGCAGATAACTGGTTCCTCCGTCAGTCACCGAAGGTATTAAACCTTCCCTTCCGTGAGGATATCAGAAGAGCTGACAGAGACAATACCATCGATCTGTATATCGGTGAGGACTATATGGATGTACTCGCTGACGGCGCATGGGAGAAGCTCTTTACTGAGAAGCCGGAGGTGTTTACCAGAGAAGAAAAGAGAGCTTGGCTGGATCAGATGACCGATGTTTCCCTCGGATCCGATGCCTTCTTCCCCTTCGGAGACAATATCGAAAGAGCCCACAGAAGCGGCGTGAAATATATCGCCCAGCCCGGCGGCTCCGTAAGAGATGATAACGTGATCGAAACCTGTAACAAGTACGGCATTGCAATGTGCTTTACGGGGATCAGACTGTTCCACCACTAAGCAAATTGCATAAGACATGTAGAATAGGAAAAACGAAACGCCGGGAGATGCTTGCATCTCCCGGCGCTTTTGTTTTTCCTATTCTATATGTCTTTAGTACTCCAACGCCTTCTCCTCTCCGTTTACCACGCGAAGTCCGCCCTGGGCCAGAGCCAGCAGCTCATCCTCGCCGGGATATACGGTAAAGGGTGCCATCCATTCACAGGCCTTCTTCAGACCATCTACCACATAGGTGTCATAAGCGATACCGCCGGTCACCAGGATCTGGTCAACCTTGCCGCAAAGTACGCAGCACATGGAGCCGATATCCTTTGCCACCTGACGGATGAAGGCATCTCTGATCTCAGCTGCCTTGGCATCGCCTTCGTCAGCCAGCTTATCCACATCACGCATGTCATTGGTATTCAGATAAGCGTTGAAACCGCCGTTTCCGACAGCCTTCTTATAAACCTCCTTCTCGGAATATTTTCCGGAGAAGCACATTTTGATCAGGGCACCGGTGGGAACTGCGCCTGCTCTTTCGGGAGAGAAAGCACCGTCGCCGTCAAGGGCGTTGAATACATCGATGACACGTCCGTTCTTGTGCGCACCTACGGAAACGCCGCCGCCCATATGTACCACTACCAGGTTCAGGGAATCGTAGGAAACACCCTTCTCCTTTGCATAGCGCTTTGCAACTGCCTTCTGATTCAGTGCATGGAAGACAGAGGTACGGGGAAGCTCGGGGATTCCGGAATAACGGGAGATGGGCTCGAGCTCATCGACAACCACCGGATCCACAATAAAGGAAGGCTTGCCGATCTCATCGCCGATCTCGCGGGCCAGGATACCGCCCAGATTGCTGGCGTGCTGTCCCTGCTTGCCGATCTTCAGATCCTCCAAAAGATCGTCGCTGACTGCATACGTACCGCCGGGGATGGGCTTGAGCATACCGCCGCGGCCTACGATGAAGTCCAGGCTCTTGATATCGAAATCCTTGGATGCAAGAAGATTCAGGATGATATTCTTTCTGAAATCCTTCTGATCTACAATGGTAGCATACTGCGAGATCTCCTCGGTGGAGTGACGCAGGGTTTCTTCGAATAACAGGGTTTCATCCTCGAACACACCGATCTTGGTGGAGGTGGAACCCGGATTGATGATCAAACTTTTCTTTGCCATAATGAGTCTCCTTTACGCTCGTAAGAGTAACTTTGTTTTGACAGGTTGCTTATTTGTTCAGCGCCTCTGCAACGATAGCGGCAAGGGCGATGGAGTTCACCTTGGTCTCGGTGGAATCGGAACGGGAGGTCAAAATGGCCGGAGCGCTGGTACCGGTCAGGATGCAGCCGTTCTTAAACTCGGTGGTATGAACCAGACATTTGTAAACCAGATTGCCGGCGTGGATATCCGGAAACAGCAGTACATCTGCATCTCCGGCGATCTTGCGGCCGGAAGCACCCTTGTGTGCGGCAGCCTCGGGATCGATGGCAATGTCCAGGGAAAGAGGACCGTCTACGATACAGCCTGTGATCTGGCCTTCTTCATTCATCCTGGTCAGGGTCTCGGCTTCAACGGTACATTCCATCTTGGGATTGACAACCTCAACAGCGGCAAGAGGAGCTACCTTGGGATTGGGAAGTCCGCAGGCATGGCAAACCTCAACGGTGTTGTTGATGATGTTCACTTTATCCTCAAGCGTGGGATAGGGAATGAAAGCAACGTCTGTTAAGAACAGAAGATGATCGATCCCCTTGAGCTCGAATACGGCAACGTGGGAAAGCGGCTTGCCGGTACGAAGTCCGACTTC
>JAILHW010000025.1 GCA_024695605.1 Lachnospiraceae bacterium | reverse complement strand
CACTCGCCTACCACCTCGTAGCCGAAAACCGCATAGGAACGGATGGCTTTGACATTGTGTTTGTTGACCAGAAAGTGGATGCTGCGATAGCCCCTCTTTTTCAGCTCCTCGATGCCGTGCTGCATCAGCTTTCTGGCCAGGCCTTCATTCTGCAGCTTAGGAAGCACGCAGAGTCTGGCCATCTCCCCGCCGGGAGCAAGCGCGGGATTCCAGCAGGAAAGCGCATCCACATCCGCATCCTCTTCCAGCGAGATGGCACCGATGATCCTGCCTGCTCGCTTCATCACAAACAGCGCATCCCTGGACAGATCAAAGTCGATGGTTTCATTTCCGGGATAATCTTCATCCCATGGACAAAACTCTCTTCCAAGCTGCGCCCGGTAAAGTGCCAGCAGCTCTTCTCTGTCCTTTTCCACCGCCAATGTGATGATATCCTTTTCCATCCCTCTATCACTCTCTTTTCTCCAATCTGACATTTTCTTCCCTCCCGAAAACGGTTCATTCCAAAGTAGTATAACACGGAAACGGCGTATCTGTTTACGATTCCTTCCGTATTTTGTATAATACGGTCAGAAGTGCATTGCAAACTATCACGAAAAAGGAAGGCCTTATCATGAACGAAACCGAAATGCTGAAGATCAGCCACTATTCGAAAACCTACGGAGAAGGAAAAAAAGCCGCTGACGATGTTTCCCTCACAGTCATGAGCGGAGATATCTACGGCTTCATCGGACATAATGGTGCCGGCAAATCCACCACGATCCGTGCCGTGGTCGGCGTTTTAGACTTTACGGAAGGGGACATTTTCATCGACGGGCATTCTGTAAAAACGGAACCCATGGCTTGCAAAAGGGTCACCGCTTACATTCCGGACAACCCGGATCTGTACGAAAATCTGACGGGCATTCAGTATCTGAATTTTATCGCGGATGTCTTTGATATCGACGAACAAACAAGGCAGGAGCGGATCAAGGAGTATGCCGATCTGTTCGAGATCACCCAGGCGCTGGGAGATCTGATCAGCTCCTACTCTCACGGCATGAAGCAAAAGGTAGCCATCATCTCCGCCCTGATCCACAACCCCAAGCTTCTGGTTCTGGATGAGCCCTTCGTGGGCCTGGATCCGAAGGCTACGTTTACCTTAAAGGAGCTGATGCGCAAAATGTGCAGCCGGGGAACAGCGGTCTTTTTCTCCACCCATGTACTGGATGTGGCGGAAAAGCTCTGCAACAAGGTTGCCATCATCAAGCAGGGAAGGATCATTGACTCCGGCACCATGGAGGAAATGACGGAGGGTCATTCTCTGGAAGAGGTCTTCCTGGAGGTGGAAAATGAAAAGTAATCTGCTCCTTCTTCGGACGCTTCTTTTATCAACCAGCTCGAGAAATATCTACAAGCATACCACCGATAAGAAGGTCAAAAAAAGGATCCGGCTCGGGTATTTTGGTATGTTCTGTCTGTATGCGATGATCATCGGATACAGTATTTCCATGTGTGTCGGATATGGTGCCTACGGTCTTTTGGATGCGATCCCGGTCATGTGTGCAACCGTCATCAGCTTCCTTGCCTTTTTGTTTACCTTCCTTCGCACCAATGGCTATCTGTTCAACTTCAGGGAATATGACATGCTCATGTCTCTGCCCTTCGAGGTTCGGACCGTTGCCGGCTGCAAATTTATGTATATGTATGTCAAAAACCTGCCCTGGTATCTGAGTGTTTCGATCTCCATGCTGGCAGGCTATGCGATCTTTGTGCATCCGTCTGTTTTTACCGCTCTTTTATGGATCCTGTTATCCTTTCTGCTGCCCATCATACCCATGCTCGGGGCCGCTCTTTTGGGATTTTTGATCGCAAGGATCAGTACAGGCTTTCAAAAAACCAATCTGATACAGGTCATCCTGTCCTTTGTCATTATCATCCTGAGCTTTTCGCTGCGATATATCATAGAAGCGCTTTTCAGGGATGACAAGGTCGAACAGACGCTGCAGAGCATGTCCGAAGCCACAGAAAAAGCAGGCAGGATCTATCTCCCCATCCGGTGGTTTCAAAATGCCATCGTCCATACGGGGATCTCGGATATCTGTCTTTTGACCGGACTGAGCCTGATGCTGTTTGTGGTGGTTTTCTTCATCGTGGGAAGATCCTATCGAAATATCAACTCCTCCCTGAAAAACCACGCAGCGTCTAAGGCCTACAAAATGAGCGGACAAAAAAAGCATTCTCAGGTGCAGGCCATTGCCTTTAAGGAATTCAAACGGATGACCGGATCCACGGTATATATCACCAATATCACCGTAGGCGAGCTTCTGGCAACTCTTCTTGGGATCGTGGTGCTGATCGTCGGCTTTGACAAGATCGTTGCTACCATCACAAACGGAGCACCGCTGGATGCTGCAATGCTCCGTCCTGCGATTCCGTTTATTGTGTATTTTTGTATCGGTATGATGTCATCCTGCGCCTGCTCCCCTTCTCTGGAGGGGAAAAACTACTGGATCGTACAAAGTCTTCCCATCCGCAAAAAAACGCTGTATCAGGGAAAAATGCTCTTTAACATGTACCTGACGGTTCCATTTATGGCCATCTCCACGATCTGCATCTGCATCGGCGCTAAGGCTTCGGCTCTTGAGCTTTTGCTGGATCTGATCCTCGGCCTTCTGCTCTGCGCTTTTTCAACAGCGTGGGGCTGTGTTTGCGGCATCCGGCATATGCGTCTTGACTGGACCAACGAGGTGGAGGTGATCAAGCAGGGTGCCGCCACCGCGATCTATATGCTGCCCAACATGTTCGTCGTAATGGGACTTGTGGTGCTTATGGTATTTCTGGGCACGAAGATGAATCATACGCTTCTTACGCTGATCTTCATCGTGATCACCTTTGTGCTTGCCGCCCTGAGCTATCTGCGGGTGATGGCCCTGGCAAAAAAGGAGGAGTAGGCAGACATCCATAGCCGCGGCGATCAAAACAACAAATGAAATAGACAAAGAGAGCCTTTGCGGTTAAAATAAGGAAGACGTCATTAACCGGGAAGTTGGGTAAGAATTATGCACTACATCGTATTTGACCTGGAATGGAATCAGGGAAAGCTTGGAAAAAAGGACCGGCATCATGAACAGATCCCCTTTGAGATCATTGAGATCGGTGCCGTCAAGCTGGACGAAAACAAGGCCCCCATCGATCGCTTTCAGGAACTGATCAAACCGAAGGTTTACCGGGATATGCCGCAGATCATTGAGCGGATGCTGCATGTGAATATGAAGCAGCTTTCACAATGCAGACCGTTTGTATCGGTCTGTGGTGATTTTTTGAATTGGTGCGGTGAGGATGCCGTCTTTTGCACCTGGGGCAATCAGGATCTGTTGGAGCTGCAGCGAAATATGCAGTATTTCAGGATGGAGCCTCTGGAAATGGGACCCTTTGCGTATCTGGATGTGCAAAAGCTCTTTTCCATCGACTGTGAGGACGGAAAGAGCAGAAGAAATCTGGAATATGCCATCGATTTTCTGCGCATCGAAAAAAAGGAAGAGTTTCACCGGGCCTCGGCCGATGCCTACTACACGGCAAAGGTGTTTGAGCAGCTGGAAAAGGATGTGGAGCAGTACTGCTCCTATGATGTATTTACCCTTCCGAAAACGCCCGAGCAGGAGATCCACAAGA
Organism: Lachnospiraceae bacterium; assembly: GCA_024695605.1. Taxonomy (GTDB): domain Bacteria; phylum Bacillota; class Clostridia; order Lachnospirales; family Lachnospiraceae; genus RGIG7926. The sequence goes on along the minus strand of JAILHW010000025.1, from coordinate 1,730 downwards.
TCTTTCCGGGCTACAGCAAGTACATCTCCCGGAGCTTTCCGAATAAGGCTGCGGCCATGGCGGACAAAGAGGTTTCCTCCATGCGCTGCTACATCTGCGATAAAAATGTCCGCAAAAAGGTTCGCTGGTTTTCTCCCACGGGACGGTTTTTCATCGGCGTTTCCCAATGTCCCGTTCACGGATATATCAAGCATAAGGTACGCCTGAGAAACCATGCGCTCTCTTCATCCGGGAGCGATAATGTCTATGTGGACAAGACCCAGAAGCTCATCGATGAACAGAAGCTTTCCGTGATTATGGAAAAGCGGGATAAGGTGCTCGAGGCACAGAAAAAATACCAGCCGGTGAAACGAAAAACCAGGAAAACCAAAAAAGACCAACCAAAGGATTGATAAGAAATACAGGTATTCATGAAGCATACGACCAACCATCACAATTACAAAAAGGCAGGCGCAAGGCTTCTTTCCATGCTTCTTCTGACCGTAGTTTTCACAGTTTCTGCTTTTCCGCAGCCCTTTTTTATGACAGAGGCTCTTGCGACGATGACAGATCCGTCCGGGACGGAGCAGTCCGCTGCGCAGACTTCGGAAACCTCCACGGAGACCACCACGGAAACCGGTACCCGGACCGAAGAAACGCGGCAGGAAGATCGTCAGCAGGAGGATGGGCAGCAGGAAGAGACCAAAAAGAAACAAACAGGGGACGGCGCAGAGAATGAGGCAGAAGCGGAAGAAGAACCCTCAGAGCCGGAAAGCAGCGTCGCAGACAAGACCCTGTCGGAAATCTTGGAGGATACCGAGACGGACCAGCCTGAAGCATCGCAGCAGGAGGCTTCTGATGAGGACGCCGCACCCGCGCCGGGGATCATCGAAACCAATGAGATCCCCCGCTGGCCCCAGGGACCTTCCGTTTCTGCAGAGGGTGCCATTCTGATCGAGGCATCAACCGGAACGGTCCTGTACGGAAAGAACATCCATAAACGGCTGTATCCCGCCAGTACTACCAAGATCCTGACGACTCTCATCGCTGCGGAGCGATGCGAGCTTTCGGAAACCGTCAAGTTTTCCAGGGAGGCGGTCAACAGCATAGAGCGTGCCTCCTCCAACATGGGAATCGATATCGGACAGGAGCTGACCGTGGAGCAGTGTCTGTACGGTATCCTGGTGTATTCTGCCAATGAGGTGGCCAATGCCATAGGCGAGCATGTCAGCGGAAGCATCGATGCCTTTGTGGAGCTGATGAATCAAAGGGCGGCGGAGCTTGGCTGTCAGGATTCTCATTTTGTGACAACCAACGGTCTGCATGACGACAATCACTACACGACCCCTTATGATCTGGCACAGATCGGACGGGCCTTTTTTGCCAATGAAACGCTTGCCAAGATCTCCGGAACCAACTACTATCACATTCCCCCCTCGCGCAAGCAGCCTGACGATATCGAGCTGTATACCCACAACCAGCTGACCCGTGGGAAATATTCCTATGACGGTTATGTGGGAGGAAAAACCGGATACACCACAGTGGCGCACCAGACCCTGGTCACCTGTGCGGAGCGCGGCGGTCTTCGCCTGATCTGCGTGGTGATGCGTGAGGATTCCCCGAATCAGTATCTGGATACCATGACACTCTTTGATTACGGCTTTGAGAATTTCAAAAAGGTGAATGTGGCAGAGAATGAAACCCGCTATACGATCCGGGATTCCGCCTTTTTTGAAAACGATGCCCTGGGC
>JAILHW010000253.1 GCA_024695605.1 Lachnospiraceae bacterium | reverse complement strand
GGCAAAGGCAGCCTTTCTGGCCTTTTCCAAAAGAGGCAGCGGCTTTCTGTGGATCTCGATATAATCGGCGATATAAATGATCTTTTCCAGCTTTGTCATTTCAGGCTTGCCGGTCGTATGATACCGGATTGCGGAAAGGATCTCTTCATCATCGATGTTGTATCGCTCCTTGGCCAGAATGCTGCCGAGCTTGGCATGCAAAAGATCCGGGTTTTCCTCCTCTGCCGCATTGATGCCAAGGCCGTATTCCCTGGCAAGCTCCAGTTTTTTCTTGTTTTTCAGGCATTTCGCGCAGTCATGCAAAAGTCCAGCCAGATAGGCCCTAAAAGGACTTTCATCATAGCGCATCGCCAGACATGCAGCCGTATGTGCCACCGAAAGGGTATGACGAAAACGTTTCTCATCGAGCGCATCCTCGATCTCGGCTGTCAGATTCTGAAGAAACGATTCATCTGTTTGAACCTGCTGATCATCCTTGACTTTTGCTTCATTTTTCAGATACATGATATAACCCCCTGTGGTTGATATATTCGTCAATCTCATTCGGTACCATATAGCGGATGCTCTTTTGCTCGGCCACTCGTTTTCTGATATCCGTAGAGGAAAGATCTATCCGTGGCATGGTAAGTAGCCTGATATCAGCATTATAACGCTCTTTTAAGCCATCTGCAATCTCCTTCAAGGCCTTTGTGTCCTGCTCCCCTCTGACGGCACAAAGGATCACAGCCAGGGCAAAGATCTTTTCGGGATGGACCCACTTTTCCATATTCATAAGGGAATCCGCACCGATGATGTAATACCACTGTGCATCCTCTCTTGCCTCCGTCAATTCCTGCAGGGTCTCATAGGTGTAGGTATTGCCTTCTCGTTTGATCTCGATATCCGAAATGGAAAACAGCGGATTGTCAGCTATGGCTAACTTTGTCATTTCAAGCCGGGTGTCCGAAGGCAGCTGATCCGGATTGTTTCGTTTCATCCACTGTATTCCCGTTGGAATAAAAACAACCTCAGAAAGTCCGTATTCACTTGCGGCATACTCCGCCATCAAAAGATGTCCGTTATGGATGGGATTAAAGGTTCCTCCCATAATGCCGATCTTCTGTTTCTTAGCATACTCCTGCACGAAGTCACCCCCTTATCTGGGCAGTTCAATCTTCGGGTGATCCTTGTCCTTCTTGTAAAGAACGATTTTGCGTCCGATGACCTGTACGACCTCGGATTTTGTCCTCTCGGCGATAGTCTGCGCGATCATGCCCGGATCCTCCAGACAGTTCTTTAAAACCGTCAGTTTGATAAGTTCCCGGGTATTAAAGCACTCCAAAACCCCTTCCGTCAGCTGGGGTGTTACGCCGCCTTTGCCGATCTGGACAATGGGATCAATATTCATGGCAAGTCCCTTGAGATAGGATCTTTGTTTGCTTGTCATAGTCATTCCCTTTCTACTTATAGTAATCGAAGCTGTGTCCGTACATTCTGACGGTATCGCCGTCCTTGATGCCCAGCCGCTCCAGCTGATCCAGGATACCATTGTCCTTTAAGAACTTCTGGAAGAAGATAAAGCCCTTTTCCGACTCGATATTGGTATAACCAAGCATCTTCTCAATCCTGGGACCTTCGATGACATATTCCTTTTCCTTCTCATCGTATTCCACTGTAAAGGGTTCGGTGGAAACGAAGTTCAGCTCTTCGGGATCGTATTCCTGCTCAAATACCACAGGCTCATCCTCCATATTCTGCAGGATCTCCCATACTTCATAGAGAAGCGTTTTCAGATTCTCACCGCTGACTGCCGAAATGGGGATCACTTTGATCTGAGGCTCAAACTCCGCACGAAGCTTGGCAATGATCTCATTCTCATCTCCCACAATGGCGTCGATCTTGTTGGCTGCGATAACCTGGGGTCTTTTGGCAATCTCCGGGCTATAGGTTTCCAGCTCCTTTTGAATGGCCCTGATATCTGCTACGGGATCTCTTCCTTCCACACCTGCCGCATCTACCATATGAATAAGAACACGGCAACGCTCAATATGACGCAGAAATTCAAACCCCAGTCCTACGCCCTCGGAAGCACCTTCAATAAGGCCCGGAATATCGGCAATTACAAAGCCCTGACCGCCTTCCATATCCACAACTCCAAGGTTGGGCTGCAGGGTGGTAAAGTGATAATTGGCGATCTTAGGTCTGGCATTGGTAACTCTGGAAAGGAAGGTGGATTTTCCTACGTTGGGAAATCCCACAAGTCCTACATCCGCAATGACCTTCAGCTCCAGAAACAGCTCAAGCTCCTTGGCCGGCTGGCCGGGCTGTGCATAGCGGGGAGCCTGCATGGTAGAGGTTGCATAGTGCTGATTGCCGTTGCCGCCCTTTCCTCCGGTAAGGATCACAAATCGTCTCAGGTCACCGGACATATCTGCAATGACCTTTAAGCTGTTGGCTTCCTTGATAACAGTTCCTTCGGGTACCTTCAAGATGATGTCCTCGCCGTTTTTACCGCGGCAGTTACGCTTTCCGCCGTCTTCACCGTTGCCTGCGGCGTATTTTCTGACATGACGATAATCGGCCAAAGTGTTCTGACCTTCATCAACCTCGAAGATCACGCTTCCGCCGTCGCCACCGTCTCCTCCGTCCGGACCACCGTTGGGTACATATTTTTCCCGTCTGAAGGAAACATGTCCGTCTCCGCCCTTACCGCTTCGGATATAGATTTTCGCTCTGTCTGCAAATCCCATAATACTCCTTTAAAATCTGAAAAAACGGCCCCTGATACGGGATCAGGAGCCGCCTTGCATTCATTATGAAAGATTAGTCCTCAACAGGATATACACTGGCCTGCTTTAAGCTTCTGCCCTTTCTCTCGAAACGAAGAACTCCGTCAGCGAGTGCATACAGGGTATCATCATTGCCACGTCCTACGTTGATACCGGGATGGATCTTGGTACCACGCTGACGATACAGGATATTACCAGCTTTTACAAACTGTCCGTCTGCTCTTTTTGCTCCTAATCTTTTAGACTCGGAATCTCTACCGTTCTTGGTAGAGCCGACTCCCTTCTTATGTGCAAAATACTGAAGGTTAAATGCGATCATCGGTTACACCTCCTTTTCGTTTTAACCGTACATATTGAGGATACTGCTGTTCCAGATAGCTCAGTCCTAAGATCATGGAATCGATCAAAAGCTGTGTATCGTGGTTGGGCTCTTTTAAAAGAAGCTTCATATAACCGCCGTCCTTGGAAGCGCTCTCTTCGTAGGTTCCTTCCCTGGCCGCAAAGGTCTCAATGGCATTTACCGTTGTGATCCCCAGCGTGGAAAGTCCTGCACAAACAATGTCTTCCCCTGCTTCGTCAGCCCCGGCATGTCCGTCAAATTCGAACCCGGTATAGCTTCCTGCCTGATCCTCAAAAATCGTAATTGTCGTCATAACACTTATGCGTTGATCTTGTCGATCTTAACTTTGGTGTATGCTTGTCTGTGACCGTTCTTCTTATGATAACCACTCTTGGGTTTGTACTTGTAAACGATAACCTTTTTGCCTCTGCCCTGCTCTAAAACCGTAGCAGATACGGAAGAAGAAGCAACGTCCTGGCCTACCTTCAAGGAATCACCGCCTACTGCAAGAACCTGGTCAAAAGTTACAGTACTATCTACTTCTGCATCGAGCTTCTCAACCTTGATCACATCGCCCTCAGCAACCTTGTACTGCTTTCCACCTGTTGCAATAATTGCGTACATAAGGCACCTCCTATTTCAAATCTCGCTGACTTCGGTGAGCCCTGTGGGCTGCTTTTACCTCGCCAAGCGGCATACTCAGAAAGAATACCATATCAAAAGGCGTTTGTCAAATAAATTTCGCCTTTTCTTTCACCTGTTCTCTGGCAGCTTTCGCCTTCTTGGCTGCCTTTTCCAGTTCCTTGGCTTCTTTTTCAAGTTCCTCGGCTCTTTGTGCCTCTTCGTTGGCTCTCTTTAAGGCGATCTTGGCCTCTTCCTGGGCGATCCTTGCGATCTCCTTGGCCGCGTCAGCCTTACGGCGTGCTTCCTTCTCAGCTTCGGTAGCATCAGCTAACTTTTTCAGCTCCATCTGACGCTGTCTTTCCTCTTCCTTACGACGTTCGATCTCTGCAAGCTCCTTAGCCGTAAAGGGCGTATAGGAGAAGATCTGAACGGAAAGGGCGGGCATCTTAAAGCTGATGGAGTTTTCTCTGTTATCCCACTCCTGCTCGTCGGAGGCGATGCTTCTGACATTCACAAAGCCCTTACCGCCGAACTTCTTGGAATCGGAGTTTAAGATCTCCTTATATTTCCCTGCAAAAGGAACGCCAACCCGGTAGCCTTTTCTCTGCTCGTTGGCAAAGTTGCATACCACTAACAATACATCCTTATCGTCATTGCCTTTTCTCAGGAATACGATGACATTCTCATTGGCGGAAATGGCGTTGATCCATTCAAAGCCATCCGGATCGAAATCCAGCTCATACAGCGCAGGATACTTCTGATAGGTCTGATTAAGCGTCTTGACATACTCATTCATCATGGCATGCTCATCATACTTCAGAAGATCCCAGCGAATGCTTTCCTTTTCATTCCACTCATCAAACTGGGCAAAATCCTGTCCCATGAACAGAAGCTTCTTGCCCGGATGCGTCATCATATATCCGTAGAAGGCACGCAGGTTGGCGAATTTGTCTCCGATCTCACCGGGCATCTTCCCGATCATGGAGCTCTTTTCATGCACCACCTCGTCATGGGATACCTCCAGCATAAATTTCTCGGAGTAGTTATATACCATGGACATGGTCAGCTCGCCGTGATGCTGCCCTCTGAAAAAGGGATCCAGCTTCATATATCCGGTAAAGTCATTCATCCATCCCATATTCCATTTCATATCAAAGCCGAGGCCTTCATCCGCAGGCTTCTCCGTTACCTTCGGCCATGCAGAGGACTCTTCCGCAATGAGCAAAAAGCCGTCTTTTCTCTTATGAAGCAGCTCGGATACCTGATGGATAAAGTCGATGGCTTCCAGGTTTTCCTTGCCGCCATACATATTGGGGATCCACTCCCCATCGGATCTGCCGTAGTCCAGATACAGCATGGAGGAAACGGCATCCATGCGAAGACCGTCCGCGTGATACTCCTTTGCCCAAAACAACGCATTGGCAAGAAGGTAGTTGCGAACCTCTCCTCTTCCGTAGTTGTAGATCAAGGTGCCCCAGTCGGGATGTACGCCCTGACGGGGATCCGCATGCTCATACAGATGGGTTCCGTCGAAAAAGCCCAGTCCGTTTCCGTCCTTGGGGAAATGTGCCACGGACCAGTCCATGATCACGCCGATGCCTGCCTCATGCATGGCATCCACAAAGCCCATAAACTCGTTGGGGGTTCCGTAGCGGGCCGTCGGTGCATAGTAGCCAAGGGTCTGATAGCCCCAGCTCTCATCCAG
>JAILHW010000219.1 GCA_024695605.1 Lachnospiraceae bacterium | reverse complement strand
TATCGGATATAACAATGAGCAAGGCAGTGTAGCAGTTTCTGACAATAAGGCTACGCTGCTTGCAGCGAAAAATATTGAAATAGGGAAATTTTGCAATTATGGTGATACTATATATATAGATTCGGTATTAAGAGAAGAAATTAATGGTATCGCAGTTGATACATTATCTGACTGCGAAATAGCCTGCATATCCGCAAGAACTTTACAACCTGAAGAATACAAAGAAGATGCGCCTTATACTGATGGAGTAAACGGGGGGGAAGTTACAGATTATCTTTGGCCTTTATCAACACAGGAAGCATTTTATACTGACAGTGAATTGAGAAAAGCATCAGGTTCCTGGTGGCTGCGCTCGCCGGGCTCGAGCTGGGAAAATGTCGCATATGTAGAAGATAACGGCAAATTGCAATATGAAGGACTTAGTGTTATCGATGCTTCTAACGGGCATCTTAAGCCTTTTGAAAAGGGAGTACGCCCGGCCTTTTATCTGGATCTTTCCTCAGTGCTCTTTACATCTGCCGCTGTAGGCGGCAAGGATCCCGGAACCGCCGGGCATGGAACGCTTAATGCGGTACCGGCATACGCAGACAATGCCTGGAAGCTGACGATTCATGATACAACACGTGATTCCGAGTTTACGGCTTCTGCGAAAACCGGAGCGGTTCTGTCACAGGGCGTAGGATACACTTCATGGACTGTGCCGGTAGTATACTCCGGTGCGAAGACTGGAAATAATGAATATGTATCAGCCATCCTAGTAGACAGTGAGGGAACGGCGCTGTATTATGGACATATTGCAGATGCAAATGGCAGTGCGGACTCCGGGGATTCCGGCGTAAATGTTATGCTCCCGCCGAATCTTCCTAAGGGAACGTATACGCTGAAGGTATTTAATGAGCAGTGCAATGGTGATATGAAGACAGATCCTTCAAGCGCTATGCATGATATTGAGCTGAGTGTCACCAATGCGGCAGCAGCCCCAACCTTCACGCCGGCTGCGGGTACGTATGATACGGAGCAGAACGTAACGATTGCCTGTGAAACGGACAATGCCGTAATTTATTACACAACGGATGGCACGACGCCTTCTCGGGAAAGCACCAAATATACAGGACCGATACCTGTATCAGCAACCACAACGATCAAGGCAATGGCAGTAAAAGAGGGAAAGGATGACAGCGCGGTTTCAACGGCGTTATATACGATCAAAACTGTTTCTTGCATCTCGAAATATCCCCTTGCCCGAACAGGTCTTGTCTTCAGCGATCAGGAGCGGGAATTGATCACTGTCGGTGAAACTGCCGAAGGTACCTTTTACTATGCCCTGACGGACAGTGGCCAGGGGAGACCGGAATTTGACGGAGAATCCTCTCAGGCGGATAAAAAATGGAGAACATCCGTCCCCAAGGCCAAGGACGTTGGAACCTACTATGTCTGGTACATGGTCAAGGGCGATGGCAATCATAATGATTTTGTTGAGAACGATCCGATTGAAGTGAAGATCAATAAAGCCGGCATTGCACCGACGTTAAGTCTTGCCGGCTGGACATGCGGCAGCGCGGCAAATACGCCGGTTTTGACCGGAAACACAGGAAACGCAAAGGTGACCTATACTTATGCGGTTAAGGGCAGTGATGAATATAGCGCCACTGTACCAACGGCAGCGGGGGACTATACTGTAAAGGCAGAGATTGCCCCCACGGCAAGCTATGAGGGGGCCAGCGTAACGGCAAACTTTACTATCAGTAAAGCAGAGACATCCGGTGGTACGAATGCTGACAGTAAACCAAATGATACGACTACCCAGGATTCACCAAAAGAGAAAGGCTCTACGATCACCGCTACAGGGTCCGGTGCAACCTATAAAGTGATCAGCGATCAGGGACAGGAACCCACTGTGGAATACGCGGGAACGGACTCCAAGGAAAAGAATGTGGAGATCCTGGAGACGGTTCAGGATGGCAAGGTGACCTATAAAGTTAACGGGATTTCTGCAAATGCATTCAAGGGTAACAAGACTGTGGAAAGCGTTAAGATTCCTGCATCTGTTACGAAAATCGGAAGCAAGGCATTCTACGGCTGCAAGAATCTCAAAACAGTCTCGATCGGTAAGAATGTAACCGAAATAGGTGACAGCGCCTTTGCAAACTGCTCAAAGCTGACCAAGATCACTATGCCGGCAAAGGGAAAGAAGTTTGGCAAGAACCTCTTTAAGGGCTGCAAGAAGCTTAAGACGATCATCATAAAGGCAAAGAAACTGACAGAAAAAAGCATCGCAAAGGGAGCCTTCAAGGGGCTCGGAAAAGGCGTGACCATCAAAGTGCCGAAGGGCAAGAGGAAAGCCTATGAAAAGCTGTTCCGCAAAAAAGGTCTGTCCAAAAAAGTAAAGGTTAAATAAGTACAAAAAGGCCCGTAGATGATACGGGCTTTTTTTGCAGGGGGCTTGTCAGAGATGCATTATATATATTATCCCGCTTTGATACTGCTGCTGTTTTTCGGCACACATTTTTGCAAAAAAGGAGAATGGAACGAGGAGGTACTTTCCTTCGGACATACCAAAGCCTTTCTGGGTTTCTGTGCTGTAGTGATCATGATGCATCACATCTCTCAGAGGACCTGTGCACCCTGGCTATCTCCGGTCAGGATCCACCACGGATTGGATCTTTTCGTGTTTGTCGGTTATCTCTGTGTCGCCGCCTTTTTCTTCTGTTCCGGATACGGATTGTATACGGCGTCCCATACGAAGGAGGACTTCTTTGACCGGTACCTGACAAGGCGTATCATGCCCATCCTTACACCAACGTTGGTGATGTGGCTGGTCTTTTTTGTCATTGAGAGAGTAAAGAAGATGGAGGTTCCCGGGCCCCTTTGGATCAACACCTATGATTACATCTGGTATATTCCCGCGATCCTTTATATGTACGGCTTTTTCTGGATCAGCTTCCGTCTGATCAAAAAGGAGAAGCTCTCCTTTGCGGTCCTGACCTTCGGAACGCTTCTGCATTTTGTGCTCTGCCTGTTATTCAGCCCCGGCACCTGGTGGTATAACAGTCCCTTTGTCTTCCTGATCGGTGCAGTATGTGCGAAGCGGAAGGATGCGTTTTTGGCTTCTTTGAAAAAATGGTATCCTTTAAAACTGATCCTGTCCGTGATCATAACACTGGCGGGGTTTGTCTTTGCTAACTATTACGGATTTGTGATCGGAGTCCTGGGATGGAAGTATACGGATGTTGGTCACTTCTGGGGAGAGCTGATCGGACAGTTGATCAGCGCGGCGGCCTTTGTATTCTGTATGATCCTGATCGGTATGAAGATACGGATCGGAAACAGGGCTCTGAAGTTTCTCGGCAGTTTTACACTGGAGTTTTATCTTGTACATCCGCTGTTTGTGCAGTTGTTCGGCTTTGCCTTTATGTATGATCATGTGAAGCCGCTGTATCATATCCAAAACCAGTTTTTGTATGTTCTGGTGGTGTTTGTATTGTCCCTGCCCCTGGCATACGGCCTGCATAAGCTGGTTACACTGATGTGGAAAAGACCCCGTAAATGATCCCGGTCACAAAGGAAAAAATATTGGAAAAAAATCAGGAATTTGAAATCGAAATAGAAGACTACGGTAATGACGGAGAGGGTATCGGTCATTATGAAGGTATGGCTGTGTTCGTAAAAGATGCGGCGAAGGGTGACAGAGCCCTTGTCCGGATCACAAAGGTGAAAAAAAGCTATGCCTATGCGCATCTTGTGAAGGTATTGGAGCCTTCCGAAGATCGCAGCGAGCCCCTCTGCCCCCATGCGAAGGTCTGCGGCGGCTGCAGTCTGATGCATATCAGCTATGACAGACAGCTGGCCTGGAAGCAGGAGAAAGTGGCCCAGGCGCTGAAGAGGATCGGAGGCATAGAAGATCCCGTGGGTATAATGGAGCCCATCGTGGCCTGCGACGGCGGAGGACTGCACTATCGGAACAAGGCCCAGTTTCCCGTGGGCTGTGACAAGGACGGAAATATCATCATCGGTTTTTATGCAGGTCATTCTCACCGGATCGTGGATACTGATTCCTGCCTGCTGCAGCCTGAGCGTTTTGATGAGATCATAGGTGCGTGCAGGGCTTTTTTTGTAGAGCACCGTATCAAACCCTATGATGAAGAAAAAGGCAGCGGCCTGGTGCGGCATATCGTGATCAGGGAAGGCAGGTCAACGGGCCAGATCATGGTGACTTTCGTGCTGAATGGCGATGGCTTCGGCGGGCATGAGCAGGCGCTGGTCCATGAGATGAGGAAGATATCCGGGATCCGAAGTATCATCATCAATACGAATAAAGAAAAGACCAACCGGATCCTGGGCTTTACAAACCGAGTGCTCTGGGGCAGCGATGTGATCGAGGACACCATTGGGGATATCCGGTTTGCCATCGGTCCCATGTCCTTTTATCAGGTCAATCCCTCCCAGACAAAAAGAATGTATGAAAAGGCTTTGGAGTATGCCGGTCTTTCCGGCGGGGAAACCGTCTGGGATCTGTACTGCGGCATCGGTACCATTTCCCTGTTCCTGGCAAAGCAGGCAGGAAAGGTATTCGGTGTGGAGATCATAGAAGAGGCCATCGAAGATGCCCGGCGAAATGCAAAGCTGAATGGTATCACAAATGCTGAGTTTTATGTAGGCAGATCGGAAGATATCCTGCCGGAAAAACATAAAAAGGAAGGCGTCATTGCAGACGTGATCGTGGTGGATCCGCCCCGCAAGGGGTGCGACGCATCGCTTCTTGAAACGATCCTTTCCATAGCATCCAAAAGGGTGGTATATGTCAGCTGTGATCCTGCCACCCTGGCAAGGGATGTAGCCATCCTGACAAAGGGAGGCTACGTACTGCAAAAAGCCTGCGTTTTTGATAATTTCAGTCAAAGTACCCATGTGGAGACGGTTGCTCAGTTGGTCAATATCGCTGCAAAGCCCGGTATTATGCCGGATTTGTAGGTTGACATGGACGATTTCCGCCTTTATGGTTGATGCCGCAATTCTAGGTGCCGGTCTGTGGATCGCAAGGATGCAGCTTCAGCATGATTTTATGGGCTGGAAGGCATGGAAGGAAGAAAACAAAAAGGAAGGGTTCTATGCATTTGGTAAATGCCAAAGGGATACTGACCGGTAGCGGCGGACGCTGCGGAATGAATATCTATCGGGGATGCACCCACGGGTGTATCTATTGTGACAGCCGCAGCAGATGCTATCAGTTCACGCACCCTTTTGAAGATATCGAGGTAAAGCAAAATGCTCCGGAGTTACTGGATGCGGCTCTGCGGTCAAAAAGAAAAAAGTGCATGATCGGTACAGGCTCCATGTCGGATCCCTACATGCATTGCGAAGAAGAATTGAAGCTCACCGGGAAATGTCTGGAGATCATTTTGAGGAATGGTTTCGGGCTTGCAATACAGACTAAATCCGATCTTATCCTTCGGGACCTGGATCTCCTTGCTGAGATCAACCGATCTGCCAAATGCGTGGTCCAGATGACCCTTACCACCTATGATGACGATCTGTGCCGGATACTGGAACCGAATGTCTGCAACACGAAAAGACGTATCGAAGTGCTGGAAAAAATGCAGGAAAGAAGGATCCCGACGGTGGTATGGCTGACGCCCATCCTTCCTTTCATCAATGACACGGAGGAAAACATCTCGGCGATCCTGAAGGAGTGTGTGCGGGTAGGTGTGAAGGGTGTTATCGATTTTGGTATGGGCCTGACCCTTCGGGAGGGTGACCGGGAGTATTATTATGCAGCCTTGGACAAACATTTTCCCGGAATGAAAGAACGTTATATTGAGCGATATGGGAATGCATATGAATTGCAAAGCCCGAAGGAAAAAGAATTGACGAGACTGTTTAAAAGTATCTGCAGTCAAAACGGGATCCTGTCCACGCCGGATGAGTGTTTTCGGTATATGCAGGAGCTGCCTGATAAGTACCGGCAGATGAGTCTGTTTGATCTGCAGGATCAATGAAAAAAGCAAAGCCATCAAAGAGTCCGTTGCACATAGTTTGTGTAGCGGACTCTTTTTCAGATAAGAATTTGATAAGAATAAAGTTATCTGTCATCGCGGATCAGTGTGCGCAGGGCTTCCACCGCAGTCTTGATGGCGGTTTCGGTATCGTGTACAACGGGGTTTTCAAGGCCCTGTTTTTCACGTTCCTGATTGGCCATTACCAGGAAGCAGGAACCTACGCGTACACCCAGGCTTGCTCCCACGATGAAAAGAGCAGCCGATTCCATCTCCGAAGCCAGGCAGCCCATCTTTTTCCAGGCTTCCCACTTGTTTAAAAGTTCATAACTGACCGGCTTGGTCTCGGGAGAATGCTGTCCGTAAAAAGCATCCTTGCACTGCACGACGCCCACATGGTAAGGGATCTTCATGGCATCTGCCGCGGATACAAGGGCGTTGGTTACCTTCAGATCCGGTACTGCCGGAAATTCGATGGGAGCGTATTCCTTGCTGGTACCCTCCATACGGATCGCACCGGTGGCGATGACCACATCTCCGCTCATCACATTCGTCTGCATTCCGCCGCAGGTACCGATACGGATAAAAGTGTCGGCTCCCGCTTTTACCAGCTCCTCCATGGCGATGGAAGCCGAAGGACCGCCGATACCCGTAGACGTAACACTGACCTTTACGCCATCCAGCGTTCCGGTATAGGTCACGAACTCACGGCTGTCTGCCATCAGAACGGGATTCTCGAAATTCCTTGCGATCTTCTCGCAGCGTTTCGGGTCGCCGGGCAGGATCACATAGCGTCCGATATCGCCCTTGCCTACCTGGATGTGATATTGCTTGTCTGCATTTTCCGAATAGTTCATGTAGTCGCCCCCTGTATCTTATTTTTCTTTATCATAGCACAGACGAACACTGCCATCAATCGGGATTCAAACCTGCATGGCGGCATTTTATTTTGCGGTGTGATATGGTACAATGGATGCATTGACACCCCCCGGGGCGGGCACATACATCATAACACCATGAAGGAGGGGCAACATGTTTCATCTGTATCTGAATCCGAATGATAAAAAAGGCAGGATCAATCCCGAGATCTACGGTCATTTTTCCGAGCATCTGGGCAGATGCATTTACGACGGGATCTATGTGGGGGAGGACTCTGATATTCCCAATGTGAGAGGGATCCGTTCAGACGTTGTAGAGGCATTCCGCAAGATCAAAATGCCGGTACTGCGCTGGCCCGGCGGCTGTTTTGCCGACGAGTACCATTGGAAGGACGGTATCGGGGAAAAGTCGCTGCGTAAGAAGATGGTCAATACCAACTGGGGAGGTGTAACGGAGGATAATTCCTTCGGGACCCATGAGTTCATGGATCTGTGTGAGCAGGTGGGATGCGAGCCGTATATCGCCGGAAATCTCGGCAGCGGCAGCGTGGAGGAGCTTGCCCAGTGGGTGGAATATATGACTTTTGACGGCGTTTCTCCCATGGCGGATCTGAGAAGGAAGAACGGAAGAGAAAAGCCCTGGAAACTGAAGTATCTTGGGGTGGGTAATGAGAACTGGGGCTGCGGCGGAAACATGTGTCCGCAGTTTTATGCCAACCAATATAAGAGGTATCAGTCTTTCTGTCATGACTTCGGTGACAACAAGCTGTACAAGGTGGCCTGCGGACCGGGCAGCGATGACTATGAATGGACGGAGACACTGATGAAGAGTCTTCGGCCGAACCATGTGCAGGCGATCTCTTTGCATTACTACACCTTTATGGACGGCTGGGATAAAAAGGGCAGCGCACTGGAATTCTCCGACCGTGACTATTATAAGACCCTGAAGGAATCCATCCGCATCGATGAAGTGATCACCCGTCATATTGAGATCATGAACCGTTATGATCCTGAGAAAAAGATCGATCTTCTGGTTGATGAATGGGGCAACTGGTTTGATGTGGAGGAAGGGACCAATCCCGGATTTTTATATCAGCAAAACACCATGCGGGATGCGGTGACGGCTGCTTTGTATCTGAATATCTTCAATCGACACTGTGACCGTGTGAAGATGGCTAATATCGCACAGGTTGTCAATGTGCTTCAGGCAGTAATCCTGACAAAGGACGAGAAGATGATCCTGACGCCCACCTATCACGTATTTGATCTGTTCAGCGATCATCAAAGCGGTGAGCTGGTCTACAGCCATCTGGAGGAAAAGAAGATCAGTGAGTTCGAGCTGCCCATGCTCTCCTATTCCGCGTCGGAAAAAGATGACGTGATCACGGTGACCATCGCCAACCTCTCCCTGGAGGAGGATGCACAGATAGAGCTTGCCGCAGCAGGAATCAGCTTTAACGCTGCCGACGGTCAGGTGATCGCCGGAGATGCCCATGCGCATAATGATTTTGATGCTCCGGATCAGGTGATGATAAAGGAGCTTGGAACAAAGCTTGAAGATGGTAAGGTTATGCTAACCCTGCCCCGATGCAGCGTGGCTAAGCTCACGCTTAAAAAATGAGAGTAAGGAGTGAGGTATGAGATCTATTCTGATCACTAATGACGACGGCATCCTGTCTGAAGGACTTCTGCGCCTTGCCGCCGCAGCCAAGCGGTTCGGTGATGTATGGGTGGTGGCACCCGCCGAGCAGACCAGTGCGGCATCCCACTGTATTACCCTACGAAAGCCCCTGGACGTTTATCCTGTAGACTTTCCCGTGGATGGCGTCCATGCTTTTTCCTGCAGCGGAATGCCCGGTGACTGTGTCCGTGTGGGATGTCTGGGAGTAATGGATCATAAACCGGATGTGGTGCTTTCCGGTATCAATTTCGGTTATAACGTAGCCTCCGATGTACAGTATTCCGCAACGGTGGGGGGTGCGATGGAAGCTTCCTTTCAGGAGATCAGAGGTATAGCGATCTCCGAGGGGATCCATTTCAGGGAGGTGACGGATGCCTGCTTAGGCAGCGTTCTGGAGAGCGTGATCGATAGACCTATCCCAGAAGGAAGGATCCTGAATGTGAACTTCCCCGACTGCAAAATGGAGGATTACCGGGGAATATTGGAAGATCGTAAGGTGTCCAGAGGTATGGTCTATAAAGACAGATATAACGTGGTGGAAAAGCTGGACAGGGGCGGCGTTCGCTGGATGGTGGAGGGGATCCTCACACCCGAGGCGGAGGAAGGCACCGATTATCGTGCCGTTCTGGACGGTTATATCTCCATAGGCCTGGTCAACAATGTGGGATACGGCGATGAGAACTGAGTTAAAACGCAGAATGCTGAATGATTTGACAGCGGCGCTGCTTGTCGCGTCCATGGTAATACTGCTCCTCACCGGCTGCGGCGCTGCGAAGGAAACCTCGGCTGATGGGACGGCGGATGA
>JAILHW010000174.1 GCA_024695605.1 Lachnospiraceae bacterium | reverse complement strand
CGTCATGGGAAATCCGTGCTCTCTTGCATAGGCAATGGCCCTTTCATCAAATTTCGGATCATTGTGAGATTTGCTCTTATGACAGGAATGAGTGGCATTGATGGCCTCCACCCCGTCCACATACTCCGGAAACAGCCGGATTTCGGGTATATAATACTCTTCCCTAAAAGGATGGGCATGGACCACGATCCCGCCACCCTGATGCACGATGTCAAACTGCTCCTGTATGGTAGCATCCCGAAGCTCCGGGTGGGCTCTCATCCACTCCGGCGTAGTGCCGAGGATCAGAAACTCCGTACCGTTGTAGCCTGCTTCATAGCCCCAAAACACATCCAGCCCGATCTTCTCCCCCTGCTCTCTGGCATCATAATAGCCCCTTGCAAAGGCGTCCACCCATGCAGTCCAGGGAAGGGATCTGTCAATGCAGGTATTCCCGCCCCAGTTATGGTCGGTCACCACGATCCCGGTATAGCCGTAGTCTTTGGCAGCCTTTGCCATTTCCCTGCCCGTGTTTTTGGCACAGGCGCTGGCTATGGCGGTATGCAGATGAGTTTCATAAAGATAAGGATACTCTTTCATGATCAGCCCTGTCCGTAGTAAGCGTTCGCGCCGTGCTTTCTGTAAAAATGCTTATCCCTAAGGTAATCGGGAGCGCTTTTTACGCCCGGTGCGATCTGCTCTGTTTTGGTGGCCATTTTTGCCACCTCCTCCAGTACCACCGCATGGTAAACGGCCTGCGCAGGATCCTTGCCCCAGGTAAAGGGACCGTGGTTGGCACACAGCACTGCCGGTGTGTACATGGGCTCCAATTCCTTCTGATCAAAGGTTTCGATGATCACAAGGCCCGTATTTTTCTCGTAGGCTTCCTTGATCTCCTGCATGGTCAGGGATCTGGTGCAGGGAATAGAGCCGTAAAAATAATCCGCATGGGTGGTGCCGTAAAGCGGAATGCTGCGGCAGGCCTGGGCCCAGGCCGTTGCTTCCGGAGAATGGGTATGCACGATGCCTCCCATCTTTTCATACCTCTTATACAGCTCGATGTGGGTCGGGGTATCCGAGGATGGCTTATACTGTCCCTCTACGTGGTTGCCCTCAAGATCCACAACCACCATATCCTCCGGCTTCATCGTATCATAGTCCACGCCGCTGGGCTTGATCACAACCAGCCCCTTTTCCCGGTCAATCCCGCTGACATTGCCCCAGGTATAGGTCACAAGACCTCTTTGGGGAAGCTCCATATTGGCTTCAAATACTTTCTGTTTTAATTCTTCCAGCATCTTTTCTCTCCCTTAAAAACATTCCGCTGCCGCTTTTTCCACCTGCAGCATCTTCTGATAGTTCTCTATAAAGGTGGTAAAGCCCTTTACATCCTCGGTATCCGGCTCGATGGTGCTGCCCTCCTGTCCCTTCATGATCACATCCTCCAGATACATGGGAAGGCTTGCATCCTTTGCCAGTCCGTCATAGGAAAGAATGCCCTCTCTGAAGGCCGCATACAGTGCCAGCACGGCGATGCCCCAGCTGCCGCCTTCGCCTGCCGTCTTCATAACGCTGACGGGAGCACCGAGGGCCGCTGCCATGATTTTCTGTCCCGTAACGGGAGTCTTGAAATAGCCGCCGTGTCCGAACATCTTGTCGATGGGCACATGCTCCTCCTTTGTTAAAATATCCATGCCCAGCTTTAAGGTGGCAACCGCACTCATCAGCTGCATCCGGACAAAATTAACAAAGGAAAACTCTGCATCCGGCTTTCTTAAAACCATCGGTCTGCCCTGTGCAAAGCCGGTCACGGGCTCGCCTGCGATATAGTTACAGCCCATCAGGCCGCCGCAGTCAGGCGCTCCCTTCAGTGCGCCTTCAAAGATGGCCCGGTAAACCATATTCATGTCGGCCGCTGCTCCGGCCTCCTCTAAAAAGCCCTTCAGAAATCCCGCCCAGGCGTTGATCTCGGAGGTACAGTTGTTGCAATGCACCATGGCCACGGGATCGCCCACGGGAGTGGTGACCATATCGATCTCTTCATGCACCTTCTCGGTCATCTTTTCCAGAACCACCATGGCAAAGACCGAGGTACCTGCGGATACATTTCCGGTGCGGACCGCCACGGAATTGGTCGCCGTCATACCGGTTCCCGCATCTCCCTCCGGCGGGCAGAGAAGGACGCCTGCCTCCAGATCTCCGGAAGGATCCAAAAGCCTTGCTCCCTCCTCGGTCAGACGGCCGGCAGCATCGCCTGCGCAAAGCACCTTGGGAAGGATACCGGAAAGGGTCCAGGGATAACCTGCCGGAGCGATCTTTTCTTCAAACAGCTCCAGCATCCTTTTATCATAGTTACGGGAAACAGAGTCAATGGGAAACATTCCGGATGCATCACCGATACCCAGCACCTTTTCTCCCGTCAGCTTCCAGTGAATGAAGCCTGCCAGCGTCGTTAAAAATGCGATATCCTTTACATGGGACTCGCCGTTTAAATGTGCCTGATACAAATGCGCAATGCTCCAGCGCTGGGGAATGTTAAAGGATAACAGTTCGGAAAGCTCTGCTGCCGCCTGCCCCGTCATGGTATTCTGCCAGGTTCTGAAGCCGGTGAGAAGATTTCCCTGTGCATCAAAAGGCAGATAGCCATGCATCATAGCGGAGATTCCGATGGCACTGACTTTCTTTAAGGAGACATCAAACTTGTTTTTGACCTCACCTGTCATATCCCGGTAGCTGTTCTGCAGACCACCTATGATCTCATCCATCCCATAGGTCCAGATGCCATCGATCAGGTGACTTTCCCAGGTATGACTGCCCTGGGCGATCACACTGCCGTCCGCTGCCGTCAGCACCGTCTTGATCCTGGTAGAACCAAATTCAATACCGATGGCACATTTACCGCTTTCGATCCATTCCTTCTTTTCCATACTTACCTCCCGTTATTCTTGCTGATTCATATGATTGCGGGACCAAAAGTAACCCTGCCCCCAATTTATTGTACCCTATCAATACATTCTTGCAATTCACTATTCTATTTGCTTGGTTGGTTTTTTTCTTACTATTCACAGTCAAAGAACGGCCCTGCAGAATGTGCAGGGCCGCCGACTCTGTCAAAACGATTTTTATTTGAGAAAATCCTTCACCTTTGCATAAACGCCGTCGCCGTCCAGGCCGTATTTCTTCACCAGCTCGCC
>JAILHW010000156.1 GCA_024695605.1 Lachnospiraceae bacterium | reverse complement strand
CACGGATATCACCGAACTGGCTTCCCTGAAGATCCGATATGCCCAGCAGATCACGACACTTCTCGATTCACTGGTGCAGGCCCTTTCGACTGCCATTGATGAACGGTCCCATTACACAGCCAACCATACCCGCAATATGGTCAGGATGGGAGAGCAGTTTTTGAATTGGCTGGATCAGACGGAGTCCCAAAAAAAGATTGCAAAGGACAGAAGGCGGGCATTTTTGATGAGCATCTGGCTGCATGATGTGGGCAAGCTGACCATCCCGCTGGAGATCATGGATAAGGCCACCAGACTTGGGGAGCATATGGAGCAGATCAGGACAAGGCTTGGGCGCATCCATCTGCTGGATCGGATCGTTATGCTGGAGGGAAGGATCAGCAAAGAGGAGTATCAGAACAGGGAAGCAGAAAGGGAGAAGGCGGAACAGGAGATCCAAAGGATCGATCACGCCGGATTCCTAAGTCCGGAGGATCTTGCCTATATTGAAGCATTGGAAAAACGTTCTTATGAAGAAGAGGACGGCTCCGTGCAGATGCTGCTGACACCGGAAGAGATCAGGTGTCTGAAGATCCCGAAGGGAACCCTGACGGATGAAGAAAGAGGGCAGATGCAGGATCATGTCGTACTGACAAGAAAGATTTTGGAGAAGGTGGAGTTTCCCGATGCTTACAAAAACGTTCCGCTCTGGGCATCCATGCACCATGAGTTCATGAACGGCAGCGGGTATCCGGATCACAGGAAAAAAGAAGAGATCCCGGCAGAGGTCAGACTGCTCACGATTTTGGATATTTTTGAGGCGCTGACTGCAACGGACAGACCCTATAAAAAGCCCTTTACGTCGGAGCGTGCCTTCCAGATCCTGCATGGGATGGCAACAGACGGATTCCTCGATGCGGATATCCTGGATCTGTTTGAAAAGAGCAGGGCATGGGAAATCTAATCCAAATCCGGTTTATCCTCGGACATATCCTTCAGATTTGAGGCGATGATCTCCAGGGCCTGATACATGGATTGGCGCATTTCCTCGGATAAGCCTTCTCCGGCCATCTGCAGGGCATGCTCCGCTTTTTTACGGATCTGGCCGGTCAGGTCTTTCCCCTTTTGTGTCAGGACAATGGGAGCGCGGTAGCGGTTTTCTCCATAGGCCTCTACCAGCCCCTGCTGCTGAAACTGCGAGATGGCACGGGAAACATCGGCCTTATCGCGCTGCGTAAGCTCCGCAAGCCGCGTGGCCGTGATGCCGTTGGGATCACTTGATAAGGTGATCAGATAGAGGGCATAGCTGCCCTTCAGGCCAAGCCCGCGCATCTCCTCGGATGCAATTTTATTCCAGTATCTGGTAATGCTGAAGACCGATACCGTAAACTGTTCAAAACGAGACATCGCGCTTTTTCCTCTTTTAGCGTTGTAACAAAAGCAGTATCACGCTGTTTGATGAGATTTGAAAAAGGCTACCGCAACTGCGCCGGGACCTGCGTGCGTACCGATCACGCTGCAGATCTGTGAATAATCAAGAGGGCTTAGGCGCCCCTCCCACAGACTGCTGCTGGCTGCGATATAGTCCTTCAAAAGCGTATCCGAAGTTCCGGAATATCCCAACAAAACAGGCATACTGTATTCTACACCATATTGCGTGATCAGTTCAACCAGTAAGTTATTGGCCTTTTTGATCCCACGGGCTTTTCCGAGGACTTCTACTGCGCCGTCTTTGATGGTGATGACAGGCTTGATGTTTAACAGGGTGCCGGCAAAGGCTGCTGTTTTGGAAAGACGGCCGCCCTTCATCAGATACTCGAGCGTATCCAGCATGGCAACCAGACAGATCTCGTTCTTTTTTTCTTCCAGTTCTTTGACCAGCGCTTCTCTGGACATTCCCTTTTGTACACAGTCTATGGCATACTGCACGAGGATCCCTGTCCCGACTGCCACATTCCTGGAGTCGATGACGCTGATCTCCGGATAGTCCGCAGCTGCGATGCAGGCACTTTGGTAGGTGCCGGAAAGCGCGGAGGAAAGGGTGATCACAATGCCCTCCATTCCGTTTTCCCTGACCTTTTGATAGAGTGATTCAAAAACAGCGGGAGACGGCTGACTGGTTTTGGGCAGGACATCCCCCGTTTCCAGCTTTTCATAAAATGCATTCCGGGTCAGGTCGATCCCGTCCAGATACGAGGTATCTCCAAAGGATACCAGAAGGGGGGCCGTCAAAACACGGTCGGCGTATTGCTCTGCCAGGTCGGTCGTAGAATCGATGATGATCTGTATGTTTTTTGCTTCGCTCATAAAAACTCCTCTCTTTTT
>JAILHW010000124.1 GCA_024695605.1 Lachnospiraceae bacterium | reverse complement strand
GTCGATCTCCACAGTTATCAGCCTACGGCAGATGATATTATGAGCATCTCGACCTGTGATATGTTTATCTATGTTGGCGGAGAGTCTGATGAATGGGTTGAAGATGCCCTGAAGGAGGCAACCAATAAGGATATGGTTGTGATCAATCTTCTTGAGGTACTCGGAGACTTGGTTAAGGAGGAAGAAATTGTCCCGGGTATGCAGGAGAGCGAGCATGAGCACGAGCATGAGGGAGAAGAGGCTGATGAGCATGAGCATGAGGAAGAAGAGGCTGATGAGCATGAGCATGAGGAAGAAGAGGCTGACGAGCATGAGCACGAGGAAGAAGAGGCTGACGAGCATGAGCATGAAGAAGGGGAAGCGGACGAACATGAGCATGAACATGAAGAAGGCGAAGCAGAATATGATGAGCACGTATGGCTGTCGCTTCGAAATGCCGCTGCATTAACAGAGAGCATTTCAAAAAAACTGCAGGGAATAGATGCGACAAATGCCGGGACTTATCAGGCCAATAGTGACGCATATATCAAACAGTTAAACGATCTGGATCAGCAGTACAGTGATGCCGTATCCGAAGCATCCGTTAAGACGGTGTTGTTTGGAGACCGTTTTCCGTTCCGTTATCTTACGGATGATTACGGTCTGACCTATTATGCGGCTTTTGTCGGATGCTCGGCCGAAACAGAGGCAAGCTTTGAGACCATTCAGTTTCTGGCCGGGAAGGTTGATGAGCTGTCCCTGCATGCGGTTATGACGATCGAGGGAGCTGACCACAGGATCGCGGAAACGATCGTGCAGAACACGGCTGCAAAAGACGGACAGATCCTGACTATGGATTCCATGCAGTCCACCACGTCAAAGGATGTGGGGGACGGGGTCACCTATCTGTCGGTTATGGAAAAGAACCTGTCTGTTTTGAAAGAAGCGCTTAAGTAGGAGGTAGCTTTATGGCTTTCATCACTGCAACGGATCTGTCCCTTGGCTATGATGCACAGGTGGTCGCTAAGGAGCTGAACTTTTCGGTATCCCCGGGGGATTATCTGTGTATCGTAGGAGAAAACGGTTCCGGCAAGACAACCCTTATGAAAACAATATTACAGCTGAAGGAACCGCTGGGCGGGCGGATCGAAGTGGGTGACGGCCTTAAGAAAAACGAGATCGGATACCTGCCGCAGCAGACAATCGTTCAAAAAGATTTCCCGGCATCCGTAAAGGAGATTGTTCTCTCCGGGTGCCAGGGACGCTGCGGCTTGCGTCCGTTTTACAGCAAAGAAGAAAAGAAACTTGCAAAAGATAACATGGAGCGTATGGGAATCACGGATCTTACAGCCCGGTGCTACAGAGAGCTTTCGGGCGGACAGCAGCAAAGAGTTCTGCTTGCCAGGGCACTGTGTGCGACGCAAAAGCTTTTGCTCCTTGATGAACCTGTGGCAGGTCTGGATCCGAAGGTGACGGCGCAGATGTATGATCTGATCGAAGGATTGAACAAAGAAGGGATCACGATCATCATGATATCCCATGATATTTCGGCAGCTGTTAAATATGCAAGCCATATCCTTCATATCGGCGAGCAGGTATTCTTCGGAAGCAGGGAAAAATACCTGGAAAGTAAGATCGGGAGAATTTTTCTGAAGCAGCAGGAGGGCGGTGAAAACAATGGATAAATTGATTCTGTATCTGCAATTTCCTTATGTGAGATATGCCTTTATCGTGGGCGTGTTGATCGCGCTGTGTTCTTCACTGCTTGGAGTGACACTTGTCCTGAAACGGTTTTCGTTTATCGGGGACGGACTGTCTCATGTGGCATTTGGTGCAATGTCCATTGCGGCAGTTCTGCAGCTGACGAATAAAATGCTCCTGATACTGCCTGTTACCATCATCTGTGCCGTGTTTCTGCTTCGCAGCGGACAGCACGCAAGGATCAAAGGAGATGCAGCCATAGCCATGCTTTCTGTCGGCGCATTGGCATTCGGATATCTGATCATGAACATTTTCCCGACCTCATCCAATCTTTCCGGGGATGTATGTTCGACCTTGTTCGGATCCACCTCGATCCTGACACTTACTGCAGGAGAGGTGTGGCTGTGCATCATCCTTTCGGCAGCAGTGGTGATGATCTTTATTCTGTTTTATAACAAGATCTTTGCGGTCACGTTTGATGAGGATTTCGCAAGAACTACGGGAACAAGAGCAGATGCTTACAATCTGATGATCGCAATTGTCATTGCGGTCATTATTGTCCTGGCCATGAATCTGGTAGGCTCTCTTTTGATTTCGGCACTGGTGATCTTTCCGGCGCTGTCAGCTATGAGGATTTTCAGTAATTTCAAGTCGGTTACGATATGCTCGGCGGTATTGTCAGTAATCTGTGCCTTTTTGGGGATCATCATATCCATTCTGACCGGCACGCCTGTGGGCTCCACCATAGTTGCCGTCAACGTAGCAGTATTTTTGATCTGTTTGATCCCGGGATGCGTGAAAGGAGTAATAAAGAGATGAAGAAAAACAAGCTGGTAGGACTGTCGGTATGTATGGCCTTGCTGAGCCTGATGACGGGCTGCGGGGAAAGCCGGACAAGCGGCGAAAGAACAGTGGCGGGAAATCAGAGCACTGTGCAAAGCGTTCTGGAGCAGGGACTGTCCGAGGCAAAAGAGCCGGAGGAGGACGAGGATGAAAGCCTTACGCAGGATGCGGTCGAACAGCTCAGTGATACTACATCGCAGATACCGGCAGATACAGAAACCGAAGATGACATAGAAACCGAAGATGACATAGAAAACGGAGATGATATAGAAAACGGAGATGACATAGAAAACGGAGACGACATTGAAAACGGAGCTGTCACAGAAACCGGAGCCTTAGCAGAGAGTGATTATGTGGATCTGACTGTGCTTTCCGGCACGATGGTTTATTCGGAAGTCTATAATATGATGTCTCTTCCCGAAAATTACATCGGAAAGACGGTAAAGATGAGCGGGGTATATTCCGTATATTATGATGAAAGCACGGACAAATACTACCATGCCTGCATCATATCGGATGCCACAGCCTGCTGCTCTCAGGGAATTGAATTTGAACTGGCAAAGGATGATACAGATCCCGATGATTATCCGGGGGAAGGCGATGAGATCTGTGTGGAAGGCGTGTTTGATACCTATCAGGAAGGGGAGTTTACGTATTGTACGTTGCGAAACGCGCAGCTGCTGAGCGAATAAAGCAAGGGGATAGAGGGCGGATGTGTTAGACGTTCTTGCTCAGAGGCTTTTATTCTTTCTTGCCGCCCTTTTTCTCTTCCAGTTTCTTGCGAAGGCGCAGTTCCCTTCGCTGCAGGCTGGCTACCAGCCCGGCTATCGCAGTGGGCGTTTCATCGAACTGTACGCCTACGAGCATCCTGCTATCCGTGAACCATTCTATATATCTGACGACCTTGCCGTATACCTTGTACATATGCTCATACTGGTCATAGATCGATATGGAAACGGCATCGCCCTCCTGGATCGTCTGGATTTCTCCCATGACAAAGGTCATTCCGAGCCCCGAAAATGAAATATCGTGCAGCAGGCCGTCGACGGCCTTTTTGTTATTGCCGACCTGCGCGACCACATCATAGCTGCAGGCCACACGGTAATTCAGACGGTGGTTGACCGGAGCCGCATCATCGGGGCTAAAGAGCAGAAGCAGGGATCTGTCCCTGCTGAAGCCGTGAAAGGTGATCGTATATTCGTATTCTCTTTTGTTTTCCTCATGCTTAATAGATGCAGTGATCTTGTGCCGTCCGAGAGAAACCGGCTTTCCTTCTTTCAGGACCGGCTCTGCTCCGATGCAGTAGGCATCCTTATACGGGTCCTGAAACTGCTGTTTCACCCGGGTTTCAAAAGTCAGATCCTCCCCTTTCAGGTGTACGGTAAGCGTAACGGGGGACCCCTCCGGAATCTGATTGATGGTCATTTTCGTATCCTCTTTCAGTCGCTGGGATCAGTCGATCAAAGATGATCAAACAGCTTTGCGCGCGCATACAGATGCTCATACTGCGGTAAAACGTCACAGGGAATATGCGGCTCAAACGCAAGATGATGATAGTATAAGGCCTGCAAAGGCTTCATGCCAAGCGCTTCGGCAGCAGGCAGTTCGCCCGATCCGCCGTCTCCGACATACAGACACTCGGAAGGCAAAACGCCGAGCTTTTGGGTGCAGTCAAGAAAAATCCTTGCATCCGGTTTGCAGATGCCGCATTCATAGGACAGCACGGGAACATCGATATAGGGATACAGAACACTTTCCCTGATCATATCCCGTTCATCCGAATAGCAGTTGCTGATCAGACCTGTCAAAAGCCCGTGATCCTTCAGCTTTTTCAGCATCGCAACCGATTCGGACAGATCTGCCTGAAAGGTATCGGACAGGTTTTCTTTTCGC
This sequence comes from Lachnospiraceae bacterium, assembly GCA_024695605.1. Lineage (GTDB taxonomy): Bacteria > Bacillota > Clostridia > Lachnospirales > Lachnospiraceae > RGIG7926. Next base: position 4,072 of record JAILHW010000124.1, on the reverse strand, counting down.
TTTTGCTCGATCAGCGATACGCTCTCTTTGGAATAGGTGCCAAGGCGCTTTAAGGTAAGAGCGGCTGCTTCTGCAATGGTGCATTTACCGATGGTACGATCCTCTTCGGTCAGATGCCAGGCCGCCCGGAACGCATCGTGGGGAAGCCCCAGATCGAAAGCAATATCCTCGCTGAAATAGGTCCGGCCTTCAAAAAGGCTGGCGAGCGTCTCAAACATATCAAAAATGACGGCTTTGATCATGATGCATCTCCCGGTCTGTATAATTCCTTTTCACATTTTTATATCTTACCATAAGAGGAGGCTTTTTTAAACATGGATTTCCAAAAGCCATAAAGGCAGAGCCTGTATGCGCCGAAGCACCAGCATAGATAATACGATCCCGCCGGGGCGTAGAAGTAGACTTTTTCGCACAATTGTGCTAAACTGATTCTGATTATTCGACGATTCTGCGGGTGCAGATAGCCGAAGAGTATGCAAACGGTTCGGGGGATTCCGTCTGCAGATTATATTACCAAGGAGGGTATGTAATGTTTGGGAAAAAGCAGGTTACAAAGACGCAGGAGGAAGACAACAGATTTGCCGAGCTCGAAGCCAGAGTCAGGGAGCTGGAAAATCAGCTTTATGACAGCAAGGAAGAGTTGGAGGCTGTCAATACCTGTACCCATCTGGGGATTTGGAAATGCTTCTACGACAACGAGGGAAACCAGACTGCCGTGGAGTACTCCGATGAGTTTCGAAGAATGCTGGGCTACAGCAGAGAAGAGTTTCCGGATTCCTTTGATACGCTGGGCGGTCTGATCCATCCGGATGATGCCGCGGCGGTGTTTGCCAACTTTGGAGAGGCGGCAGCGGACCGGAGCGGATTTAAAAAATATGATATTGATTACAGACTCCTTGCAAAGGATGGGCAGTACAGGTGGTTCCACGCTGCAGGCGAGTGCCTCAGATGGCCGGACGGTACGCCGAAAGAGTTCATCGGCACCTTTTCGGATATTGATGAGCAGAAAAAGAAGAATGCGATCATGGAGCATGATTCCAGACGGCAGTTCGCAGTAGATAAGATGATGCTGGAAGGAAGCTGGTCTATGGATCTTACCAAATATGCCATTGATGATGTCAATTCTCCGATGGTGTATTCCGATCAGTTTAAAAAGATCCTGGGCTATGCACCCAATTCTCCGGAATTTCCGGATGTGATGGGAACCTGGATTGTCAGGATCCATCCGGATGATGTAGCGGCAGCTTCAGAGACGATGGGAAAACAGATGGCCGATCCTTCCGGCCAGATGGTCTTTGATATGGAATACAGGATCAAGCACAAGGATGGCCATTGGATCTGGGCAAGGGCCTCCAGTTATGTGATCTGGGAAAATCACGTGCCTGTGATGGCGGCCGGAACGATCCTGGATATTTCGGAGCAGAAAAAGAATCAGGTTCGTTTTAAGGAGGAGATGGAGCCCAATATTGAGGCCCTCAGAGCCGGTATTGTGGACATTGCTCAGAACGTGCAGAATGCAACAAATCAGATGCAGGAGGTTTCCGATAAGCAGGAGCAGCTGACAGCAGCGGCCAGTACCATAGAGGAAGCGGTCAGCGCATCCATGGAGATCATCGGCAGCATCCAGAGCATTGCCAATCAGACGAACCTTCTTTCGCTGAATGCATCCATTGAGGCAGCAAGAGCGGGAGATGCCGGAAGAGGCTTTGCAGTCGTGGCGACGGAGGTGCAGTCTCTGTCCAATTCCACAAAGGAGACAACGGAGCATATTTCCTCCAAGCTGACCAATGTCAATATGGCCGTTAAGGATATCCTGACCAAGATCACCCAGATCAGCAAGAGCATTGCCGAGGAAAGCGAAGAGATGAGCACCATCAATGCAACCGTAGAGGAGCTGCACAGTGCTGCGGATGAGATCGCCCAGATGGCAGCAAGCCTGTATCGGTAGAAAGAACCACCGGTCAGGATGTGAGAGGAGAGAAGTACAGAACTGTAGGATGGCAGAGCTGTTATGTAAACTGATGATAGGTAAGCCAAGGTATCGGTGTTTCAATTATGTAAACCATTGTAAAGCGAGAAATGGGTACAGTTCTATCAATTATGTAAACCGCAATTATGTAAACAGATTATATTTGCACGAGGTCGTGTAAAATGTATTTATGTAAATCAAATATTGACGCTACAAATATCAGAAAACCACCGGGGAGCCGGTGGTTTTCTGATATTTGGAACAGGATTGAAAAAAATTTAAAAAAAATTAGCACTCGCCTGTTGACAGTGCTAACAATTTATGTTATAACACACATAGAACAAAGGAACAGAGAGGGTTACCCAAAGGAATCCAAACACTCCTTCCCTTGCTCAGAAAACTGTAAATTCACTTTTATGAGAAGGAGGAATGACTTATGTTACTACCTAGTATTTTTGGAGAGAATTTATTTGATGACTGGATGGATTTCCCGAGGATGGAGTTTCCGAGAATGGAGTTCCCGGATATCGACAGAAAGCTTTACGGAAAGCATGCAGCAAACGTGATGAAGACCGATGTGCATGAGCATGACGATGGCTATGAGATGGATATTGATCTTCCGGGCTTCAAGAAGGATGAGATCAATCTTTCCCTGGAAAACGGTTATCTGACCGTCAGCGCCGCAAAGGGCCTGGATAAAGAGGAAAAGGATAAGAAGGGTAAGATCATCCGTCAGGAGCGTTATGCAGGATCTTCCCAAAGAAGCTTCTACGTAGGTGATGCGATCACCGAAGAGGATGTAAAGGCTCGTTTCGAGGACGGCGTCCTGAAGCTTTCCATTCCGAAAAAGGATGAAAAGAAGGTGCCGGAAAAGAAACTGATCGCCATCGAAGGATGACGGAAAAGATTCCCGAAAAAGTTGGTTTCGGATCATACGAAGGGCTGCACGGCAGGGAGGCTGTGCAGCCCGCTTTTTTACAAAGATTTCACAGAAAAACAGTTGCAAAACAGCCTGTTTTTGTGCATAATAAAGTTAAGTAACTGTCAACATTTTTCACGCATGGATGCGGCACAGATCAAAGGAGTGATGGTATGGGTATTCAGATCAACCCCAGAACCGATTATTCCGCATTGTTCTCGAGCATGAACGCCCAAAACACCAGGAAGACCAACAATTATTCGTGGGCCTTCGGTGGTGGGAATGATGCAGCAACGGGAATCAATCTGTCGGATTATGCAAGCATTAAGAACGGAAGCTATGGCAAGCTTTTGAAAACGTATTATGCGCAGGACAAGGGCGCAAATACGTCCAAAACTTCCGAAGCGGCGAAGAAGATCATCGGCAATAGCTATGATGCGACTTCCACCAATACGTCTCTGGCCAAGGATACCTCGGCAATCTCCAAGAGTGCTTCGGCGCTGTTAGAGAGTGGCAAGGATTCTCTGTTTGAGGAGAAGGATATCCAGGTAAAGGACGAGGACGGCAGGAGCACTCTGCAGAAAGGCTATGATCGGGAAGGAATCTACAAGGCGGTTTCCTCCTTCGTCAAGGATTATAATGCTCTGATCGATTCGGCAGCGGACTCCAACAATCATTCGGTTCTGGCAACAGCTGCGAATATGACGAGTCAGACCTCGGTATATTCCAAAGCACTGGACAAGGTCGGCATCAAGATCGGCGAGGATAACAAGCTGACGGTGGATAAGGAAGCTTTGGATAAGGCTGATGTATCCGACCTGAAGAATTTGTTTAACCGGAGCGGATCCTGGGTTGACACCACAAAGGGCCGGGCAGATATCATTGCCGGCATGGCCCAAAACGATGCACAGAAGGCAAGCGGGACATATGCCTCCAACGGCCTGTACAACAATGCATCGTTGCTGAGCGGATCTTCCTTCAGCAGTTTTGTGTAAGTAAGATAAACCGAATAGGAAGAGACAGAGAGGCGGCGTCAGTTGCCTCTCTTTCATTTTGCGCAGATAAAATAAAAAAGTGATTGACAGAACCGATAAAATTCGATATTATATTGTTTGCGCGCAGGAGTGGCGGAATTGGCAGACGCGCAGGCTTCAGGTGCCTGTGACCGCAAGGCCGTGTGGGTT
>JAILHW010000105.1 GCA_024695605.1 Lachnospiraceae bacterium | reverse complement strand
ATCAGAAGATCAGAAGATTACCTGATCTCCACCCATCTGCTTACCAAGGTTACATTTCTCCTCAGCTTCTCCAACGAAGTTGTCGATGTTGCCGGAGAAGTCGTACTCCGCAAGGCCGAAGGTCATGGTAACGCTGACGCCGTCACCCTCGAAGAAAACAACTCTGGATTTGATCTTTTCTCTCATGGTGAACATCAGGTTATACACTTCGTCACCGTTCTTACCGGGAAAGAGGAGAAGGAATTCATCGCCGCCCCATCTGGTGGGAGTTCCCATGTTACCGATTTCGGTTTTCAGAATGGAAGCAACTTCCCTCAAAATGATATTCCCGCATTTTTCGCCCTGTGTTTCATTCAGGTTGCGGAAGTTGTCAATGTCACACATGCAAAGGGTGTAGTTGTCGCTCTTGTTAGCCTTAAGGAAGGTAGAGATGGCATTCAGGGCGCCGCCTTTGTTCATAAAGCCGGTCATCTCATCGGTTTCGATCGCCGGAGCGGGTGCTGCCGAAGCAGCGGCTGCAGCAGGAGCAGATCCTGCGGCAGGAGCGGGAGAAACAGAAGATCCGCCGCCTTCTCCGCCTTTGCCGTACTTTTTCTTTTTGCAGACCGTGCATTCGAACATTTCAAATTGATTGCCGGGAACCGGAACCTGTCTCCATTCGTGTTTCCCGAGTTTGCAAGCCAAAATTTTAATGTCAGCCATTTTTCAGATCCTTTCTCATAGATACCCAGAAATATTTTATCAAGGTGATTGTATCGCATTTTTGGATATACAGCAACCTTTATTAGTGATATAATACCAATATGGACGATAAAAAAAGACAACAGTATTATATCCTATTTGAAAAAATGATCGATGCTTCAACTACCATCGGTCCTTTTTCCAGAGAGGCTTTCGTGCAGATCCTGAAGGAGATCTGTGAGCTTTTCCATATTGCCAAGGGCGTAACGGAGTTTTACAGAAGTCCCGGCAGGGAGAAAGCGGGCGAAGGAGATATCCTGATCGATCATGATAACGGCAGAGGCGAGAAGGAGGTCCTGAAAAAACGGGTCAACTCCAGAACCGGAGCCGTGATCATCGGGACGCTGTATATGGCCAAGGAGGATTCTCTGGATGAGGAAGAGCTGGAGAAGGTGGATCTGATCCTGCGATCCCTTCTTTCCTTTGTGGGAAGGAACCGCATGATCGGAGCAATCGAACAGCTTGGCTTTTATGATGATGCCATGTATCCGAATTTCCGTTCCTTTTCGCGGTATCTGGAAAAGCTGCAGGATACAGGCGTCATCGGCGGCTATACGGCGGTCAGGTACAACTTAAAGAGCTTTTCCGTGGTGAACCAGGATATCGGTCGTGCCAATGGCGATGTTGCCATGCAGCGCTATTTTGATCTGGTAAAGAGCATCATCGATGAGGATGGTATTGTCTGCAGGATGGGCGGCGATAATTTTATCGGTGTCTTTAAGGACGAGCTGACCAGAAGCATCGTAGAGGTCATGAGAGGCATCCCCATCGTCTATGATAAGGAGCAGAGAAGGCGTGTTACCATTTCCGCCTCCATCGGTCTGTACAACATTCCGGCGGATTTCGGACAGAGGGATCTGAGGGAAGTTCTGGATTGTATCTCCGCGGCAGAGACTGTTGCCAAATCAGCGGAAGCGGGCTCCGTCATCTTTTATGACCAAATGCTCAGAAAACAAAAAGAAGATATGATGCGGATCCGTCACCGGTTTCCCGCAGCACTGGGCAACGGAGAGTTTGAGGTCTATTATCAGCCGAAGGTCAATGTTGTTACGGGGCAGATCGTCGGTGCAGAAGCACTTTGCCGCTGGATCAGGGACGGCAGGATCATATCGCCTATGCAGTTCATTCCGGTGCTTGAGCTGAGCACGGAGATCTGTGATCTGGACTTTTTCGTACTGGACCGGGTTTGCAAGGACCTTGCCAAATGGATCAGGGAGTATGGCCATGCGGTTCCCTGTTCCGTGAATCTGTCCAGAAAGCACCTGATCGATGCAGATCTTTTGGAGCATGTTTTAGAGATCATTGACCGCAACGGCGTACCGCATGAGTTGTTGGAGATGGAGCTGACGGAGACTACCACGGACGTGAAGTTTATGGATCTTCGGCGCGTGTCCCAGGGAATGCGGGATGAAGGCATCCGTACGGCAGTAGATGATTTCGGTATGGGATATTCTTCGCTGAATCTGATCCGCGAGATTTCCTGGGATGTCCTCAAGATCGACAGGGGCTTTGTACCGCTGGATGAAGAAGGTACGGACAGCATTACCTATAAGATGTTCAGACACGTGGTTTCCATGGCCAAGGATATTGACCTGGATTGTATTATAGAAGGCGTTGAGACGCCATATCAGATCAAGCTTCTTCGGGAAAACAACTGCGAGATCGCACAAGGGTTTTATTTTGACAAGCCGCTTCCGCGGGAGGAGTTTGAAAAAAGACTGCTGGCCGGGAAATATCCGTTACCGGACTGAAAAACAGGCAGAGGACTTTAGGACCCTCTGCCTTTCTTTTTACGCGATAAGGTTGTCAAGTGCCTGTCATAGGCCGCGGTCTCAATCTACCCGGATCACATCCCCGTCCGCTGTGATCAGTACAGCATGGATATCGGGAAGGGATTCGATATAGGCTTTGGCCTTTTCGCAGCCCAGGATCAGACAGGCAGTAGAGAGCGCATCCGCCTCCATGGAATTTCCGGCCAGGATCGTAACGGAGGAAAGGTCTGTTTTCACCGGCATACCGGTTGCGGGATCGAGAATGTGGTGATAGAGACTGTCCCCGATCTGAAAGCAGCGCTCATAGGTGCCGCTGGTGGCCGCTGTGCAGGGGGCATCCTTGGCATCGGAGAGGGTAACCGTTGTCACATAGTCTCCGAGATCGGCAAAGGGCCTTTGGATCCCTACGGAAAAGCCTGAATGATCAGGCTTTGCACCGATGGTCTGCACATTGCCGCCGAGGTTGATGATGGCATTTGCGACGCCCTTTTCGAGAAACAGACTTTTGATCTGATCGGCGATGTAGCCCTTTGCGATAAAGCCAAGATCGATGGCCGCCTCGGGATCCTCGAGCCTGACCCGGTTTCCGTCAACGCTAACGCTTTGATAATCCACATGGGAAAGGGCTTTTTTCAGACGGTTTGCAGGGGGCAGAGCCGCATTGGAGCCCTCTTCGTGAAAATCCCAAAGCTCGATCACAGGGGCAAGGGTGATATCGATCTGCCCGCCGCTGGATTTGCAAAAGGACAGGGCACTGTACAGAAGCGTTGCGGTCTCGGGGGAAACCTCGGTCCACTCTCCCTGTGCATGATTGATCCGGTACAGATCACTGCCTTCCACAGTGGGAGAGAGCAGCTTTTCATAGTCGCTTAGGGCCTGCATTCCGGCCTCGAGCAGCGCATTTGCCTCGCTTTCATGCCCCGGGGAATCATATACCGTCAGCGTTACCACGGTATCAAAATAGAAATCGGTTTTGGAATAGGGGATCGCATCCTGTTTGCCGCAGCCGCCAAGAAGCATCCCCAAAAGGGCAGCGAGGACCAAAAGCAGGACAGGCCTTTGCCGATTTGACAGGGGGATTCTGAGGTCAAAAGCGCTTCGATCGGTTTTTATTCCGGTTTTCCTGACAGGTTTCATAACAAGCATCCTTTTTCTTCACGTTTTCCTCTGCTATTATACTGCATCCTACCGGGAATCTTCAATGCATTTGCCAAAAAGGTCTGTTGGGGGAAAGTGAATGGTAATACGTTTAGAAAAGTACAAAAGAAAAAGTAAAAAGTTGTTTTTAAGTCGCTTTTATCGTAAAATAATAGAGATATCAGATGATTTTTCAGACAATGACGAAAGGTCAGCCTCTGCTTTATGAAACTTACCGATGACTTTAACGAAGAGGATAAGAAAGCTGTCACACCCCTTACATATATGATGTTAGGGGCTGTGGCTTTTATTTTGATTGTGATAATTGTGGTCATTTCGGTAAATGACAAGGGGCATCGCAAAAAAAAGGCGACTTCCGCAGAGGATGCCCTCCTTGCGGAAAGTACGCAGATCACCGAGGAGACAGCTACGCCGGAAGAAGGCGGACTGACTGCCGATGATCTGGATTTTTGGGATATGTATAAAAAGGAGAGTACGGTTTCCGAGGACCGTGTGATCCGTGACACCTCCTATGAAGAGCGCTTAAAGGAGATGGAATCCGAAGAGGAGGAAAAGAACAAGGAAGAGGATCTTTCCGAGGGCGGCACAAAGACAAAGGTTGTCCGTCCGGACGGCGCCGAGCAGTGGATCATGATCAATGCCTATATCACTCCCAATTCCTACAAAGAGGAGGGCTTTGTGTATAAGGATCCGATGATGAAATACTACGCCGACGGAAAGAATGTCTCCTATCAGGGACTGAATCTGGATGAAAGCTGCGGCATGGTGGATTTTGCCCTGCTGAAGGAGGCGGGGATCCAGTTCGTGATGCTGCGCTACGGCTACCGGGGATATGAGTCCGGGACCGTCAAAAAGGATGCCATGTTCGAAGATTATTTTGCCGGGGCCTCCAAATCCGGTATGAAGATCGGGATTTATTTTGAATCCGCGGCGATCAGCCAGGATGAGGCCATTGAGGAAGCGGCCTTTCTATTAAAGGGGCTGTCCGTGGCAGGGCAAAAGGAAGAAAAGCCTCAGGATGTCAGCCCCATCAGGCTTCCCGAAGCGGCGGATCCGGCAAAGACATCGCAGCAGGGCGGCAACGCAGGGGATCAGCAAAACGGCGATGGCAGCGAGGATATCACCGACTCCATCGTGGTCGAGCAGATCGGAGATCCCATTCAGGTGGATGAAGGACCTTCACTTCCGCCCGAAGGAGAGCTTGCGGCAAACGGGAGCGTTACGAAAAATGCAGCCATCACCTATCCTGTGTGCATCAAGATGGGGCAGGCTGCCAATCATACATCCCGTACCGACAACATTCCCAAGACCATGATCAGTCTGATTGCAAAGACCTTCTGCTCGATGGTCAGAGACGCCGGATATCACGATTGTGTCTGGGCAGATAAATACTGGCTGCTTCGAAGAGTGGATCTGACCCAGTTGGATCTGAAAACGGAAGTGATGCTGGAGCAAAACGGAGAGAGCCCGGATTATCCTTACGGCTTTGCCCTTTGGCAATACCAGGCAAACGGCAAGCTCTCCGGCATCAGATCCGAAGCAAGAATGCTGCTTTCCTTTGTGGATTTCGGCGCTAGCTAAGACCCTTTAACAGGGAAGCGGGAAGATGGATACCGTCATAGATCTCGGCATACCGGCGAGGACTCAGTCCTTCGATATAGTTGATGGGAAAGCGCTTGGAGATCCCGGCAAGATGGGCCCGGTCCACAGCCTTGTTGTAGGCGATGGCGGCCTCCTCCGGGGTATCATAGATCCCGATGATGCGGTTGCCCCTCAGATGCAAAAGCGCCTTGTAGCGGTATTGGCCAAAGGTGCCCATCCGAAGAACGCCGTGGTAGGGGTTGATGATCTCGATATTGGATAAGCGAAAATCCGTTTCATCTGCATTGATGAAGCGATAGTCCCGCCCGCTGACGGCAAAGGGACGGATCCCGTAGCGGCTGCGGATATTGACCTGCATGCCGTAATCGGCCACAAACAGGTGGCTCCCGCGCTGCATGATCCGATGGGAGGCATAGTAAAACAGATCCTCCTTATCAAAGGTCAGATGCTTATCAGTGGACAGATAATAATGAAAATAGCGTGGAAAAATGTAGATCGGTGTGGGCAGATACATGCCGTTATCGCGAAGATTCAGAAGCGTAACGATCTTTGCAAAGGGCAAAACGGAGCTCTCGCAGATCGTCTCAAGGTCATCGATCCTCTCATCCGTCTGACCCGACAGAATGCGCTTGCCCTCCAGATAGGCCTGATGCGCCGCTTCCCGGGAGGAAAAGCTGCCCAGCGAAATGTGCCGGCCCCCATAGGTCAGGGAAGCACGGTAGGATGGCGTATGGTTTTTCAGTTTGGTAGGATAGACGCCACGATTACTCATATGTGCATTGTAACACAGGTGCTGATCTTTCTCAAACAAATTGCAACCGATCATGAAAAAATACTCTTTTTTGGGTAAGAGCGCTGAAAAAGCGTATAAAAACAGGAAGTAACTTTTTACAGAAAAGAACGGAGGATAAAAACATGCCGCTTACACAACAACAATACACCAAACTCAAAAACCTTCTTGAGGTTGCAAGACAGCTCCAGTCAGAGGACAGAATGAAGGATAATACAGATTATGTGGATGCACTTTTGAGGCAGACAAGTGATCCTGTAAAACAGCAAAAGCTGACTCGTTTAAAAGAGATCTTTTCTTATAAAGGTAGCCGCAATCGAGATGATGCAGCGGAATTAATACGCGAGCTGGATTCACTCATGACCTATCAGAATGGTCCGGAGTTTCAGAATGAGCATGTGGAAATGATGAATAAGCTGAAAAAATATTTTTCCCTGTTCGATGGTTATTATGACACGCTGAATGAGGTGTTGGAGAATGCGGACGGGTATGACGTATTGCACGATAAGCACTCGACCTTTACAAGGCATGTCGTTCCTTCGGTGACCAGATTATCAAATCTCTATGGGGAATTTTT
>JAILHW010000089.1 GCA_024695605.1 Lachnospiraceae bacterium | reverse complement strand
GCGATCCCAAGCCTTGCGACCTGCGCCACCATGGCCACACGGGAGTGAATCCCCGTCTTTTCCATCAGTTCATCCAGATAGTCCTTGATCGTATTGGGAGACAGATACATCTTTTCCGCGATCTCTCTGTTCGTCAGCCCTTCCCCAAGATAGCGAAGTACCTCTCTTTGCTGACCTGTAAGCTTATCTGCAGGAAGCTCTCCCAGACTGACTGCCGGCGGATCCGCCGGATAGACCACTTCTCCCCTGCTGACTCTGTCGAGCACCTCTAAAAGAGAGATGTTGGAGTAGGTTTTAAACCAGAATCCGTCAATACGTGCTTCCTTTGCCTTATCGATCCAGTCCGCATCCGCCATCGAGGTGGCAATGATGATCTTCATATCCGGATAGATCTTTTTCATTTGTCCTGCTGCCGTCAGACCGTCTATCCCGTCTGCCATCATCACATCCATCACGATCAGATCGGGCACAGGATTTTGCTCACACCAGCTGATGGCATCTTTGGCAAAAGAAAGTGCCGCCACAACATCATAGGTCTTCGATGACTTGATGAACATTTCCATATATCCGCGCGAGATCAGTTCATCATCCACGACGACAACGCTTCTTTTTTCACCCATTCCACTCACCTGCCCTTCTTAGGCGACCCTTCCGGGCGTGCGTCAGCCCAAACCCGGATCACCGATGCGATTGGTGCATCGTCCCTGACACACCAAACCATATATTCGCACTTTCTATGCTACACCAACTCCGGTAAAAGAAACACCCCCCCGTTCGGGGGGAATTGTAGATTTCAAACCATTTGAGCGCTGCAGCGCCTCGGCTTTACGGCAAAAGAATCCGTATCAAAAATGCCGGCTCCCTCTCGATCGTCATACTGCCGCCGGCGGCAAGGATCTTCTTTTCCAACGCGCCGAGCCCGCCGCCCGGCCTGACGGGATCCTCAGGCACTGCTCCGTTGTTAGAGATTTCAATCACCTTGCCACCCTCCATGAAAGCTGTTTTGATATACAGCTCGTTAGCTTCTCCGTGCCGCACCGCATTGGTCGCACACTGTCTGATGGCTTCACCGATCACATTTCGACAAATCGGATCCGTGATCGTTTCTCCGTTTTCATAGACCTTAAGGCCGATCCTCTCAGCCATCCGAACTGCTTCCCTGACAGGATCGGACATTTCTTTTTCTCTTTCCTCCCAACGGGTCAGGTTTTTATTGTTAAAGGAAAGAAGACTCAAAAGCTCTTCCTCATCCACATTTTCCGGATGATCCAGATAGTATTTTCCTACCAGAAGGACATTCCCCATCTGGTTATGCACCGTTGTCTTTGCCCTGTCCACCTCCCGAAGCGCTACCATGTCACGCTCCGCAGCACTCACGGTTTTCAGCATTTCCTGCACACGGCTCAAATGTCTGTTTTGCTCCTCCATACGGCGTGCCTGCATCTGCTCTTTTGTCATATCCGAAGCGGTGAGCTGCCAGAGGGTTCTTTCATTCGACTCGATCTTTTGCCTCTGAAACAGCCATACCTCATCCTCCTTCAGCGGATACAGCGCCGCATCCTTTCGCTCCTGTCTGCTTCCCTTTTCCTCCAGCTTTGACAGCAGCGCTCCCGTATGAAAAAGGGTGTCCCCCGTTATACGAAGGCTCAGTTCATTCATTTTGGCGTTGGTCATTAGGACCGTCCCGTCCTCCCTGCTGATACACACTCCGGCATGAATGCTGTTTACAGCTTCCATCACAGCATGCCTTGACAGTGTCCTTTTGCTTTTTCTGTAAAAGGAGTGCATGATCAGTAACGTCAGGATCAAAAGCGCGATCTCCAGCAAGATCAGCAGAGCCTCCGGCTGTCTGTAAATCTCCGTTATCCATCCGTTTGTTGGAAGGGACCAGTCTTTTTTCCCATAGTAAAACCCATAATTGAGCAGGTTGAGCAGAAGAAATACCACAGCCAGCTGAGATCCCACCAAAATGCGATCTCTACTCTGCTCTGATTCAAGCATGGTCCGGGCAAAAAACGCCACCTGCACACATAGAAGAACCAGTGCCAGGATGCAGCAAAAATACCACCCGGCGCCTTGGATCTGTGCACCTATGCTGTTTTCTTCAAACAGGATCTGATTGCCCAGCTGCATAAACTGCTCCTTTTTGCTTTATTCCCTGTACCAAAGACGAAGGCTCACCTGTCCGTCTTCCGATTTGATCTCTTTTTCCAGTCTCTCCGGCTGAAGCTCTGCCAATGCCTCTCTGACCGCATCGCTTTGGATTTCGGTCATCAGAAGGATCCCCTCGTCCTTCAGACAGATCCACAGCTCATTTACTTTCCCCCTCAGAAACTCCAGCACCTGCTGTAATCCGTCATACAGACAAAGCGCCTTTTCGCAGTCGATCTGTCCCGATATCCGATCGCTGATATCTACCTTTATGTTGTTATAGCGAAGATAATAAACCGATTCCTCTATGGCGGAGGAAAGCTCTGAGATCGGCATCCGCTTGCTGTGATCTGCCACAATACACAGATTCGCCCGCCTTTTTACGAAGGCGCTCAGAAACAGCACCTCGCATATCACCTCCCGAAACGAAGGATCCCGGGGGTTAGCGCCTGCTAACAGACCGGCGATTTTCTCCTGGGCGGGGCTGACGGCGCGGGCTATTTTTTCATACAGGGCATTTCGCTCTTCCATTTCCAGCTTTTCGAGTTTCAGCTGGCGCTCGCGCTCTAACAGTTCATTTTCCAGAGCGAGCACCTCATTGTCCTCCCGCAGCCTTTGCTGGAGCTTATGCAGACTGCTCTCATCCTCCTCGAAAAAGGCATATCCGCCTGTGATCGGCATGCCCCGAAGACGAGTGTCCGGATCGGGATACACCGCCCGGCTCAGGCTTTCTTGCATCTGCTGCTTTGTAAGGTCCATCCCGGCATATGATGAAAGGACTGTTTCAAAGCTTTGATCCGTGATGCAGACCGGCAGGGTCAGTGCCGAAAAATAATCCCTGTAGTTTTCATTGTGGGGGATCAGGTGCAGAATCATGCAGATCTCAAAGGCCGACAGCATGCAGAAGGCGTTGATCTCCGGATCATTGTAAGGGCGCATCAGCTTTCGGCTGGATAAAAATTCGGAAAAATAAAGAAGTGTCAGCCACGCGGCCGGACAGGCTATGACCAGATACCCTTCCCTGCGATGGATCATTCTGATCTTTCGAAGCAGGACAAAAAGGCCGGAAAGCAGACTTGCCGCAACCCAGACGTATGAGGCGTAGGTTACGATCCTGACCCCTGTCTGCAGGTTTAACAGGTTTGTCATCAGATACGCAAGCAAAAGCGCCACCGGCGGCAGGAAACAAAGATACTCCGACTTCTTTTTGGGCTGGCCGCCTCTTCGGATATACAGCGTTGTCATTAAAAAGAACGTCGGGATCAGAAGCTTGGGGATCACATAGAACTTTGCCAACACTTCCCCGGGAGGGTCCGCATACAGCATCCTGTACTTAAAGATCCGAAGCAGACAATAAAAGATCATCAGATAGGAAGCCGACAGCATATAGGTTTT
>JAILHW010000050.1 GCA_024695605.1 Lachnospiraceae bacterium | reverse complement strand
CATCACCTCTTCACGATTCATTTCTTTTCTCATAACTCATCCTTTCCGCATGATCGCTTTTAACCTTAGCTTCACAAAAAGGGCGCTCTTATAGTATAAGAACGCCCTTGTTCAAACTGTGTTTATTGTACCCTTGTCAGGGTATTTTTGCAAGAAAAATCTTGTCCTTTATTTGACTTTGACTGCCTTAACGCCGGAGAACTTCTTGGCTACCACATCCAGACCGACCTGAGACTTGATGGCTGCCTTAACCTTGTAGTAATAGGTCTTTCTCTTATAGACGTTGGTATCCGTAAAGGCTGTCTTGCCGTTTTCCGCATAGCCCACTACCACATAACCTTTTTTCTTTTTGGTGGAGCGGTAGATCACGTAGCTTTCAGCATTTTCAACGGCCTTCCAGCTCAGGGTTACCTTGCCCTTCTTGGAGCCGGCCTTCGCAATCTTCGGTGTCTTCAGGGCACGGGATTTTGCATTGGAACCTACGATGGCTCCGGCTGCTTTTGAGTCACTGCTGTAGAGGGTGTAATCATCCAGGACCTTAACACTACCATTCTCCTGATGAGTCCTCTTGGTATATGCCACTACATAATAGTAGTATTTCACCCCGGGCTCGGGTCCGTTGATCTTTGTGGTGATACCGTTTACGGTATAATCGATCCTTCTGTCAACCAGACTGGTTCCCGTCAGTTTCTCAACATCTGTCTCCTTGCGGTAACCGGTCTTGCTGGCCTTATCGGCGATGTAGTTGAAAACAACTTCTCCGTTGTAATAGGTATAGGTCTTGCTGTCCCTGTTATAGGCGTACTGGGGATCCGTGGTACGGTATACCTTATAATACTTTGCCCCCGGTACCGGAGACCAGTTCACCTGAATGGATCCGTCCGCCAAGGCCTTTGCCTTTACGTTGGCAGGTGCATTCAGGAAGGGATCAACTTCAATCGTGCTCTCTGCATCGGTATACTTCTTCGGATTTCCTTTTCTGAAGGCTCTGATCCTGTATTTTAAAGTATCCGTGGTAGAAGCAGGGAGCACAGCCGAAGTCGTCTTGGGCTTGGAGATGGTCTTAAACAGCTTCCACTCCTTGGTTGTCTGATCGTAAATATCGATCTGGTAACCGTTTGCGGAATATACCGGATTCCACTCCACCTTTTTCGCACCGCCGGAAACCACTACCGTATTGATGATATCCAGGGTGTCAAAGGCCAGGCTGATACCGGCACCGCCGCTGATCATATACTTTTTGCCCTTGACCATCTTGTAGGCCTTGACGATAAAGTACTGACTGGAACCTGCCTCCAGGCCCTTTGCCACATAGGAATTGCCCTTCTGGGTCTTTAAGAGCACATACTTATCATAGCTTTCCTCAGCACCCTTCTTGAAGGAGTAATTGGTTGCCGCGGAAGATGTTACCAGTCTGTAGATCTCATAACCGGAAGCACCCTGTACCTTATTCCAGCTGAGCTTCACACTGGTCTTGCTCTTTGCCATGGCCTTCACATTCAGGTTCTGACCCCAGGTCATGGTGGTAAAGGTGGTCCAGTCACCGTAGCAGATCTTATTGGTAGCATTGTTGTAATAATAACTTCTGATCCGGTAGGTATATTCCGTATCGGGCTTCAGCTTCTTGTCGGTATAGGAATAGGCCGTTGTCTTGGTCAGCTCGTCCCAGACCTTATCATTCTTTTTCTGCAGTTCATAACCCGTGCAGGGTCCGTCGCCGCGATTCTCAAACAGAAGCTCAACGGATTTGGAGCCTACTGTCTTGTTATACAGATAAGCGGTTGCCGGATTGACCTTTACCTTCAAGGTATTGGAAAAGCTTCCCCAATCATAGTTCTCCGCTTTATAACCGCCATGGTATGTCTCAATACCGCTTCGAAGCTTGATATAGATTGTCATGCCCGGCTCAATATAGCCATTGTTCAGAGCTCCATACCCTAAAGTCAGTCTGTCGGAACCACCGCCAAAGGTTTTGGTTGCAGTCGCAAAGGGCTTGTTCTGGAAATTCGGATCGGAAGAAAGCCACACCTGGATGACATCCCCCTTTGCCACATCCTTCGGATATCCGATCACGATACCGCCGGAGGTCTGCTCCAGTAAGCTGACGGTTCCGCCGCCCACCGCTTTTTGTACGGTCAAAACGTTACTGGGCTCGCCGTAAACGGAGGTAAGTCCGCTGTCATCGTAGCTGCGGACACGCACATAATAGACCTTCCCGCTTTCCAGTTCATCCTTGTATATGACAAGGGTGTTGTATTTGGTAGTATAGCTGCCATCCGGGAAGTTGGCATCCTCGCCGTACTCCAGTACCCATTCTACGTTTTTGTCATCCAGGGTGGTGGCAAACCTGAAGGTGTACTCATTTGTTGTGGTCTTCACCAGGGAAAGGCCGGTGATCTGCGGCGTTAAATTGGGCTCCTTTTTCTCCTTTTCCGTGGGAATAAAGCTGGCCACGTTGGAATACACTCGCTTTCCTTCGGCATCCTTTAGATACTTACCCCGGCTGTTCTGATAATACGCCCTGATATAGTAGGTGGTTCCCGCCTCAAGGTTGTACTTGGAAATCGACAGCTTCGTTGTGGAGGTCTTTCCGCCCTGAGAAGCGGAACTGGATTTCTTTGTGGCAAAGGTGTTGTCGGTGGAATACTCATAGTAAACCGTACCGCTTGTAAAGGTCTGGTCAAAGGTAAAATAGACCGTAGAGTCATTCTGGGAGGTGGCTGCCAGTCCGGTGATCTGCACCGGATCGATAACATCGGAAACCTCCGCTTTATATGTCACCGTTCCTGACCAGGGGCCGTAAAACGTGGTCTCCTTGTAATAGACTGTATTATTATCATCGTCCTTGGTCGTATCATAGGAAACCGTATCGGAAGGAACTCTGGCATCATATTCTTCCTTGGTGACATCCGTGCGGAACCGGTTGACCGCCCTGACCTGGATGGTATAGGTCTGTCCTACTGCAAATGGACGCACACTTTCCTTCTCCTCTCCTTCCTTCACTCTCTCCTTCTCCACATATGCATAGTAGCTCATATTGGGAGAAAGCGTATACCTGGGGGTAGCAGAAGAGGATGTTAAGGTCGGATAATTATATGTATAACCGCCGTCAACCGTGGTCTTGGTACCGGATGCATAGACTCTGTTCTGAGCATCCTTGATCTGGAGTTCATACCGGCACACACCGGGGGACGGATTCCAGAGCAGCACCGGGAATGTGCTGTCAAGGCCCGTTAACATATCAGGATCGGTTACGACCTGCACACCGGTGATGGCAGCCGGAACCGCGTTGGTTCCCTGATCCAGTCCTTCTGCGGACAGATCCTCTTCCTCAGCTGCTTCTGCCTCCATCGCTTCCTCAGAAGGCTCCTCTTCCACAGCCTCTTCGGCAGCCTCCTCTGTTTCTGCTTCCACAGTCTCTTCAGAGATCCCCTCTGCGATCTCTTCTACTGCTTCTGCCGCTTCATACACCGCTTCGGTATCGGCAGGTATCGCTGCAGGTTCCTCGGCAAAAACCGCAAGGCTTTCCGTCATCAGCATTGCTGCCGACAAGATGATCGCCGCAACGCGTTTTGCCCGTTTCATTTTCGTGCTTCCCATATCGCATCTCCTTTCATGATTCGTTTTTTCCTTTATCCTTAAGGGCGGGGGCCCATAAGCTCTTATCAATACCGGTGGGATCCGCTCTTGATCGCGGTAAACTTGCTGTACACCTTCTTCTTGCCCTCTTTCACAAAGTAGCGGGCCTTGTAATAGTATTTCACCTTCTTGGCGGTCTTGTTATCATCATAGTCATAGTACTCATTCTCAATGACCTTGATCTTCTTAAAGCCGCTCTTGGGATTGGTGGACCGATACAGCTCCACTCCGTCGTATCTGCGATTATTTTCCCAGGATACATAGACGGATCTGGAATAGTTGGAACCCACCTTAAAGCTGCCCGGTTTTTGCTTTTTAATGGTCTTGGCGGACTGGTTCAGCTTAAAGGAATAGGTGGAGTCCTCGGCTCCACCGTAAACCCGCAGGTAATAGGTCTTATTGGGGTTGAGTTTATAGGTAGTCTCATAGGTATTGGCCGCATAGACCTGCCCCTCCGTTCCCACCTTGGAGGAGAGATCATTTGGGACTGCATACAGCACAAAGTTCATCTGGGACGCTCCGGTCTTATTGTGGAAATCGATCCAATAACTCTTTGCCCCCTTCGGTGTCTTGAAGGTATAAAAATCCGTATCCAGGTTCACTTCAAACTTGCCGTTTACGGTCTTTCCCACCGAGATCTTTTTGGCATACTGAAAATCATTGCCCGCATCATCGGCGATCTTGGAAATGAGCACCCGCCATCTGCCGCTGTCATAGTAGCCGGAGCCCGCGATCTGGATCCAGTACTTTTTGCCCCGCTCCAGCTGGGCATAGGATTTGGCCATGGTCCTTGCGGATGCAACCGAAAAGGAACCGCCGTCAATGACATTGGGAGAGCTTTCCGAATACACCCTTATGGAAAGGGGCATATCGTCGACGGCCGTCACATTGATGGTATAGGCCGAAGTGGATGTATCCGTGGTAAAAGAGAGCACATCCACATCTTCATCATCTCCGATGGTCCCTTCATAGATGGTGCCGCAGGAGACGGGCGTTGCCGTGGACAGGGTATCGGGATAATCGTCTCCCTCACCGGCGGCAAAGGTCCTTGTGGAAAAAGAGCCCAGCGCAAGCAGTGCGGACAGTCCCGCCATCACCCAAAAATGCCTTTTACAGTTTAGCAGTTTCGTATGTTTCATAATCTGATACCACCCCCATATAACGTGTTCTATTATTATACCTCTTTATGTGTATTTTTCCTAGTACGATCTTGCTATAAAAGCTGAGATACTTCCTCCTCCAGCTCCTCCAGCTCTCTGAGCCATACCCGGCTTACGGCATCGGAAGGCATCCGCAGATCTCCTCTGGGAGACAGGGCAACGGATCCCACCTTCGGTCCGTCGGGCAGGCAGGAGCGCTTGAACTGCTGGGCAAAGAAGCGGCGGAAAAAGACCTTGAGCCAGCTAAAGATCTCATGGGCATCAAACCACTCACCCTCTATTGCGCCGTCCTGCTCATCCTCCTTTTGTATAAAGGTTTCACAGGCGATCCGGTAAATCTTTCTGGGTCCGTATCCCCATCTAAGCATATAGTACAGGAAGAAATCATGGAGGGTATAGGGTCCTACCAGATCCTCTGTCCGCTGGGCAATCTGCCCGTCCTTGGGCGGCAAAAGCTCAGGGCTTACAGGGGTATCCAGCACATCCAGAAGCACCTGTCTGAGCCTTTCATCCCCGCAGCTTTGTGCATAGTAGCGTACCAGATGGCGTACCAGGGTCTTGGGGATCCCGCCGTTGACGCCATACATGGACATATGATCGCCGTTGTAGGTAGCCCAGCCAAGGGCCAGCTCGGACAGATCTCCGGTGCCGATCACAAGGCCTCCCTTCTGGTTTGCCAGATCCATCAGGATCTGGGTCCGTTCTCTGGCCTGGGCATTCTCATAGGTCACATCCCGGTTTTCGGGATCCTGAGAAATGTCTTTAAAATGCTGCGTGACGGAGTCTGCAATGGAAATATCCAAAAGCTTACATCCCAGGCACTTGGCCAGCTTCGTGGCGTTGTCCTTGGTCCGCCCCGTGGTACCGAAGCCCGGCATGGTAACGGGAAGGATCTGCTCTCTGGGAAGACCTAAGATATCATAGGCCTTGGCTATGACCAGAAAAGCAAGGGTGGAATCCAGCCCGCCGGAAAGACCGATGACGGCGCACTGGCTCTTTGTATGCTCCATCCGCTTGGCAAGTCCCATGGCCTGGATCGTCAGGATCTCATCACATCTTCTGTCTCTCTCCGTGGTATCATCCGGTACAAAGGGCTTTTTGGCAAAGGTCCTGGAAAGCTCTGTTTCCTGTCTGACCAGTCCCAGGGGCACCAGCAGATACTCCGGCGTCTGATTGGGTGCAAAGCTGTTGACTCTTCTTCTTTCAAACCGGATCTTCTGCAGATCCAGATCCGTATAGACCGATTCATTTGTAAAGCGCCTGGATTCTGCCAGAAGCTGTCCGTTCTCCGCAATCAGATTATGTCCGCCAAAAACCAGATCCTGGGTGGATTCCCCATATCCGGCGCAAGCGTAGATATAGCCGCAGCAAAGTCTTGCACTGGCCATGGTCACCAGCTTTCTGCGGAAGGATTCCTTGCCTACGGTTTCATTGGAGGCGGAAAGATTGACGATGATATTGGCACCTGCCAGCGCATGCTGTGTGGAAGGACTTACCACGCTCCAAAGATCCTCGCAGATCTCCACCGCAATGGACAGCCCCCGGACGGCGTCGGACTCAAAGAGGATATCCGTTCCGAAGGGCACCTCCTGGCCGTCAAACTCCGTCATCACGCAAAGACCGTTGCCGGAATGAAAATGTCTTCCTTCATAGAATTCGCCGTACATCGGCAGATTTTTCTTGGGAACAAGCCCCATCAGCTCGCCGCAGTTGACAACGGCAGCTACGTTATACAGCTTATTGCCGTGTTCAAAGGGAAGTCCCACAAAGAACACCGCATCCATGCCGTCGCTGTGCGCCACGATCTGCATCAGTGCTTCCTTTGCCGCATCCAAAAGGGTCTGCTGGTAAAACAGATCCTCACAGGTATAGCCCGTGATACAAAGCTCCGGGAATACTACGATCTTCGCTCCTGCTTCCTCTGCTTCGTCCATCAGCTCCATGATCCGATCCGCATTATAGTACGGATCCGCCACCCTGACCTTCGGCGTCATAGCCGCTACCTTGATAAAACCGTCCTGCATCCTGCTGCCTCCTTTTTCTTACCTTTCTCCGTTCTCTGTATCCTGCCTACTGCGCCTTTGCTTTGGCGCCTCTGAGCGCCCCGAGCATATCCTTGATCTCATCCGGCGAAAAGCGGTAGGCGCTGTTACAAAAATGACACTTGACCTCGACCTCATCCTTCCCCTCGGAAAGCTCCGAAAGATCCTTTTCTCCCAGGGAAAGCAGTACCTTTTCGATCTTCTTTCTGCTGCAGTCGCAGGCAAATCTGCACGCGCTTTCCTGCTCAAGCTGCGGATCCAGCCCCGCAAGGATCGTAGAAAGCATCTGCTCTGCGTCGCATCCGCTCTCCAGCAGCGAAGTGACACTTTGGATCCCTGAAAGGTTTTTCTCCAGGATATCGATCACCTCATCCTTTGCCTCCGGCATCACCTGTATCAGAAAGCCGCCCGCCTGACGGACGGAGCCGTCCTCCTTATTCAGCAAAACGCCCAGCCCCACAGAGGAGGGGGTCTGCTCGGAGGTGGCAAAATAATAGGTCAGATCCTCGGCGATCTCTCCCGTCACCAGCTCGGTGGTACCCGCAAAGGGCTCCTTTAATCCCAGGTCCTTGATCACGGTCAGCGTCCCGTAGCCCAGGGCACCGCCCACATCCAGCTTGTGATCCGGCCTTGCAAAGCCCTCAAACTGCGGAACGTTGACATAGCCCTTCACATCGCCCTTTGCATCTGCCGTTACCACCAGTCCGCGGATGGGACCGTCGCACTTGATCTGAAGTGTGAGCAGATCCTGCTCATTTTTCAGCATGGCTCCCATCATAGCCCCGGCGGAAAGGAGCCGGCCGAGCGCGGCCGTTGCCACCGGTGAGGTCTGATGTGCCCTTCTTGCATATTCTACGATGTGTTTGCTCTCCACTGCAAAGGCTCGCAGCTGCAGATCGGCAGCCGTCATACGGACCACGCGGCCTGCGGCATTTTTCATTTCGTTTTCCATTCTGTTTTTTTCTCTCTTCCGTCAGTTCTCTTTTGTCTGCTCACTTCTGCTAGGTTCGCCGACATCTTTTTGCACCTGTTTCTTCCTTGTCTCTCTTGCGACCACCAAAAGCCGACCCTCATCCTCGGGAAGGTGCGCCTGCTCCATGGTCATGACAGCCTCCACGCTAAGACCTGCCTGCTTAAGAAGCGATAGGATCTGCTCCTTTTCATAGCCTCTTTGCAGATGCGTCTCCTCCAGCCTTCGAAACAGCCCCTCATCACCCTGTTGCACAAACAATGTCAGATGGCATTCATTGATCTGCGTCTCTTCATCGAAGTAGTTATCCCAGATAAAGCTGCAATCCTCGCGGTTTTCACTGATCACCTGCTCGCCGATCAGATCTCTGTATTTTTCCGTGGTATTAAAGTCAAAGAGGAAGATCCCGCCGGGATCCAGATAGTTGTTGACCAGCCGGAACATCTCAAGCACCTGATCCGGCGATAGCAGGTAGTTTAAGCTGTCGCAGGCAAGGGTCACGGCTCTGACGGTTCCGTAGAGCTCAAACTCGCACATGTCCTGCTCCAGAAACAAAATCCTTCCTTCGGGATCCTTTTTCCGGGCCAGATCCAGCATTGCGTACGATGCGTCGATCCCGATCATATCAAAACCGCGCCGTGCAAGCAGCAGTGTCATATTGCCCGTGCCGCAGGCCAGATCGCAGATCAGGCCGTCCTCTATGCCATACTGCTTCAGGATCCTGACATACCCTTCTGCCCACGCATCATAGGGTACATTGTCCATCAGCTCATCATAAACTGCCGCAAAGCCCTGATAGCTTTCCAGGTTCTGCTCTTCCACCTTGGCCTCTCCTTTCCGGGGGTATGTTAAAAGATGGCTGCGATGGCTCCGAATACGCCGGCGGATACCAGCCACATGATCACACCCGCCAACAGCACACCCAGCATCACGGCAATGACGCTGGTTTTAAAATCCATATCCAAAATGCTGGCCGCCAGAGTTCCGGTCCAGGCTCCGGTTCCCGGAACCGGAATGCCCACAAACAAAAGCAGTGCCAGAAACAGTCCGCGCCCGGCCTTTTGCTTCAGCTTATCGCCGCCCTTTTTGCCCTTTTCCAGGCAGAAGGTAAAGAATTTTCCGATCACCGGCTTGTCCTTCCCCCATTCGAGCACCTTTCTGGCAAAGAAAAAGATGACGGGTACCGGCAGCATATTTCCGATCACGGCGATGATATAGACGTTCAGGATCGGAAGGTTCATCTTAACGCCGATGGGGATCGCGCCTCTCAATTCGATCAGCGGCACCATAGATACGATAAACACCCAGATATATTTTTTTAACATAGCTCCTCCGAAATACAGTTCTTGATTTTAGCTTAGATCGTGATGAGATCCTTCTATCCCAGATAGACCCGCAAAAAGTCCAGCAAACGTTCCATCTGCTCCCGGGTTCCGATGGTGATACGAAGATAGTCATCGATCAGCGGATCTCCAAAGTGCCGCACGAAAATATTCTGCGTTCGCAAAAGCTCATACAGCTCCTTGCCGCCTACCCGGTTATGACGCACAAACACGAAATTGGCCATGGAATCCGGGAAGGAAAAGCCAAGGGCTGCCATTTCCTGCTTGAACCACTCTCTGGTCTCCACGATCCTGTCGACAATGCTCTTAAAGTAAGCATCATCCCTGACCGTTGCAAGTCCCAAACGGATCGAGGTGGTATTCATGGTGTAGGAGTTGATGGAGTACTTCACTGCCTTTAAGTACGAGATCAGCTTTTCATTGCCGATGGCAAAGCCGATACGCATTCCCGCCATGGCTCTGGATTTGGAAAAGGTCTGCACCACCAGCAGGTTGTCATATTTTTCCGTCAGAGGCAGTGCACTCTTTGCGCCGAAATCGACATAGGCCTCATCCGCCACCACAACGCAGTCGGGATGCGCCTTGAGCACCTCCTCCACATAGGAGACTGGTTCATAAATACCTGTCGGAGCGTTGGGATTTGCAAAGATGATGCCCCCCGCCTTGACATCCGGATCGGTAAAGCCATCCAGATGCCAGTCCTCTGTCAGCTTCAGCTTTTGAAAGGGGATCCTGTACAGATTGGCCCATACTTCATAGAAGGAATAGGTGATCTCAGGAAACAGAAGGGGCTGACCGTTTGTAAAAAAGGTCAGGAAGATCTGCGAGATCACATCATCGGATCCGACGCCCACAAACACCCGGTTGCTGTCGGTATGATAGTAGGCCGCCAGTGCATTTGCAAGCTCCGATGCCTCAGGATCCGGATAGAGCCGAAGCTCCTGTGCGTTCATCAGCTTCAATTCCTGCTCCACCATGGGAGATGGCGGATAGGGACACTCATTGGTGTTCAGCTTCACCATATCCGTAAATTTCGGCTGCTCCCCCGGAACATAAGGCTCAACCTTTCTGACTTTTTCTTCCCAGCTCATAACATTCTCCTCTTTTCTGTAATCTGTTTCTGTAATCTGTTTCTGAATCTGTAGCTGTAATCTGTACTCTGTAACCGTAATCTATATCTGTACAACGATCTGCTGCGACCCGCGGGCTAAACACCCTTTCGATACACCCAGCAGATGCTGTCATTTTCCTGCATGCCGTCTGTATCATAGCGCTCGGCGATCCACTTGCCAAAGACATTCTGCGAAAAAAACTTCTCCCGGTCATCCACGGTATTTTTCGAAATAAAGATCACATCCGGAAGCGCTGTCTCATAGTCCTCTAAATAGGTGATCCACTGCTCGTTAAAGGCAGGGGTACTGATGGTGGAGGGACAGATGCATCTGCACTGCATGGACAGATCCAGAATCTGGTCGGTTCCAAGGAGCATGGCGCTGCCAACCTTTGCCGTAACGCTTTCTATGGCCTTTCTTTGCTCTCTTTCGGTGTTAAGGTCCTCCTCCAGCAGGTACACGCCCTTTTGCGGTCCGTCCGCCACTGCCTCCCGATGCTGCAAAATATTGGCCGGGAAGTACTCCGTATAGCGGACATAAAAGCCCTTGCAAAAAAGGACCGAAAGCACAAACAGGATGGCTGCGGCCAGCGTGAAGCCTTCCTCAAAGGCTTTGTGCTCCGTCTGCAGGCAGGCTGCAAACAGCACCGTCAGCATCAGCGACAGATAGGAGCTGCTCGAGTCCGGTCCCACATTGGAAAACAGCAGGATCCCCAGAAACGAGACCGCCGACAGGTAGCAGATCTGTGTATAGAGCGATCCGTCCTTCAGGAGCTGCTTCAGACCCTTCTTTTCGGATCCGATGGTAAGACACAGCAAAAGCGCGATCAAAAGGAGCCTTGACTGAAAATGAAAGGGGCCCATCCTGATCCCCACAAGCTCTCCTCCTATTAAAAGAAGAGAGGTCACTGTGATCACTGCCGCTGTCAGCGGATACAACACGCCTTTGATCTTCCCTGCCTTGCAGACAAGAAATGCAAAAGCGCCGCCTGCTGCCAGAAAGACTGCCCACTGCTTTGCCACATTCAGCCATTGCCTTGCATATAATAACACCCGATCCGCTATTCCCAGAGAATGGGTACCGTCCGCAAAGATCTGGGGTATGGATCCCAAAAATCTTGCCGGATCTGTCTTGCAGAATACCAGCGCCAGAAACAAAAGTGCCATTACTGCGCAGGCAGCTGTCAGTACCGCAGCTTTCTTAATTCGTAATTTAATTTCTTCTTGTTCGATGCAAAGGTACCAGATCAGAACGGCCGGGTATAAAACGATCATCCCGATATAGCCCAGGACGGTCAGACTCAGCGCGGCCCCCGTCAATATAGTAACGCTCGCTTTTTTATACTTTCTCTCCAGCCACAGACAAAAGCAGATCAGGGTCAGTCCCCAAAGCTGCTGCATGGAAAAATCCAGGCTCATCATCCACTTCGGAAGAAGATTATAATAGATCAAAACCGGGATCCAGACGCAAAGCCTCCGTGCTTTCTCAGGCTGCTCATGTTCTGTCAGCATCCGGTAAACCAGCACTGTCATCATAAGATGAATCACAAGGGCGATGATGCGCACATAAAGCACCATCCCCCGGACCGAGTGCGTCAGCTTCCAAAAAGGAAGCATCACCAGGGCCGGAAGCAGGGAAGACGTCTGATGGATCTCCCACATCTGCCGAAACAGCCAGTCTCCCTGCAAAAGACGATAGGGCATTGCCAGTGCATAGCCCTCATCGATATCAAAGCCGATCAAAAGCTTCGTCAGGCTCGCAAGCGCCGAAAGCACCAGCAATGCTGCAATGATCGCTTTTTCTCTTTTGTCCTTTGCAAGCCCTTTCATCTGCTATCCATCCTCTTGCCGCATTTTGGCATGTATGCGCATGGCCTTTGTTATCATACCATAGTTTGGCCGTTCTGTCATTTTTTTCGCGCATACAAAAGCGTCCGCAAAAGCCCCGCCCCCAGCAGCAGACATCCCAGTGGCAGAAGAATGCCTCTTGCCCTGCGAAGCGGATCAGACGGAATCGGATCGTCGGCAGGCTCCCCCTCAGAATCCGCAGCATCCTGTATGAGGGTAAGATCCCCTGATTGCAGCTGCTGCGCCCCATCCTCCGCATCCTGCTGCGTGTCATCTTCCTCTGCATTGGCCCTCGTCATGCCATCATCGGTCATATCGGCTTGTATTGTTCCGTCTTCCTCTGCAGCGCTCTGCTGCACGGGAACGCTCCATGCGCCGGTCTCTTTCCTCTTCTTTGGCATGCCTTCGATGTTCCCCAGAGCCTGCTCGCTTCTTTTCTCCCTTTGATCCACCGTCTTAGGGTTGTTTGTCTGTCCGGCCGCTGCCGATGCGGAGACATCCTTCTCTTCCACGGGCTGTTCCGGGGTCTGCTCCGGCTCTTTGCCAAACTCTTGCGTTTTCCGGGGCTCCTGCTTTTTTACCGCCCCTCCTGCCTGTTTTGTATGGCCCTTCCCTTTGGGGGATGCGGCCGCATCAGGTTTTGTCCCGGCATTCGGGCCGGTACCACCGGATTTATCTGCAGGCGCACCGCCGGTAATATCCGAAGGTGCACCGCCTGCATCCCGGGGCGCCCCACCGGGCGCATTAGCGGTATCCCCGGCATCCTTTCCTCCAAAGCCGAAGCCCTCCTGCTCCTCCACAAAGGCTGCATACACCGGCATGGAATATGCCGGTAACAGTTTCAGGTGCGGGGATTGGACGGGGGAGGCAAAAGACAGACCGCCAAAGAACAACAGTCCTGTCACTAAGATGGTTGTTTTGATTTTAGACATCACAAATCACTCCTTTCGTTTTCCATGTTTGAAAAACGCAAAGAGTGTCAGGGAAGCATCCGCATTTCTTTTTTGGGGGGAATTTTGGTGCTGTCAGGTTCCGAAGTAACTAAAGTGCATATAATCGCAGCGGTTACCCCAGAGTCCCTGTCTGAAGCCGTACTTTGCCATGATCCTGGCAACCTCGCCATCCGTGGGGATGGAATAGGGATTCACACCGGGCTCATAGAGCTTTCCGGTGATGATGGTGCCGTTATCGATCAGATAGTTCTCTTCCCAGTTGATATCGATGGCCAGCCCCTCACAGTGCTCGGAGGAAGAGGTGACGCCTCTCCAGCTGTAGCCGCCGATGGATTTGATGGGAAACTGTTCCTCGCCCTCGTAGATCTCCTTGAAGATCTGCTGTACGGTGGGTGCAATATTCTCATGCACCGTCAGGGTCTTATATTTGGTGACCTTGGTCACGCCGTCGGCCGCAAAATCCCAGACTGCAATGGTAATGGTCTTCTGGTGGGACAAAGCCTCAGCCTCCGACTGGTATTTGCGGTAGGTGATGGAGCCGAAGATCCGCCTGGCCTTGGCCATATAGGTCTCGTCAGCGGATGCAAACAGATTGAATTTCAGTGATTTGATATTGGAAAAGGCCGAATTGGTCTTTTTCTTTTTCTTATTTCCAAAGGCACAGACCTTGTAAAAATACTTCTTTCCGTTTTCATGTCCGGTGACCTGCGCAGAAACTGTCGATGCGCCGTCTACAACAGCCACTTTGGCATAAAGTCCCTTTTTGGAGGTGGCGCGATAGACAAAATACCCCTTCGCTCCCGCAACCTTTTTCCAGGAAACCGCAGCCGTCTGGGCATCCACCAAAGAAACACCTGTCAGCTTCGGCGCCTTCAGCAGCGTAGTCCCGCTGACCACCTCCGATTCCCCGGAGAGCACGCGGCCGCCGTTTTGATAGCTGTAGGAAAGGATCTTATAGTAATAGACCACGCCCGTGGTGCACTTTTTATCCTTATAGGATACGGCCGTCTGTTTTTTCCGGGTGGATATCAGCTGAAAAGGCCCGTTTTTCCGGGTGGATTTATAGATCAGATACCCCTGGGCGCCTTCCACGCTCTCCCAGGTAAGCTGCACCGTTTTATAGTTCAGTCCTTCCGCAGCAAAGCTTTGAGGCGTATCCAGAGAAACCGTGACCTCCAACGGATCGCTGTAGGGTCCCATGACGATTCCTGTCTGCTGCATGGAAACATCCACATTGCCGTCTGCCGCATTCTCTGCCGGCATCAAGGCACCGCCCTGCTCCGGCTCCCCGGTCATATAGGCCTGTACATAGAAGGTATAGATCTTTCCGAACGAAAGTGGCGCTTCCCCGATGGTATCGAGGGTCACCCTGTTATCCAGGGTGCGGGTGATCTCCGTTTTGGAATAGGCCGATCCTACCGAAATCACGTAGCCGTCCGCTCCGGTCACCGGCTGCCAGGAAAGACTGATCCCCTGCACGGATGCCGCATCTGCCAAAAAGCCTTCCACCTTTGACAACGTGGCTGCAGATACCGAAGACGCCCCGGCCAAAACCGCGAGCATCAGACCCGCCAAAAGTCCAAACAATCTGCCTGTATTTTTCTTTCCGCTGCTTTTGTTCTGCCGCATCCTGTGTAGTCTCCTTTTGTGCTATTTTGAAAGCACGTACATGCCCTCTCCCTCATAGACCGCATAATACTCGTCCTGATAGACGCACCGGCCATCCTCCATCACGGTAAAGTCTCCGTTCAGCATCCCTGCCTCCTCGGTTCTGGCCAGAAGCAGGAAGGTTTTGCCTGTATGATAGCCTTTTTTGTAATACGACTTCGGGGTCAGCCATTCATAGGGACGATTTTCCGGTCCCAGATTCCCGACATGGATCTTTCCGTTGGAAAGATATTCCGTTACCGGCCCGTTCCAGAAGGTGGCATATCCGAAGGTATAGCCCTCCTTTTCCAAAAAGGCCATATAGCCCTCGCGCTTGGCGCAGTCATCAAACTTCACATCCTGCCAAAGCTCCCCATAGAGGGAGGATGCGGCCGCCGCGCAAAGACAGAGCACCAAAAGCTGCTTTTGCAATGCCTTTACCGGCTTTGCCCTGTCCAGATACAGGCCCACCAGATAGATCCCGACGATAAACACAGGGATCCAGTAGCGGTACTGCATTAAAACCGTGGTAAAGACCAGCATATACAGATTGATCAGAAACAGGAAGATAAAATAGTACAAAAAGACCCGCTCCCTGCGATCCAAAAGCTCTTTGCGTCTTTGATACAGCCGGATGATCATATAGACAAAGAGGATCAAAAATCCGCATTTGACCACATTCACAAGCCCCAGCCCGCTCATCATGGAGACGCCGTCCCGGTAGCCGAAAAACTCCAGCATCTGTCTGACGGAGCCAAGCGCCCTGTCCCACACCTCGGAAATCGGTACGAAGGTCACCGGGGTCTGATCAAAGCTGTAATGCTTTGCCAGATATCCCTTATGGATCAAAAAGCCGGTCCCGGCAAATGCGCCAAGCACCCCTGTCTGCAGCAGTTTTCCGCCGATCCCGAAGAAGGGATCTGCCCGATCCTGCATCCCCTCCAAAATCAGATCCCACAAAAGGGCCAGAAACAGAGGCGCAAACAGGCAGGCCGGATACCGCAGGCCGGAAAGGCCCAAAAGGACGGACAAGATCGCCAAAAAGGAAAGGGCGATCCCCTTCGTCAGCTTCTTTTTCCAAACATGAAAGCTCATGCCCAAAAACACAAACATCAGGATCGTCTGGGGTGTATAGAAGTTGCCCAGAAACATCATATCCAGGTATTCATTTGACCAGGGGGAAAACAGAAGCATCAAAACGATGCCACCGGAGAGGGCCGAAAGCCTGAAGGTCCTCTTCATAAACACCCCCGCTGCCAGAAGCAGCAGAAGAAAGATCAGAATAGAGAGCACCTTTACCGTATGAAAATCGGAAAAGATCCAAAACAGCGGCGTCATGACCAGCTGCGTATACAGGATCCGGATCTCTGTGGAATAAAACCACTCCGTCGAGATCCATTCTCCTCTCTCAGCCAGGAGCTTTGAAAGGATCACCTCGGCCGCCATGTCCGAATGCATCAGGTGATTTAAGTATAAAAAGGTATAAAGCACCAGCGCAAGAATGGTGACCGAAAGCACGCCCAGGGGCAGTATGCTGTTTTTCAATGACTTGAACTTTTCACTCATACAGCCATTTTACACAATTTCCCTCATTTCTTCAACGAGTTTGTGAGATGCTCTGTTGGGGAGACTGTAAATCGTAGCTATGGCGTTTCGTTTTGCGCATTTGTCAAGATACATATTCCAAATGTCAAGATACAGATTGCGCATTTTGATGTTTATGTACAGAAGTATCTTGACAAACGCATCTTCGAATGGTACAAAAAAAGACAGGTATTGACCAATTCTTTTACAAGGAGGATACCATGAAATTCATTGACGTCCACCAGGCATCCGCCAAATGGGATATGACCGAAAGGCGTATTACGATGCTGTGCAGAGACGGAAAGATCCGGGGCGCTAAAAAGGAAGGCAAGCTCTGGCTCATCCCGGCAGATGCACATCGTCCCTATGACGGCAGGACCAGGGAAGCAAAGGGAACGGATTCTAAGAAATCCGGAAAAAAGGAGAGAAAAATGGGTAAATATTTTGGTACAGACGGATTCCGCGGAAAAGCAGGCGTCGTGCTGACAGCTGAGCACGCATTCAAGATTGGCCAGTTTCTGGGCTGGTACTACAGCAAGGAAAGACCTGCCAAGATCGTCATCGGCAAGGATACGAGACGTTCCTCTTATATGTTCGAGAACTCACTGAGCGCCGGTATCACCTCCACAGGCGGATTTTCCTACCTGCTGCATGTGACCACCACCCCCTGCGTCAGCTACATCACCAGAACGGAAGGCTTTGACTGCGGTATCATGATCTCCGCCAGCCACAACCCGTTCTATGATAACGGTATCAAGCTTTTAAATGCCGAGGGCGAGAAGATGGAGGATGAGGTGCAGGATATGATCGAGCGCTTCATTGACGGCGAGCTGGAGGATGTGGCCTTTGCCACCGAGGAAAAGATCGGACAGACCATCGACTTTTACTCCGGCCGCAACCGCTATATCGGCTAT
>JAILHW010000008.1 GCA_024695605.1 Lachnospiraceae bacterium | reverse complement strand
GGCG
This sequence comes from Lachnospiraceae bacterium, assembly GCA_024695605.1. Lineage (GTDB taxonomy): Bacteria > Bacillota > Clostridia > Lachnospirales > Lachnospiraceae > RGIG7926. The sequence continues at coordinate 8,604 of JAILHW010000008.1, read as the reverse complement.
CGCGCGAGGCGGAGGCGATTGTTTCCGGCGCGACTTACGGCCGCAAGGCGTATCGGAGCAGCCGGAAATGATCGCGAAGCCGGGAGCGCGCCTAGGCAATCGCTGTACGCAACTTCACCCGGAACAGATCGTAAACGGAGATACTGCATCCGTGGCACTATGTAGATTGGCGCGCGCGAGGCGGAGGCGATTGTTTCCGGCGCGACTTACGGCCGCAAGGCGTATCGGAGCAGCCGGAAATGATCGCGAAGCCGGGAGCCCGCCGATCTGCGCCGGATACAGAAGAAAGGCCCGGAGCGTATGCTCCGGGCCTTCCCCCGAAAAACATTGTATTAGGTTCTTGGATAAAACTCAGATTACTTGGTTGCGTTCTTCTTAGCAGCAAGAATATCGAATACAACTGCTGCCAGCAGAACCACGCCCTTTACGATCTTCTGCCAGTTGGCATCTACACCTGTCAGAGACATACCAAGGTTGATCACACCGATCAGGGTAGCACCGATCACCATACCGAAGATCTTACCGCTTCCACCATATGCGGATACACCACCGACTACGCAGGCTGCGATAGCGTCCATCTCGTAGTTGGTTCCTGCAGTAGAGTTTGCTGCCTGGAATCTGGCCGTTACAATGTAAGTTGTGATAGCGGTCAAAACTGCCATGTTCAAGTAAGCGAAGAACATGATCTTTTTGGTATCAACACCGGAAAGTCTGGTCGCTTCTCTGTTACCACCGATGGTGTAGAAGAAACGTCCGAGGGTCGTCTTGGAGGTGATGAAGCTGTAGATCAATACGATCACAATTACCCATACCAGAACGGTAGGAATACCACCTGCCAGAGCCAGCTTGTAAGCGAACAGCATGATCGCTGCAACTGCCAGCACACTCTTTACGATCACGGAAACCATGGAATCTGCTTCATAGCCTTTTTTCAGCTTGTTGATCCTGGTCATAAAGTTAATGATCACAACCAGAACGCTGGCTACAATACCTGCTGCAAGACAGATCATGTTCAGCTCGCCGACGGGAGTGGAAAACAGTTTGCCGGAAAAGATGTTCAGGAAATCCTTCTGTGCTGCGAAGGAAATACTGCCGGTGCTGCTGCTTGCGGTCAAAAGTGCGGTACCCCAGCCACGGAATGCAAGGTAACCTGCCAGTGTGGCGATCCAGGGGGGAATGTTTACATAAGCGATGAGGTATCCGAGTACACAACCGTAAATGATACCTACTACCAGCATCAGGACGATGGAAACGCCTGTGCCAAGACCTTTTACCTGCATCAGGATTCCGCCGATGGCTCCGAGGAAGCATACGAAGGAACCGCAGGAAAGATCGATGTTACCACCGGTCAGCATACACATCAGCATACCGGTTGCCAGAACGAATACGTAAGCGTTCTGGGTGATCAATGCGTTAAAGTTCAACGGGTCAAACATACCGCCGCCTGTCATGATCGTGAAAAAGATATACACCAGGACAAGGACAATCAGCATTGCGTTTTTCTTCAGAATATCGATATATTTTTTAGACACGACTCATCCTCCTCCTTTACTTTTTCTTCTTATTGGACAGCACATCAAAGATGATGGCTACCAGCACAACGATACCTTTGACTACCTTCTGGTAGTTTGCTTCCATACCCATGATACTCATACCCATGTTGATGACACCCATCAAAAGAGCACCGATCACGATACCGAAGACATTTCCTTCACCGCCGTATGCGCTTGCGCCGCCGATGAAGCAGGCTGCGATGGCATCCATTTCATAGCCCTGACCAAAGGTGGGCTGTGCCTGGGTTGCTCTTGCGATGGTCAGGATACCGGCCAGACCGGACATCAGACCCATATTGACATAAGCGAAGAAGTAAACCTTTCTCGGATCGATACCGGAAAGCCTTGTAGCCTTCTCGTTACCGCCGACTGCATACAGATAACGTCCCATCGTGGTATTGCCGGTAATGTAAGCATATACCAGAAGTACAAGTCCGATCCACAGAAGGGAGGTCGGGATACCCTTGTACTGGGACAGCTTGAAGAAGAACCAGATCACTGCTGCGCAGATCAGAACTGCCTTGATCAGCTCGCCGTAAAGCGGTGCCACTTCATATCCCTTTGCCTTTGCGGACAGTCTGTTCTTTACGATCAGAGCCACATAGACAGCTGCCAGAATGATACCTGCCAGAAGACAGGTGATGTTGATACCGGTTCCATGGAAGAAATCCGGAACATAGCAGTCAGCGCCGCCGCCGAATACGTTCAGGAAGGTGGTATTTCTGATACCTACCGCAAATCCCTGCAGAACGACGTTGGAAAGACCTCTGAACGCATACATACCTGCCAGTGTGGCAATGAAGGGCGGAACCTTGATATAAGCGATCCAAAAGCCCTGCCATGCACCTACCAAAAGTCCTCCGACCAGCATAACGATCACTGCTACCCATACGTTTACGCTCTTATCCATCAGAACGGCACCGATACCACCTACAAAACAGATGACGGAACCGCAGGCCAGATCGATGTTACCACCGGTCAGGATACACAGCAGCATACCTGCAGCCAGAACGAACACATAAGCATTCTGAGAGATCAGGTTGTTGATGTTCTGAGGAAGGAGGATGTTTCCGCCGGTCTTAAACTGGAAGAAGAATACTACAACGACCAGCGCGATCACCATCGTATATTTCTTTAAAATATCCGATACTTTATACGTCATACTATTCACCTCCTCCTGTAGATTGCAGGATGCATGCCATAATGTTCTCCTGCGTTGCTTCACTTGCCTTCATCTCACCGACGAATTTTCCTTCGTTCATAACGTAGATACGATCACTCATACCGATGACCTCGGGAAGTTCGGAAGAGATCATAACCACGGATTTTCCTGCCTTTACCAGATCATTGATGATACAGTAGATCTCGTACTTGGCACCTACGTCAATACCTCTGGTAGGCTCGTCAAGGATCAGGATATCCGGATCCGTGAACATCCATTTTGCCAGAAGAACCTTCTGCTGGTTACCACCTGACAGATTTCCGACATTCTGTTCTACGGTAGGCGTCTTGGTACGCAGCTTTTCCTTATACTCTACTGCGATCTGATATTCCTTATCCGCATCGATGATACCGTTGTTGCTGACGCCCTTCATATTGGCCAGTGAAGTATTCACACGGATGGGGTTGGACAATACCAGTCCGTTTCCTTTTCGATCCTCGGTCACGTATGCAAGCTTTGCATCGATGGCTTCACGGGGATTCTTTAAGGTCGTCTCTTTTCCATGCAGCATCAGAGTACCGGTGATGGTTGATCCATAGGATTTTCCGAAGATACTCATTGCAAGCTCGGTACGTCCTGCACCCATCAGACCGTAGATGCCGACAACCTCGCCCTTCTTTACGTTGAAGTTGATACCGTCAACCACCTTACGCTCCGTATAAAGCGGGTGGAAAACAGTCCAGTCCTTCACTTCCATGTTGACCTCGCCGATCGCCACATCCTGACGTTTCGGGAAACGGTCCGTGATCTCACGACCAACCATTCCCTTAATGATGCGGTCCTCATCGATCTCCATAGAATGGCAATCCAGTGTCTCAACGGTGGATCCGTCTCTGACTACCGTGATCTTATCAGCCACATACACAACCTCGTTCAGCTTGTGTGTGATGATGATCATGGTCATGCCCTTCTTCTTAAACTCGAGCATCAGATCCAAAAGTGCTTTGGAATCTGTCTCATTCAGGGATGATGTCGGCTCATCAAGAATCAGCAGCTTCGCATCTTTGGCCAGAGCCTTTGCGATCTCAACTAGCTGCTGCTTACCGGTTCCGATATCTTTTATTAAAACTCTGGAGGATTCCGAAAGTCCTACCATCTTCAGGTATTTATCGGCCTCTCCATAGGTCTCATTCCAATTAATCGCATTCTTGCTTCCCCGCTCGTTGCCCAGGAACATGTTCTCTCCGATGGACATCTGCGGTACCAGTGCCAGCTCCTGATGGATGATAACGATTCCCTTGTGCTCGGAATCCCTGATCGTCTGAAACTGACAAACTTCCCCGTTATATACGATATCACCTTCGTAAGTTCCGTAAGGATATACGCCGGACAGTACATTCATCAGGGTGGATTTTCCTGCACCGTTCTCACCTACAAGTGCGTGAATCTCGCCTTCTTCCACCTGAAAATTTACATTGTCCAGAGCTTTAACACCGGGGAAGGTCTTGGTGATATTCTTCATTTCCAACAATATCTTTGCCAAGCGTATCCCTCCATTCTCGTCTTATCTTTCCGTTGTCTTTTGTCATCTGTGATTCTTTTTCTTCCCTATTTACAGACAGGCGGGGGTAACCCGCCTGCCTGAGTTGGTATAACCTATAGTGTGTTACTTATTTCAACTGATCCTCGGTGTAGTAACCGGAATCGATGAGGAGCTGCTTGTAGTTGTTAGCATCTGCGAATACAGGCTCGCAAAGGTAAGAAGGAACGGTGATCACGTTGTTGTTGTAGGTCTCGGTATCGTTCACATCTACGGTTGCGCCGGTAAGGATCTGGCCTACCATCTTAACAACCTGGCTTGCAAGGGTACGGGTATCCTTGAATACGGACATAGACTGCTTTCCAGCGATCATGTTCTTGGTATTCTCAATATCACAGTCCTGACCGGTGATGATAGGATAGTTGCCGTTGTAGTTAGCTGCAAGAGCGTTCTCTACACCAAGAGCGGTAGAGTCATTGGAGCAAAGCCATACATCAAGGTTGGTTCCATCTGCATAGAAGGAAGAAAGGATGTTCTCTGCTCTGGACTGAGCGGTCTCAGTTGCCCAGGTAGGAGTTGCACACTCTTCAAAGGTCTTCTGGCCGGATACTACGTTCAGCTTGCCGTTCTCGATGTAAGGCTTCAGAACATCGTATGCACCATTGAAGAAGAAACCAGCGTTGTTGTCGCCCGGGTCACCTGCGGTGAACTCGATATTGAAGGGGCCTGCTGCGTTGTCAAGATCCAGAGTGTCTTTTACGTAGTTACCCTGAACGGTACCTACCATGTAGTTATCGAATGTTGCGTAGTAGGAAACTGCATCGGAGTCCATCAGCAGACGGTCATAAGCGATAACCGGGATGCCTGCGTCCTTAGCCATGTCAAGAGCTTCACCAAGGGAAGAACCTTCGATTGCTGCGATAACCAGAACGTCGCACTTCTGAGAGATCATGTTCTCAACCTGAGAAAGCTGAGTCTGAACATCGTTGGAAGCAAACTGAAGATCTACTTCATAGCCTGCTGCTTTCAGCTCGCTCTCCATGTTGGAACCATCCTGATTCCATCTCTGAAGATCCTTGGTCGGCATAGAAACGCCTACCTTCTTGCCGCCTGCGCTTGCACCTTCGTCAGCTGCAGGAGCTGCATCATCGGTTGCTGCCGGAGCTGCTGCATCATCAGCAGGTGCGGTTGTGCTTGTGCTGCTGCCGCCGCATCCTACGAGCAGGCTTGCTACCATTGCTACACTAAGAAGTGCACTTAATACTTTCTTTTTCATTTCAAATCCTCCTCTTATTTTTTTGTGGATCGGAGCCAACTGTCTTTGGATCCGTGTCCGAAAAAGAAACAACTGCTTGGTACAATGCAACTATATCATCCCCTTTGCAATGTGAAAATAGGAATTATCCCGAAACAAAATGGACAATTTGAAACTTCGGACGGATGCGGACAAAAAAATAGCACATTTTTGCCTCAAACTGTGCTAGAGTGCAAAAATGTACTATTGACAAGTGTCTGAAAACCCCTTTTAGTGCTCGGGCACGTAAAGGTACACATCCTCCTCCAGATGATAGCCCGCAGCAACGATGGTTTCGTCCATATTGTCCTTGTTTACGGCCACTGGATCCAGCATCACATAGGGTACGTCGCCGGTTCCGTCAAAGGTGGTTTCGGTCACCTCCGTAAGCGGTTTTCTCTTGGCCATTTTGCAGGCATATCCCGCTGCCGTTCTGGCCATATTCTCCACCGGCTTATATACCGTCATGACCTGGGTTCCCTGTACGATCCTCTGGCACGCCTCCAGATCCGCATCCTGTCCTACGATCTTGATCCTTCCTGCCATTCGAAGCTCCGCCAGCGTGCGAAAGACCGCTGTGGCGATATTGTCGTTTCCGCACATGATCCCGTCCACATCCTCCAGCATGGCCTTGTGGGCGTTCAGGTATTCCGAAGCCTCCTCCGGCTTCCACCCAAGACAGTTGTACTCATCTACGATCTCGATGCCGTTTTCCTCCATGACATCCCGAAAGCCCTTGGATAACAGCAATACATTGTTATCCTCTACCGGTCCGTTGAGCATCAGCACCTTTTTATTCTCCAGTCCGTCCGCGGTCAGTGCCTCACCCATCAGCCGCCCGACCTTTTCGGTATCAAAGGAAACATACAGATCCACGCCCGCATTGCGGATCAGACGGTCATAGGCAATGACGGGGATCTGCGCATCATGCGCTTCCCGGATCACCTCTGTCAGACTGTCAGCATCGATACTGACGATCACCAGGACATCTACCGGCTTTTGGATCAGATAACGTATCTGTGCGATCTGGGTATCCACATCCCCGTTTGCGTTCTGGACATTGACCTGCGCTCCCTGCTCGATGGCCGCATCCACAAAAAAATCCCGGTCCGTCTGCCAGCGCTCGATCAGAAAGGAATCAAAGCTCATACCGATGAGGATCCCGTCCTTTGTTTCCTGCGTCTGTTGTGTCTGCGGATCCTCCTGCTTGGTGCATCCCGTCAAAAGCGCCAGCATCAGCAGGGAGATCAGGATCCGTATTCTGTTTGTTATCCTCATTGCACATTCTCCTTATACTCCGTCGGAGACAATCCCACGTTCTTTTTGAAGATCCTGGAAAAATAGTTCGGATCGGCGTATCCCACCTGCTGGCAGATCTCCTTCATGGTCAGATCCGACCCGGTGATCAGCTCCTTTGCCTTCTCGATCCGAAGTCCCGTCAGATATTCGATAAAGGTACAGCCCGTGGCATCCTTAAAGAGCTTACTGAAATAGTAGGGACTGATATCCACGTTCTGGGACACCTCATCCAGGGAAATGTCACTGGCATAGTTTTCCTCCAGATAGACCTTGGCCTTATCAATGACATTGTCGGTCTGGCGCTGCTTCCGAAGCACCACGTTGCGGCAGGCATCCGCGATCTTATCCAGAAACCACTCCTTTAAATGCTGGTGGTCCTCAATGGCCAGAAGGGTCGGCAGATAGCTTTCCCTGGACCTGAAATAATAGGTCCGGCCGCTCTTTTGGTATGCAAGGTGCTCTGCCCACAGTACAAACTCCAGAGCCTTTAGGCGAATATCCATCAGATACTGCCCGTAGTTTTCCTCCATCCAGTCATAGAAGCTTTCCGCCTCGATCAACGCCCTGGAGGGATCTCCCTTTTCCACGCTGTCAAAGAGCTTTTTTTCCGTCTCGGACGGGTAATTTGCCTCATACCCTACCGCAACGGGAAGCTCCTGACTCAGTGCCACCGCATCCTGTGTCAGTGTCAGCGAATCCGTCGCATGCTTAAAGGAAAGCCCGGCCTCCTCTATGGTCACAACGGAGCCGATGCCCACCCGGCAAAGAAGTCCGGTATTGGAATAGGTCTTTTCCACGCAGCGCCTTGCCTTGTCGATCAGCTCGTTTCTCTTATTATAATCCGGATCCGTGGTATCCTCCGGTACAAAGGCAGCAACCTTATTGGCCATAGCCGATCCCACCACTGCCGCGGGGAAAAATTCCTTGATCACCTCACGGATCTGTCCCATATGATCCTGCAGCCGCACACTGGTACCGGGCGCATTGTTCATATGGTACCCTTCCTGCCTGTCTCCGAAGACCAGAAGCAGCATATAGCCGTTATCCCCTTCGATCCCCAGCAGCTTTTTATAGCTGTCGATATCCTCACGGAAGGGTTCGTTGAGCAGAAGGTTGTATAAAAACCCGCTTTCGAGGATCGGAACCACCGTCTCCATCTTTTCCCGGATCATCAGATCCTGGGAGCGCTTTCTCCTTGTTTCATCGATCTGGTACATCGCCCGTTTGATCACGGACAGCAGCTTGTTTTTATCTACCGGCTTATTCAGATACTCGATGGCTCCAAGCGCCAGAGCCTCCTTGGCATAGTCAAACTTATCATAGGCAGATGCGACGATAAAGATGATATTCTCATTCCCGCTTCTGATCTCCCGCATGGCCTCAATGCCGTTGATCCCCGGCATATGGATATCCATAACGGCAATATCCGGTCTGAAATGCTCCGCAAGCTCGATCACCGCACGTCCCGTCTTGGCGCTCTCGATTACAATGTCATCGCCAAATTCTCCCTTGAGCAGAAAGGACAGGGAGTCCAGTACGATCCCTTCATCATCTGCCAGCATGATCTTATACATAGGTTTCTCCTTTCTGTTCCATCGGGATCGTGATCACCACTTCCGTTCCCATACCGGGGCCCTCGCTGATGATCTCGAACCGGCTCTGCCGGTTAAAGAACAAGCTCAGTCTCTGGATAACATTCCGCATTCCGACACCGTTTCCGCCTGTTGTTTCCACGCCGGTATTTCCATTTAGGATC
>JAILHW010000004.1 GCA_024695605.1 Lachnospiraceae bacterium | reverse complement strand
ATGCAAGAGCTGCGGAAGCTCCAACAAGAAGGAGATCATCTCCACTGAGGAGTAATTCGAAACGAAATCCCGGCCCGGTGCGATGCACTGGGCTTTTCCTCTTTTACGGCAAGCAAATACGGGGTATATAGTATGCCCTGTCTGCTTGCTTTTTTTGTGTTTTTTTAGTATAGTATAAGTTAGCGTTTTTATGTAGTTTTGACAGAAATCGGAGGAATGGAAATGGCAACGCAGACAAGAGTGGTCCTTGACGCCATGGGCGGTGATTACGCTCCGCTTGAGGTGGTAAAGGGCGGGATCGAGGCCCTGGAAAAGAGCAGCGATCTGTTTCTGTATCTGTTGGGAGATGAAGCAGCCATCAAGGCTGAGCTGGCTAAATATACCTATGATGAGAGCCGGGTGGAGATTCGCCATTGCAGTGAGATGATCGAGATGGCAGAGCCGCCGGTCAGGGCGATCCAGAAAAAGAAGGATTCATCCATCGTAAAGGGTATGAGCATGATCAGAAAGGGAGAGGCGGATGCCTTTGTTTCGGCAGGCAGCACCGGCGCCGTTCTGGTTGGCGGACAGATCCTGGTAGGGAGACTGAAGGGAATCGAGAGACCGCCCCTGGCACCCCTGATCCCCACGGATAATGAAAGAGGGTGTTCTCTTCTCATCGACTGCGGTGCCAATGTGGATGCCAGACCGTCTATGCTGGTACAGTTCGCCAGAATGGGCAGCATCTATATGGAAAGCGTCATGAAGGTGAAAAATCCGACGGTGGGCATCGTCAATATCGGAGCGGAAGAGGAAAAGGGGAATGCTTTGGTAAAGGAGACCTTTCCCCTTTTAAAAGCATGTCCGGATATCAATTTTGTGGGCAGCGTGGAAGCCAGGGATATTCCCCGCGGCGCAGTAGATGTGGTTGTCTGCGAGGCCTTTACCGGCAATGTGATCCTGAAAATGTATGAAGGCGTGGCACTGACACTTTTGGACAAGGTAAAAGCCGGTATGCTGAGCAGCCTGCGCAGCAAGATCGGTGCACTTTTGGTAAAGCCAGCGCTGAAAAATACCCTGAAGGATTTTTCCATGGACCGCTATGGCGGCGCACCCATGCTCGGGCTCAAGGGCCTGGTAGTGAAGACCCACGGAAACAGCAAGAGCGTGGAGATCTGCAATTCCATTATGCAGTGTGCGCAGTTTAACGAGCAGGGGATCAATGACAAGATCAAAGAGCGGATTTCCTTAAATGAGGCATAGATCATGAGAGAAGACATTTGGAAATTGTTAACAGGTGCGATCATAGATGTATTGCAGTGTGACGAAAGCGAGCTGGATCCGGAGACCTCCTTTGTGGGGGATCTGGGCGCTGACTCTCTGGATGCATACCAGATCCTTCTGGAGATCCAGGAGCGGGCAGACGTGGAGCTGCCGGAGGATAAGGTACAGAAGCTGGAAACGCTTAAAGATGCCTATGATCTGCTGGCAGAATTTATAGAAGAGGATTGAAAGTGCGATGAACCGTTTGGATCTGACAGAGCTGAAAGGTTCCATAGGATATACCTACCGGGATGAAAGGCTGCTCACACAGGCCCTGACCCATACCTCCTATGCCAATGAGCTTCGGATCAACAAGCTTGGCAGCTATGAAAGGCTGGAGTTTTTGGGAGATGCCGTTTTAGAGATGGTCAGCAGCGACTTCTTTTACCATACCTGTCCCGATGAACCGGAGGGAAGGCTTACCACGATGCGGGCCTCGGCGGTCTGCGAGCAGGCCCTTGCCATCACCGCAAGAGATCTGAACCTTGGTGAGTATATCCGGTTTGGAAAGGGCGAGGATAATTCCGGCGGACGCCACAGGGAGTCCATTTTGTCGGATGTGGTAGAGGCCATCATCGGCTCCATTTACTTAGATGGGGGCGTGGAGCCGGCAAAGCGGTTTATCCTTCGCTATGTGCTCAATGACCTGGATAAAAAGCAGCTCTTTTATGATGCCAAGACAAAGCTCCAGGAGTATCTGATGGCCCGTGAAATGGGAAGTCCGGAATACCGCCTGGTATCCGAG
>JAILHW010000187.1 GCA_024695605.1 Lachnospiraceae bacterium | reverse complement strand
ATGTGCCACGGACCAGTCCATGATCACGCCGATGCCTGCCTCATGCATGGCATCCACAAAGCCCATAAACTCGTTGGGGGTTCCGTAGCGGGCCGTCGGTGCATAGTAGCCAAGGGTCTGATAGCCCCAGCTCTCATCCAGAGGATGCTCCATAACGGGCATGAGCTCGATGTGTGTATACCCCATCTTTTTCACATAGGCAATGATCTTTTCTGCCAGCTCGGGATAGGTATAAAACTCCGGAACGTCCGCTTTTTCATCCGCCTTATGCTCTCCCAGATCAAAGGACGGCTTGGCAAAGCTGCCCAGATGGATCTCCAGAACGGACATCGGCTGCGTATCTGTATTCCTTCCGCCGCGTTCCTTCATCCACTTTTCGTCCTTCCAGTGATACCCGGAGATATCGTAGATCACGGAAGCATTGTTCGGACGGAGCTGGCTTGCAAATCCGTAGGGGTCCGACTTTAAAAAGACCGTTCCGGATTTGATCTTGATCTCGTATTTGTAATTGTCTCCCACGTTGGCGCAGGGAACAAAGATCTCAAAGATGCCGGAATCCCAAAGACGTCTCATCTGATGGAAGCGGCCATCCCAGTCGTTGAAATCGCCGACTACGCTGACGCGCAGGGCGTTGGGCGCCCAGACTGCAAAATAGATTCCCCGGATCCCGTCGATGGTCTTGGGATGTGCTCCCAGCACATTGTAGATCTCGGTATGGATGCCTGCTGCGAACTTTTCCGCATCCCGCTTCGTGATCTGAGGCTCAAAGCGGTAAGGATCCAGCACCTCTTTTGTCTTACCGTTTTCCAGAAGGACCTCATAATGATAATCCTTCGGAACCTCGGTCTTGGGAAGCAGATCCGCTCTGGGTACGATCTGTGCAAAGAACCCGGCTTCATCAGCCAGTTCCATGGAATACTTATTTTTTCCGATAACGACCCAGGCTTTTTCGGCATCCGGATAGAAGAACTGGAACAGAAAACCGGTTCCCTTTTTCTGCACGCCAAGCAGTCTGTGAGGATTGTCCTCTTCGGAATATACGATGGCTTCGATATCCGCCCAATTCATCATACGATATAATTTTTTAGTCACGCTTACACCCTCCTGCTGTTTTTGCTATCGTGTAACCCCTCTTTTTTGGTGCTTTATCGTTCAATATCGTGGATCAGAATACCGCTGCGAAGCTTCGGCTCAAACCAGGTGGATTTCGGAGGCATTAACAGCTTAGCGTCCGCCACCGCGAATAATTCATCCATGGAAGTGGGATACATGGAAAAGGCCACTACGCAGTCGTTTTGGCATCTTTTCTCCAGTTCCCCGAGGCCACGGATCCCGCCTACGAAATCGATCCTGGAATCCGTCTTTGGATCATCAATCCCAAGGATCGGTGAAAGGAGGTTGTCCTGAAGCAGGGAAACATCCAGTCCCTTAACGGCGTCATCGCTCTTTTTCTCATCCTTGATGGTCAGCTTATACCAAACGCCCTCCAGATACATGCCGAACTCGCCCTTATTGTCAGGACGGAAGGCTCCGTGATCCTTGGCATTAGCCTGCGAGGGATCAAACTCTTCAATGTCAAAGGAGGCTTTTACTGCATCCATAAAGGCTTCCTTGGAAAGACCGTTCAGATCCTTTACCACTCTGTTATAGTCAAAGATCCGAAGCTCGTCTGCGGAAAACAGAACGGAAAGGAAGAAGTTGAATTCCTCTTCTCCGGTATAATCCGGTTTTGCCTGGCGTCTCATCTGGGAAACACGGACTGCCGATGCGCAGCGATGGTGACCGTCTGCGATATAAATGGCATTCATTTTCTGATACAGGGAATGGATCTGGGCGTTGATGTCTTCGTCATCGATGCGCCATACCCTGTGGGTAATACCGTCCTCGGAGGTGAAATCATACAGCGGCGTACTGTTTTTTACGGAAGTCTTCAGGTTCTCAAGGGCATCGTTTCTGCGATGTGCCAAAAAGATGGGGCCGGTCTGCGCAGACAAGGCATCCACATGACGGATGCGGTCCTTTTCCTTATCTGCCCTGGTGTTCTCGTGCTTCTTGATCACATTGTTCATGTAATCATCTACGGAGGCACAGCCTACGATACCGGTCTGGGAATGGCCGTCCATCACCAGTTCATAGAGATAAAAGCCTGCTTCTGCATCCTGAATGAAGCTGCCTTCCTTTTTCCTTGTCTCATACAGCTCGCTTGCCTTGGCATACACCTCATCGGCGTAGGTATCTACATCATCGGAAAAGGATGTCTCTGCCCTGTCGATGGCCAAAAAGGAAAGGGGATTCTTAGCTACGACCTCGCAGGCCTCCTTTCTGTTATATACATCATAAGGAAGTGCTGCTATTTTTCCTTCCATTCCTTCTTTGGGTCTTACCGCCCGAAAGGGCCTGATCTCTGCCATTTGATTCTTCCTCCAGGTTAGTCATAGTTAACAAAATCGGGTGCATGGCTATATGCTCATACACCCGATATTATAACATACTTATCCTTATCTGTCAGTTGTTATTTCCCCATCACATGGGTTTTTTCATTCTTTTTTACTGCATCAGCCAACTTCTTTCCGTTGCCGTCAAGAGCCTTTTGGATCAGATCCTCCGGTTTCGCATCCTTCAGGGTCTTTTTGAAGCTTTCCCGGTTCATCACATCCTGCTGCAGGTTCTTAAAGGCCTCGCCGCTCACTTCCTTTTGACCGTTTTTACCAGCTTTGATCTCATTGACCGCAACGATGGAGGCGAGGGCCTTTGTTCTGGTCGCTTCATTCCCCGGTGCGGATTTCAGTTTATCTCTGGAGTAGATCATCACCTTATCAAGGTCAATGGGACCGTTTTTCAACTCCTCCTGGGCCATGATCTTTTCGCGGACGCCGTTCTGCAGCTCCTTTACCTTCTCTCTGCAAAGCTCCTGCTCGTGATCCAATCTCTGCAGGGCTTCCCTTATGGTTTCGTTGGGGCCCACAAGATCAAGTGCCGGCTGAAAGATCTTTTCATACTTTTTAAGCTGCTCATCCAGGGTATCGTAGATCTTCTGCGCCTGATCGATCCGCTCCCTGCCCTTTGCACTCCAGCCCTTTGTGATGTTTAAGATACCTGCATGGGTATCCACATAGGTTTTGGCAGAAACCTTTGCAGCTTTGATCTTATCGATCATCTGCTGGGGGCTTAAGTGGTAGCGGCTTCTGTCCCGGATATTGACAAGCTCCTGTGTCAGATTCAGGTATTCCACATGCTCCTCGGGCTTTTGCAGATCCGTTCTGTCTTTTTTATCTCTGTCAAAATAGCGAAGCAGGGCGCAGGTCTCATCCACCATTCTTCTGGAATCTGCTGCAAATTTACGGATTGTATTCTTATTTGTTTCCAGGTCCTGAACGATGACTCTTTGGGTAGCGATTTCAGCATCAGCAACCGTGTCAAAACGCTCGATTTCCTTTAAATCAATTTTCTCAGCGATCCGATCCGACAGGATTGATAATTTTTCTGTCTGTGCATTATGGGCGCCGTATTTTTTATGGATCCTGGCAATTTCAGGCGTAAAGGCCTCTTTCAGACTCTCCTGATTTTCAGCAAGCAGCTTTGCGATCTTGTCAAAAGAAGGGATTTTGGTTTCATCATACTTAAAAAAGGCTGCTTTTATTTCTTCAAAGGAATCCTGGATGGCATCGTCTTGATAACCAAACACAGTTGCACACAGCGGCTCTCCCCTGACGATAATATTATGGTCCATTTTGCCACCGATACGAGAAGCATTCTGCACTGCTTTATACAGCTTCTGGTATTCCGCTTCCTTTTTAACCTCCTCTGAAACCTCCTGATCTAAGAGCTTGGCAAGCGCATCAGCTTTTTTTGCCCACTCAGAAGCAACCTCTTCAAAGGGTTTGATAATCTCTATATCCTGATCAATCTCAGTTTTACTTACCTTAAGCTGTTCATAACTCATCGTATTAATATCAGAAATGAATTTAGGGATATTTACAAACAGATCCTTCGTATCGTGTAAGGCAACCTCATAAACCGTCTGCTCATCTCCGCTGATGGCATATTCGTGAACAAGATTTGGAACATTTTGTCCTACTTTTTTTGAATACAGCGAAAGGGTTTCCTTATCATAATCCGTACTTGAGGGCCGAAGCGCCTTCCCCGCTTTACTTGCCTCTTGCCGGATCTTATCTATGTGGTTAGAGTCTGCGATCAGCATATACATGTTGGAGGAAACAGCCTTGGATATTCCCATTTGTTTTCCTGCTTCTGTTTTGTTCGCTGCCAGGACCCTTCCAAAATCATCTGTCAGCTTTTCTTCCTTGGCAATACTTTCCAAAACGGGGACCTCACCGTTTGAAACACTTTTCTTTAAAAAGTCATAGCTTTCACCTAAAAATCTCATATTTTCATCGTTGATCAGGCCGTTGAATGCAAAAACATTTGCCAGGAACTTATGATATTCCGGATCATCCTCATGACTCAGCTCATGGATCACATCGTCAATCGCCTTTCCTACCGGCGTATTTGACAGCGTTCTGGTTTCTTTTCCCTCCAGAATATCCTTAAAATTCTGGGCAGTCTTATCCTGCATGTAATAATAAAACTTTTCATATTCAAAATTGGTCAAAAACCGGGACAGTGTATTGAATGTCTCATCATAGATCTCTTTCTCCTGAGGCGGTAATTTTTCATACTCGTGCATCTTTATATCCTCCTGCTGACTGTTTTATGTGATCGGACATGGTTTTGTTTTGTCTCATCCTAAACAGGCTGCTTCATCTGTTTTGGTTGCATGGAGTAAAAATCAGTCTGTCGTCAAGCTCTCATATTTCTACAATTTTCCCATATTGTCATGTGATTGTAAAGCATTTTTGCGTAAAACTCTTGAGTATAAGTGGCCGGAAGTGATACAATCATCTGAGTTTAAAAGATCTGAAAAAGGAGCTTAGAAAAATGACTGAGGAAGAAAAAGTATTTTTAGACCGCATAACGGAATTTGCCAACAAGGCCATGGCGGATATCGATCCCGATCCCACCGTCACTCCCATCTCGCAGCAGCTTGAATATCTGCGTCCGGTTATGGATGAGATCGCCGCCGAGACCGGTGAACCCGTGGAGGATATCTTTATCCGCTATATGGATCTTGCCTCCACCGTTGCCGCCAAGAAGCAGGAGGAATTCGAAGAGGACTTCGTGGATTTCGCCGATCCGACAAAGCAGCACTTCCGGTTTTGAATGAAACAAAAAACGTATCTTAAAAAGGACGGTTCTTCTGTTTTCCAAAAGAACCGTCCCTTTTTGTTTCGTTTATTTCTTGTATTTCAGCTTTGCTTTCCGGTACAGTCCCGCCTTCCTTAAAAGTGAAGGATATTGTTTTTTCCTGCTCTTTGGAATCGTAACGGTCAGCTTCTTATAGTTTTTGCTTCCCGCCTTTTTGAAGGCCTGCTTTCCGATGGAACCCTTTTTCAGCTTCGTCGTTTTGAAGACAATGGTCTTTAGATTTTTACATCCGAAGAAGGCTTTTTTACCGATCCGCTCAATGGTCTTGGGGATCACGATGCGGGTGATCTGCTTGTTGTTGGCAAAGGCGCTGTCCGCAATCTCATTGACCTTATATTTCTTCTGGTTCAAGAAAATATAGCTGGGGACGGTGACGGTTTTTACCTTTGTTTTTCCGCCTACAGCACCTGCGGCGCCCATATAGGTGAC
The DNA here is from genome assembly GCA_024695605.1 of Lachnospiraceae bacterium. GTDB lineage: Bacteria > Bacillota > Clostridia > Lachnospirales > Lachnospiraceae > RGIG7926. Next base: position 28,596 of record JAILHW010000187.1, on the reverse strand, counting down.
GGTTCCGCTGATGCCCTCTGCGTTGGACGTGCCGCCGGAAGCATCGGAAATGTCATTGACCTTGTAGCTTCCGGATTTATCCTTGATCACTTCGCCCTTTTGCGGCGTCTTTTCATCCTTACCGGTATCCGTTCCGCCGGATTGGCCGCCGTCCTTTTGGCCATTGGAGGCCTTTGCCTGCTCCTCTTCCTTCCTCTTTTGGTAGTCACTTTGTGAGAGCACCTCAATAGTCAACGAAGCAGTCTTGCCGCCGTAAGCGGCTGTCACATTGTAGGCACCGATCTGATCCGGTTTTACCGCCAAGGTATTGATCGTGGCTGCGGCCGTGATATCGGCTGTCAATCCGTCGCTGTAATTTGCCTCCACGCGCAGGGTGGAAAGATCGATCTTTTCACCGACTGCAAAATACGTTCTGGGTGCTTTGATCGTAAGGCTCTGCAGTCTGCGATCAAGCTTCTGATCTCTCTGCGTCAGATAGATGTATTCTGTATCGTCTCCGAGATTCAGATCCTCCAGATCCGATGAAATCTCGAGCATATACACAGCTTCCTCCACATAAGGCACATCAAAGCATAGCGGTTTGGCATCCATTGCCGAAATGGCTCCGAGGTCCTTACTTTCCACAAGCTCCATCTCTGCGCCAAGTCCCTCCCCGGAAGGATCCGTTGTACTCTTATCCACCTTATACAGGTTCACCGTTACCGCTCCTGCATCGGTATAGCCGTCATTGACCACCATTCCCTGGATGGCAGCGGTTTTATCATCGGCATATTTTCCCCATCCGGTCTGGTCCAGCGCAAGGTTTTGATAATTGATCTCGAGTTCTGCTGCTGCACCCTGCTCAAAGTCTTTGCTTCCGGAAACAGCCTGCAGTTCAAAGGTGTGTCCGAGATCCTCCTCTTTGATCAGATAGTTAAAATCAAATTCTCCCACATCCCCTGCAAGGATTTCCTGATCGATCTCTCTCTCACTGACAACCATACCGCTTGCCTTGTCACAGAGCTTCAGCGTCACTGCCCCCACACTCCGGTCGGACTCATTTTGTACAACGGCCGTCATCGGCAGCACTGCACCGGGCACGATCAATTCAGGGTCATAGATGCAATCTGTTACATTGAGCTTGTTGTGCGGTTCATAGGAGATCAATACCACATTGTTCTGTCCATACAGGCTCTTGGTGATCTCTTCTGCCTCCGGATCCGTCAGCGTTGCATAGCTGACGATCACGGAAAGATCGTCCTTGTCCACAGCACCGCTAAAGCTGTTGATGCTGCCGCCGAGCGTGGAAACCGGAAGGGCCGATGACCAGCTGTCATGCTCCTCATCCTTGATGAACTGATACAGTTCATTTTTGTTGCCTTCCTCCACGAGCACAAGCACGCGCAGCTGTCCGTTTTCATCAAATACCTGGTAGTTGTCATTCAAAAGACGGATCTCCTGCGGCAAAACGCTTTCATAGGATGTCTTTGCGGGATCGGAAAGCTCCTTCGAGCTGACGATGCTTTCATTCTGGTACCAGTAAAAGCTTCCGTTTACAAAGCTGATCCTTCCAAGTGCTTCCTGATCGGAAACAACCTTTTTCTGATTGATCAAAATGGCTCTGTCCTTAGTGGTCCCCGGATCTCCATCCAGTTCTCTGAGGGTTGCATAGTACAGCTGATCTCCCACGCGGCCGGCCGAAAGCTCCAGGATCATATCACAATCCTCTTCCACAGCGGTTTGCTGTCCCCATACATCCGCATTCAAGGCTGCAGTATATATGGTATTGTTGCCGGATTCGCCAAAGGCTGCATTATCTGCATTTTTCACCCATACAAGATCTGCAGTATCTCCATCAGCACAGACTACCGGCATCATATCCTGCATTTCATCAGGTGCGGTGATCGTGCTTACCGAAAAGCTTTCCGTCCTGGTATCAAAGACTGCCGCCTTGATTCCGGTATCCTTTAAGATCGCAGCATACTCTTCTTTTTCTTTGATCTTGATCCCGGCAGGAATCTGCGACTCCAAATTCTGCCATACAACGTATGCTCTGTTTCCGGATGCTGCCACTTCAAAGGTTCCGTCCAGGGTATTGTCCCCATCCAAAAGTGCGGCATTGGACCAGGTACTTCCGTCAAAATAAGAATAGTAAAGCTGAATGTTGTTATAATCGGTTCCGTAGTTATCCTTCCATACTGCCAGCTTTGTTCCGTCCTCAAAGCTTACAAGCTTCGGGGTCGCACCCGTAAAGCTGTTTGCCTTAAAGATCTGCTCGATACCAAGTCCGCCGGTTTGGGCGCTAAGCTCCTCCTCCTGTTCAAGGTAGGACAGATCCATCGGCTCATAGTTTTCGATGTCAAGCATGCCCTTTTCGGGATCCATCGCCTCTGTCTGCGTCTTGATGGATTCCGGATGATCCGCCACACCGTTGTTTACATCCACCAGATGCCAGGGATCGGATTCCCATTCATAGGACAGGAACAGGAATTCAAATTTTACATAGCCGTTCACGTCGATATTCAAACTCATATAGGGATCACCCTTCATATAGGTTTTGAATTTCGTATTGATCTTCAGCTTCACACCGCCGCTCAGGCCAATGACGCCACTGACACCGACGCCGAGGCCTCCGTTTCCGGTGATCTTGAAATTAACAGACAGCATACACGTGAAATTCTCTGCGGATCCGGCGGCCCTTGCCAGATTGACAAGCACCTCCAGCTCTGCCTTCAGTCCTGCTTCCCAGAAAAAGGGAATGAAGTTCACGATCGGGATCGGAACAAAGAACTGGCCCGACCACTTGGCAGAAACCTCGGGAACGACCATGATCCCGCCTTCGAGAAAATGCAGGCCATCGTCACCGATATAGGCCTCAATATATCCCATAACGGAGCACTCTGCCTCAAAACCGAATTTTGTCTTGGGCTTTGCCATCTGGTTTTTGTAGATGCTCTTGATATTTTTCAGTTTCTTGAAAGCACCCTTTACTTCTTTTCCGCAGTTCTGTGCGGTTTCTCCGGGATGCTGGATGAAGGTCTTATAGATTTCCTTGACGTCCTTGCAAAGATTTGACGTCTCAGCTTTCGGAGAATAGGTCTTTCCGCGCTTTCTGTAGTTCTTGGTGGTTTTTTTCTTTTCATAGCTGCCAAGATCGACACCGATCACAACCTTGACCTTTCTTTTTTCCACCTCTACGGAAAGAGGCAGCTTTTCCAAGGTCTTAAGATCAAATGTCACATCATTTCCACCGATAAACGGGACATTACTCGGAATCTTCACCGTGGTTTTGGAGCCAAAATCGAATTTTGCCCCGTTCATAAAATCGTTTTCCATGGAGATCTGCAGCTTCTTTTTGCTGCTGTGTCCCGCACTGTCCTTGGCAATGATATAAATATCATCCGATACATCAAAGTTCTCACTCAAAACCGTTTCGAGTACATTCTGCGTAAAGGGAACCGTCTTGGTTTCCTGCGCCAAAACGATCGCACCGTACTGGTTCTTGCCCCAGTCCACATCTGCGGAAAACTTTCTTTTGGTCTTATCGGCCAGACCGATCTGTATCTCACTGTCCAGAAGATCTACATTATCATTCCAGACCGAGTAAATGATGGGATTATCGGACTCCTTCTCCAGATACACCGTATAGTTTCCGTTTTTCAGATCCCCCGCACTGACAATGCGCTTCCGATACCCTTCTTTTTCAATGCTGATATCTCCGGTCGCTGCCAAAGGAACGGAAGCCACACCGTTTTTCGAGGTATGGTATTCCTTGTTGCAGTAGGTGATCACAGCATCCTCAGCAAGGACAAAATCCTCCGCATCGGCACCTGGATCGTTTTGGTTCTGATAAACCGTAACCGACTTTTTGGGGAAAAACTTCTCAGGCTCGTTTCCGACCGTCACCTGACAGCTTACGGTATTTCCGCCTGCACTTGCCGTAACCGTGCAGGTTCCGACAGATACGCCGGTGATCAAGCCATCCGCACCCGCTTTGGCGATCGCGGGATCGGAGCTGGTCCATGTAACTGTCTTATCCGTAGCCGTATAAGCGGACGTAAATCTCACACTCAGCTGCTCCGAAAGCGTCGGACAAAGCAGCAGAGAGGATTTATTTAACAGCATCGGTCGTGTGGATATAAAGCTTGAAATATTCTCAAAGGAGAACCGAAGCTCATCTCCGCTTCCCACCTCGATATAGCCGCTGTTTTGAACGGATTGCATAAACTCTCTGGGCTGCTTTTTTTCACTGTCGCTCATGGAATGGAAAAAGCCAAGACTCATGATATAGTATTCCGCGGTTCCTGTGATGGCGGTATAGGTATTGTAGACCTGGCTCTCATAGCCGTTGGGAAACTTCTTGTCCGGGCCATTGTAGGATTCTCCTGTATTCGGCTCACCGTCAGCCATCTGAATGATAAACTTTTTGTCGGCACTGCCGTATTTGAAAAGCAGCTCATCCGCCTTTACCAAACCGGCATTCATTGCGGTACCGCCGCCGGATCTGATCCCGGAGATGGTGTTTTTCAGAGCGATCAGATCATTGGTAAAGTATCGTCCGGAAAAATCATAGACGTTAACACCGCTTGCAAAAGTCACGATCGAGATCCCCGCATCGGGATCCTCTGATAAAATATCACTGACAAAGTTCAGACAGGCTTCCTTCAGTTCTGCGATCCTTTTACCATCCATACTTCCGGAAACATCCAGCACGAGCACGATCTCATGGCTTTCGTCAGAACTCTTACCCTCATATTGGATTCGCTCCCCTGCATAGGGATCGATGAAATTCCCTCCTGCGCTGGGCGCTACAGCATTCACACGGATCACATTGACCGGTACATCCGTTGTCTCAATGGGGATATCCTCCTGCTTTCCCGCAGCAGCAGATGCGTCTGACACTGTCTGCGCTTGTGCTTCCTTTTTTGCACTCTGTGTCTCGTTTTTCTCTGTAGCAGCAAATGTGGTAACTGCCGGCTCAAGAAGAAAAATGAGACTCATCAAAAATGCGATCAGCTGTTTGTTTATTCTTTTCATCGTTTCCATGTTTCAACCCTCTCTATTTCCCGGCTTTCGCCTTCTTCACTTTTGACCACGCTCCATATACCTTTAATCCGTTTGCCTTTTTATAAGCCCGGATCCTGACGTAGCAGGCCTTCCCTTTTACCTTCTTGATGGTAACGCTGCTCTTTTTGTTGCCTGTGATCATCTGTTTGGAGGCTTTTTTCATTTTCTTATTGGTCGCATATTGTATCTGATAGCCATCCACTCCCTTCGCTTTTTTGAAGGAAACGGAAAGTTTTTTCTTTTTCTTTTGCACCTTCTTAAGCTTCACTTTGGGAACAGATACCTTCGACGGAGACTTTTCCCCTTTTGCCGGGATCACTACCGTCTGCGTCACTGTCTGTGTGATCTCCTGATCCTTAGGCTGCGCCGGCTTTGCAGGCTCGTTTTTCGGGATCAGCTTTCCGGCTGCGGCATCCGCTTTTCTTTGCTCATATGCGGCCTTGCTTTTCTCATATTCGGCCTCGGCCTGCTGATATGCCGGATTCTCGGTTGCCTTTACCTCGTCCCTGGCCTGGGGATCTGTCTGTGACTGCTGCGCCTCATCCTCTTTGACCTCTACCACGCATTCGGCGGATAACAGGCTTCCGTCTCTGGTCTGGCATTTCACCTTGGTCTTTCCGGCTCCCACAGCCGTTACCAAGCCGTTTCTGTCCACGATGCAGACCGCGGGATCATTGGTGTACCAAAGCAGCACATTTTCCGTGCTTTCAAAGGGATAGGCGATCGCCTTGATCTGATAGCTTTGTCCCTTCTTCATGGAAAGACCGGATGTATCGATGGTCAGCTTTGACACCAGACAGTTGATCTCTACTTTGGTGGAAACGCTTCTGCTGCCGTCCAGGGAGGTGGCTACGATCATCACCTCACCACCGCGAAGCGGCGTCACCAGTCCGTTTTCGTCCACCATCGCGATGGAAGGATCGCTGCTGGTCCATTTGAGCTTTTGATAGGTTGCATCGGCAGGCTCGATGGTAACGGGGATCGTAAAGGGCTTTCCCACATCCTCTACCTTGATCTCCTCCTGCGGAGTTGTGATCGCTTCCACCGGCTTGGCATCGGGATCTACGGAAACGGTGCACCGATCATACAGCCCTGATTTCTGATCCGTTACGGTGACTGTGACAAGCCCCTTTGCAAGTGGCTGTAGGGTGATCGCACCCTCCTTGACGGATGCCGATAACGCCCCGGGCTTATCCACCGTGATGGTAAACTTTCTTGCGCCTGCCTGGGCTGGCGTTGTATAGACATGGATCTCATCCGGATATTTGGTCAGATACAGATCATGCTTATCCAGCGTGACTGCCGTAATGGTCTGTTCCACATTCACATGAACAAAGCAATAATCGCTGATCCCGGTAATGGTATCCTTTAACAGGATCCTGGCAACGCCCGCTCCCTTGGGCGTGATCAGACCGTTTTGATCTACGTCAGCCACATAGGGTGCACTGCTTTTCCATACCGGTTTGATCTCTGTATCCTTTGGATTTGTTGTATATTTTGCCTGTATCGTTTTGGTAAGGTCCGTCACATAGTAGTCTTTTTTCTCAAAGGTGATCGCGCTCAGCCGTTTATCTACTGTGATGTTCCAGTTTTTTGTAAACGCGCCGCAGGTGACCGTAAGCGTCGTACTTCCTTCTCCAACGCCTTTGATCTTTGCTTTTGCGGGATCCATCTGATCAAGCTCCACGGTAGCCACCGACTTTTCGCCCGTCTCCCAGACGATTGCGGAAACGCTGCCTGCAGGAGTTACTAAGACATCTCTGTAAGCAAACTGTCCCACCCCGATCGTAATGTCCGAGGGGTCGGAAACGCTCATAGAGGCTGCCTGTGTTCCAACGATGAATGTATATTTTTTATTTGTTGCAAATTTCTCAGCCTCGGAATCCTTTGCTCCGATCACGGTTGACGTGGATACATTCATACAATTGCTCGGAATGGATTTTACATTACCGGGAATGGTGATCTGCGAAAGATCCGGATTGTTATAAAATGCATAGCTTCCGATGGATGTGACCGAATTGGGTATTGTGACTGTCTTCAGTGCACAGTTCCTGAAAGCATAGTTCGGAATTGTGGTCAGTCTGTCAGAGAAGGAAACACTCTGCAGATTTGTGCAGCCATCAAAAGCATAGGTTCCGATGGAAACACACATCGGTACCAGATCTGCTTCGGTCAGGGATTCGCAGCCGTAAAAGGCATAGCTTCCGATCTCCATAAGCTGTCCGGGAAACCGCAGTGTTGGAAGCGATTTACATCCATAGAACGCATACTCACCGATGGACAGGACCGTATCCGGAATGGTGATCACGGAAAGCGCTTTACAATCCTTAAACAAGTATGCCGGTATCGTTCTTCTCTTTCCGGTAAAGAAGGCCTGTATTAATGCGGTATCATTACTGAAAGGTCCATAGTCGCTGACCTTTGTCACAACTCTCAGCGTATCGGGGATCGTGATCTGCGTCACCTTCTCGATATTGGCAAAAGCCGCGCCCTGCAGCGTCTCAAGCTTTTCGGGAAGGACGATCGTATTTACATTTTTACACCCCTCAAAAGCATAACTGTTGATCGCTGTGACGGTCTTTGGCAGGATCACTCTCTTAAGCCCAAGGCACCCTCTGAAGGTACTCTGTTCGATCAAGGTCAGTGCCGTATCCTCAAGATTCACCGTCAAAAGGGCTTCACAGCCGTAAAAAGCACTTTCTCCAAGCTTGGTCAGTCCCTTTGGAAGGGTTACATACTTTATGGCCTTGCAGTTGTAAAAGGCCTGATTTCCAATCTCCGTAACCCCGGCAGGGATCTGCACATCCCCTAAAACGGAGCAGTTATAAAAGGCCTGTTTTGGGATCATGGTCAGCGCCTCATTCAGCGGGACATAGGGCAGGGCTTGGCAGTTGTAAAAGGCGCTTTGACCCAGTGTTTTAATGCTGCCGTTTACCACGAAGGCGGACAGCTTTTCACATTCGGAAAATGCATTGTTGTCAACGGTATCCACTAAAGATGTAAGTGTTTCAGGATCCGCCTCGCAGATGACCGTTTCCAGCTTCTTCATACCGCTACAGATACCGGAGGGAATCTTGGTAAAGCCGTATCCGAAGGTCATTTTCTGAATGTTGTCACAGCTTCCGAACACATTGTTGTTGAACTTTCCATCCAGTGCTCCGGGCAGATACAGCTCTTTGATCCCGTCGCAATCATAGAATGCATTGCTTCCGAGCGAGGTCAATGTCCCCGGAAGCTGAACGGTTTCGATCCCATCGCAGTTATAAAACGCATATTGTCCGATCTTCAAAATCGAAGTCGGAAGCGAAAAGGCCGAGCTGCAATTATAGAAAGCATAGTCTCCGACCTCGGTTACTTCGCCCGGGATCACAAGGCCTGCTTTTTTACAATTATAGAAGGCATATGAATCGATCTTTGTCACGCTATCCGGAATTGTGACTCTCTCCAGATTCTGCAGACCATAACAGGCGTAGGCAGGGATCGTAGTGATGGTATCCGAAAAGACCGCTTCCACTACGCCACTGCATCCGTCAAAGCAATATTGCCCCATCGTGATCCCGGCAGGGAATGTCAGCTTTGTGATACCCTTGCAATTCAAAAACGCATCATTTCCCATGGATTTTACATTCTCCAGGGATACTGTTGTGGGCAGGAAAAGATTTCGAAAGGCATAGTTTCCAATGCTCAAATCCTGTGCGGCAGCCGGAATCGGAAAGTACATAAGATTCTTGCAGCCGTCAAAGGCATAATTTCCGATCTCCTTAAGCCCCTCCGGTTTCTCATATATGATGTCTGTCAGGGTGCTTACATCCTGACAAAAATAAGCGGGGATCTTTGTAACGTCTTCTCCTACCACAAGCCTGGTCACCGAAGAGCCACTCAAAACGTCATTTGAAGAGTTCAAATCAGAAGACAGTGTTACACTGCTCAGAAGATCACATTTGTAAAAGATTTTGTTTTCCGCAGTCTTAAGGCCTGACGGAAGCACGACGCTGGTCAGTGCATCCGCATCCTCAAAGCAATAGGACCTGATCAGCTCCAGTCCTTCAGGCAGGTTCAGCAAGGCCAGTGCTGTGCAGCCGGAAAACGCTCTGCTTTGAATGTTCTTAAGGCTGTCCGGGAATGCAAACGAGGTTAACGATGTGCATTTTGAAAACGCATACGTGCCGATGCTTTCGATCAGCTTTGCCCCGGCAGCCACTTCCTCCTCTGTGGCCTCTTCCATCACCACCGTTGTAAGTGCCGGCAGGTTATAGCAGATATATCCGGGAATGGCAGATCTGTTTTTGGAAAAGATCACTTTTTCCAGAGCAGGATCCCCCGCGAACGGGGCAGTTCCTGTCGATGTGGGACATGACGTGACGCTAGCGGGAATGGTGACTGTCGTCAGCGCAGAATAATCGTTTGCAAATGCATAATTACCGATGGTAGTTACACCTTCCTCTATGACCAGCTCTTTGATCTGCTCCCGGTAAGCATACCAGGGGTAATTCGTTTTGGAAGCGGAATTCATCTTACCGGATCCGCTGATCACCAAAAGACCGGCATCATCCAGTGTATAGGTAAGGTCCCCATAGGTGTCGGTCACTACGGTCTCTGCCCCCTGCCTGTCAAGCGCCTCTGCGTCTGTCAGCCCTGCTTCGATGGCATTTTCACTGATCACGGAAGGCTGTGCATATGCTTTGGCTTCTCCTGTGGCGATCATTGCACCTAAGGCAAGACATGACAGACAGGCGATACCGATCCGCCTTCTGAAGCCTCCCTCTTTCCACATTTTTGCGTTACCCATTTTTCTCATCCTCATCTGCCCCTTTATGTTTGATATTGGTTAAGAATACATAGAAACAAAAAAAGGCAGGACAATCATGCCTGCCTTTTTTGAATGCTGATTATTTTACGATACGAACGCGGAATACACCGTCGATGCTGCTGAGCTTGTCAAGCGCATCAGCTGCGGGAGCTGTTTCCAGATCCATCATGGTATAAGCGAACTCACCCTTGGACTTGTTGGCCATGTTGGTGATGTTCACGCCTGCATCTCCGAATACTGCCGTAAACTTGGTGATCATGTTGGCTACGTTCTTGTGGAAGATTGCCACACGGCCTGCATCGGAGCAGACACCAAGATCAAGTGCGGGATAGTTTACGGAATTCTTGATGTTACCGTTCTCGAGATAATCACTCAGCTCTTCCACTGCCATGACCGCACAGTTATCTTCCGACTCCTCGGTGGAAGCGCCAAGGTGAGGCGTTACCACACAGCCTTCCTGACCGGCTACGGTAGGATTGGCAAAATCGGTCATATATCTGCGAACCTTGCCTGCCTTGATGGCTTCAATGACTGCTTCCTCATCAAAGAGCACGTCTCTTGCATAGTTCAGAAGGATCACACCGTCCTTCATCCTGGAGATGGCATCCTTTCCGACCATACCCTTGGTGGAATCCATCAGCGGTACATGGATCGTGATGAAATCACAGTTTTCATAGATCTCATTCACATCGATCACATGCTTTACATTACGGGAAAGGTTCCAGGCAGCTGCAAGGGAAAGATACGGATCATAGCCGTAAACCTCCATTCCCAGATGTACTGCAGCGTTGGCTACCTGTACACCGATCGCACCAAGGCCGATGATACCAAGCTTCTTGCCTGCGATCTCGGTTCCGGCGAATTTCTTCTTTTCCTTCTCGGCTGCCTTTGCGATGTTCTCATCCTTGGCATCCTCTTTAACCCACTCGATACCGCCTACGATATCACGACAGGCCATCAGCATACCGGCAAGCACAAGCTCCTTTACACCGTTTGCATTGGCACCGGGGGTATTGAATACGACGATACCCTTCTCGGCACATTTCTCAAGAGGAATGTTGTTGACACCCGCACCTGCTCTTGCAACTGCAAGCAGATTATCGGGAAGCTCCATCTCGTGCATGGAAGCGCTGCGGACAAGGATTCCTTCAGCGGCGTTGACATCGTCGGTTTTCTCATAGTTGGCATCAAACCCATCAAGACCGATCTGGGCGATGGGGTTGAGGCATGCATACTTGAACATAATGTTTGTCTCCTTTTCGTTAGATAAACTCCGCAGCCATCTCATATAACGATCCGGAAGCTCCGAAGCGTGGCCAGTCGCTTCCGGATCATCATATTTCGATGTCTGCTCATTGGTATCATATTATGAATTCTTAGCTTCGAAGTCCTTCATGAAGGCTACGAGCTTCTCAACGCCTTCCTTCGGCATTGCATTGTAGATGGAAGCACGCATACCACCAACGCTTCTGTGGCCCTTCAGATTCACAAAGCCCGCTTCGGTTGCTTCCTTTACAAACTTGGCATCCAGATCTGCATCGCCGGTCACAAACGGAACGTTCATCAGGGAACGATCCTTCGCAACAACGGTACCCTTGAAGAGCTTGCTGGAATCGAGGAAATCATAAAGAACCTTTGCCTTCTCCTCGTTGCGCTTCTTCATCTCTGCCAGACCACCCTGTGCCTTCAGCCATTTGAAGACCTTGCCGCAGATATAGATTCCGTATGCAGGCGGTGTGTTGTAAAGAGAATCCGCATCTGCATGGATCTTGTACTTGAGCATCGTCGGTGTTCCGGGAAGGGTATCCTCAGTGATCAGATCCTCACGGATGATCACAATGACAACACCTGCAGGTCCGATATTTTTCTGTACGCCGCCGTAGATCACGCCATACTTGGTAACATCTACAGGCTCAGATAAAAAGCAGGAGGAAACGTCTGCTACCAGGGTATGTCCCTTGGTGTTGGGCAGCTCTTTGAACTTGGTACCGTAAATGGTATTGTTCTCGCAGATGTATACGTAGTCAGCATCCTCGGGAATGTCCAGATCGGAGCAGTCCGGGATATAGGAGAAGGTCTTGTCTGCGGAAGAAGCAAGCTCAATTGCCTCACCATAGATCTTGGCCTCCTGGAAAGCCTTCTTTGCCCACTGACCCGTTACGATATAACCTGCTTTTTTGTTCTTCATCAGGTTCATGGGGATCATGGCAAACTGCTGGCTTGCACCGCCCTGCAGGAAAAGTACCTTGTAGTTGTCGGGAATATTCATCAGATCACGAAGATCTGCCTCAGCCTCCTTAATGATGGTGTCATACACCTTGGATCTGTGGCTCATCTCCATAACGGACATACCGGATCCTCTGTAATCCATCATTTCGTCTGCTGCTTCCTTCAGTACCTCTTCGGGCAAAACTGCGGGTCCTGCCGAAAAATTGTAAACTCTGGACATTTTTTCTTTCCTCCTAAAAAGATCTTGTTGATTTTCTTATATGAAACTTCAGGGCCTGATCCCAAAACGCGATCCTTCCCCAACATCATATCATTTTAAGACTGCGTCCCCTCTTCGTCAAGTGGCATTTCGTTAATAATATAACAGAACCGGTGTTCCGACCTCCACCATCTCATACAGCTCACTGACCTTGCTGATAGGGGTGTTTACACAGCCGTGAGAGCCTGCGGTTTTATAGATGGTACCGCCGAATTTCCCTCTCCAGTTGGCATCATGGATCCCGATGTTGTTATAGACTGCCATCCAGTAATTGACAAAGGTGGCATAGTCCTCGCCCCGAAGGGTCCGGTTTCTTTGCTTGAAATAGACGTAGCAGACTCTCTCCGGCGTGCCGCGTCCAAGCGAGGTGTTGCCCGTTACCACATCCGAATCCAGCTTCAGCCTGCCGTTGACGTAGTAATACAGATGCTGGTTGGTCATATCCACCTCGATGTAGGTAGATCCGATATCATTCAGACCCGTCAGCCCGGAGAAGGGAACCTGGGTATATTCCGGCGTCCTGGAGGTCTTCAGACCGTTGGGAAGCGCCCACTTGACATAGTCAAGCTCCTTCTTGTAATCCACCTTGCTGCCGTAGGTACCTTTTTCAATGATCACGGTATCGCCTCTGGTGGTCTTAATGGTACGAGGCTTGTTGACTGTTGAGTAATGATCGCACATGTCCTTAACATAGGTGTCAATGGCTTCCTCATCCAGTATGAGCTGTCCCTCTTCGTCCTTCATGAAGGTCCCGTCTTCATTCAGCATGATCCACTCAGCGATCTGCGAGGCACCGATGGTCTCCTTTCTTCCGCCGAAGTTAAAGTCGATCTCGGTCTTCATATAGGGCTTTAAAAGACTCCAGTCATCAAGAGCCGCCTGCTGCTTGCTGTTGAACCACTGCGGGGTATCGTAGCAGTCCTTCTCTGTCAGCCTGATATCATACTCTTTGTTTTTGATCTTTTCACTGATGAGATGGACCGCCTTCTCATGGTTGAGCATATCGGTGGTCTCATCATACAGATAATACTCTCCTCTCTGGTTCTGACGCACTTCGATACGCTTTCCCAAAGGATCGGAATCATCCTCCAGATACTTCTGTGCATCCAGAAAATCCGCCAGTTGCTTTTCGTCATAGCTGATCACGGGAAACAGCTCCCTTGTTTTCAGCTTTGCATCGTTGCTGAACATATATCTGATCAGCTCCATCACGTGCTGGCCGTTTTGAATGGTCACAAGATCCTTGGTATAATTCTCGTCATAATCCGCTTCCTCCATGGAAAACTGATGGCTCCTGCCGTCCTTGTCAGTAACGGTGACAACGGGAATCTCCATATTCTTTTTCAGTTGTTTGTTCAGTGCATCTACTGTCAGATCCGCTGCATACACGTTATTGACCGAAAGGCCCGGCATAAAGGTGTCCCGGTAATGATACCACAGATACCCGTATCCGGAGGCCGAGGCCAGCACTGTCAGCGCAAGGACCACTCCCAATATGATGCCGATCACTTTTTTCATCTTAAACTCCCAACGAAAAATGAAATCTGCTGTTTACTGCTGCTCAAGATCGGAAGCATCGAATACTTCATCGATCGGCTTGCCTGCCGGAACCATGGGGAATACCTTATCATCCGGATCGATCACAACCTCAATAAGGGTAGGTCCCTTGGTTGCAAGGGCCTTCTGAATCGCAGGCATAACCTCTTCCTTTTTGGTGACACGGATAGCCTGGCATCCGAGTCCCTGCGCTACCATACAGTAATCCACCTTATCTGTCAATACTGTCTGGGAATAGCGCTTGCCGTAAAACAGGGTCTGCCACTGCCTTACCATACCCAGCACCTGGTTGTTGATCACAACCTCGATGATGGGGATATTGTAACGGCTTGCAGTTGCAAGCTCGTTCATGTTCATTCTAAAGCACCCGTCTCCTGCAATATTGATGCAGACTTTATCCGGATTGCCCACCTGTGCGCCAATGCAGGCGCCAAGACCATAACCCATGGTGCCGAGGCCGCCGGAGGATAAGAAGGTGCGGGGCTTGGAGTAATGATAGTACTGTGCAGCCCACATCTGATGCTGTCCCACATCGGTGGTGATGATGGCATCGCCCTTGGTCGCCTCATCGATCTGCTCCATCACATACGGGCAGGTCAGAACGCTCTTGTCATAGCTGAGCGGACAGGTTTCCTTCAGCTGCCTGATCCTTTCTTTCCACTCGGGAAGCTCCTTTTGCTCGATCTTTGCATTCAGAGCCTTTAATACTTCCTTCAGATCTCCGACTATAAAGGCATCGGTGCGGATGTTCTTATTGATCTCGGCAGCATCGATATCGATGTGCACGATCTTTGCATTTTTAGCAAAGGTGGAAGGATTTCCGATCACGCGGTCCGAAAATCTTGCACCGAGTGCGATCAGCAGGTCACACTCGGAAACGCCCAGATTGGAAGCCTTGGTACCGTGCATACCGATCATACCGGTGTACATGTCGCTATTTCCGTCAAAAGCGCCCTTGCCCATCAGGGTATCGCAAACGGGAGCATCCATCTTTTTCTGTAAAACAGCCAGCTCTTCGGAGGCACCGGATAAGATCACGCCGCCGCCCACATACAAAAAGGGCTTCTTTGCTTCCCGGATCAGCTCTGCAACGGTCTCAACGGATTCCATTGAAAATTCCGGTGTCTTTTCGGGCTCCTGCTTCGGTGCCGGCGTATATTCGGTCTTGCCTGCTGTCACATCCTTGGTGATATCCACAAGCACGGGACCGGGACGTCCGCTCTGTGCGATCTGGAAGGCTCTTCTGAGCTTTCTTGCCAGGTTGTTGATATCCTTGACAATGTAATTGTGCTTTGTCATGGGCATCGTCGCGCCTGCGATATCGATCTCCTGGAAGCTGTCCTTGCCAAGTGCAGGAAGGTTTACGTTACAGGTAATGGCAACAAGGGGAATGGAATCCATGTAGGCGGTTGCGATTCCGGTGACCAGATTGGTCGCTCCCGGGCCGCTGGTAGCCATACAAACGCCCACCTTTCCGGTGGATCTGGCATAGCCGTCTGCCGCATGTGCCGCACCCTGCTCATGGCTGGTCAGCACGTGACGGATCTCATCCTGATGCTGATAAAGCGCATCATAGATGTTCAAAATGGTTCCGCCGGGATACCCGAATACGGTATCGACTCCCTGCTCCTTTAAGATTTCGATTACGATTTCCGAACCTGTAAGCTGCATTTCAAAACTCTCCTTTATTTATACTTCCAATTTCTTTTTACTGATCCCCGGGTACTGTCAGGATCGCGCCTCTGTTTCCGCTGGTTACCATTGCACAGTAGCGCTTCAGATATCCGGTATTCACGGAAGGCTCCTTCGGCTGCCATGCTTTCTTTCTCTCAGCCAGCTCCTCATCGGAAACCTTCATATTCAGGGTCATATTCGGGATATCGATCTGGATGATATCGCCTTCCCTGACCAGTGCGATCGGCCCGCCGACAGCCGCCTCGGGAGATACATGTCCGATGGATGCGCCGCGGGAAGCCCCGGAAAAACGGCCGTCCGTGATCAGTGCCACGGAGGAGCCAAGTCCCATACCTGCGATGGCTGAGGTCGGATTGAGCATCTCTCTCATACCCGGACCACCTTTAGGTCCTTCATACCGGATCACAACCACATCGCCCTCTACGATCTTACCGCCGAGGATAGCTTCTATGGCATCCTCTTCGCTCTCAAATACCCTTGCAGGGCCTTCATGGACCATCATTTCCTCAACCACTGCGGAGCGCTTTACCACAGAACCGTCGGGAGCCAGATTGCCCTTCAGAACAGCAAGTCCGCCGGTCTTGGAATACGGATTGGATACCGGACGGATAACTTCTTCGTTGCGATTGATTGCATTTGCAATGTTCTCGCCGATGGTCTTTCCGGTCACTGTCATACAATCGGTGTTCAAAAGACCGATGTCCGCAAGCTCCTTCATCACAGCGTAAACACCGCCCGCCTCATTGAGATCCTCCATATAGGTCGGACCTGCGGGTGCCAGATGGCAGAGGTTCGGGGTCTTTTCGCTGATGGGATTTGCAAATGCGATATCAAAATCAAAACCGATCTCATGCGCGATGGCCGGCAGATGCAGCATGGAGTTCGTAGAACAGCCAAGTGCCATATCCACGGTCAGTGCATTTAAGATCGCATCCTTCGTGATGATGTCACGGGGACGGATATTTTTCTTCAGCAGATCCATTACGGCATAGCCGGCTCTCTTTGCCAGCTTCAGACGCTCGGAATAGACAGCTGGGATCGTACCGTTGCCGCGAAGTCCCATACCAAGAGCCTCTGTCAGACAGTTCATGGAGTTGGCCGTGTACATACCGGAGCAGGAGCCGCAGGTAGGACAAACCTTTTCCTCAAACTCCAGAAACTCTTCGTCATTGATCTTGCCTGCCGCATGAGCGCCGACTGCCTCGAACATGGAGGAAAGACTTCTCTTCTTTCCACCGACATGGCCTGCCAGCATGGGACCGCCGGACACAAAGACCGTAGGTACATTGACGCGGGCCGCAGCCATCAAAAGACCCGGCACGTTCTTATCACAGTTCGGGATCATGACAAGCGCATCAAACTGGTGCGCAATGGCCATACATTCGGTGGAATCCGCGATCAGATCTCTGGTCACAAGAGAATACTTCATACCGATATGTCCCATTGCGATACCATCGCATACAGCGATGGCGGGGAACATTACGGGGGTACCGCCTGCTTCGGCAACTCCAAGCTTGACTGCCTCGGCGATCTTATCCAGGTTCATATGTCCGGGAACGATCTCATTATAGGAGCAGACAATGCCTACCATGGGCTTTGCGATCTCTTCCGGGGTATATCCCAATGCATTCAGCAGGGATCTTGCGGGTGCCTGCTGTGCGCCCTGTTTCATATTATCACTTTTCATTTGTTACCTCCCATTATATATTTACATTTCTATGTTTACGTGCAAGCACGATGCGTAGCCTGATTCGTGTCGTTTGCATCATATATTGGATGCGATGATATCTCCCATTCTGGCAGTACCGATCTGTTTTACCGACGCTCTCTCGTCCTCATCCTGCGGCATGATATCGATGGTGCGATAGCCGCTTTTGAGTGCCTTCTTGACAGCCTTTTCAATGGCATCCGCTTCCTTGTCCAGATCAAAGGAAAAACGGAGCATCATGGCTGCGGAAAGGATGGTTGCGATCGGATTGGCGATGCCCTTTCCTGCAATATCCGGTGCAGAACCGCCGCTGGGCTCATAGAGTCCGAACTTCGTATCATTTAAGGAAGCAGATGCTAACATTCCAATGGAACCGGTTACCATGCTGGCTTCATCGGATAAGATATCACCAAACATATTCTCGGTCAGGATCACGTCAAACTGGGCCGGATCCTTCACCAGCTGCATGGCTGCATTATCCACCAGCATATGCTCTAAGGTAACCTCGGGATAGTCCTTTGCCACCTCTTCCGTTACGCTTCTCCAAAGGCGGGAGGAATCCAGCACATTGGCCTTATCTACGCTGGTGACTTTTTTCCTTCTCTTCATGGCGATATCGAAGGCCTTGATCGCGATTCGTCTGATCTCCGATTCGGAGTAGGTCAGGGTATCAATGGCCTTTTTCTCGCCGTTTTCCTCAAAGGTCTTTCTTTCTCCGAAATACAGACCGCCTGTCAGTTCACGCATGATCATCATATCAAAGCCTTTTTCGCTGATCTCGGTCTTCAGCGGGCAGGCAGCGGAAAGCTCTTCATATAAAATAGCAGGCCGAAGATTTGCAAACAGGTTCAGGGCCTTTCTGATCCCTAAAAGTCCTGCCTCCGGTCTTTTAGACGGCTCCAGCTTGTACCAGGGAGACGTCTTGGCATCGCCGCCGATGGAACCCATCAGTACTGCATCTGCTGCTTTTGCTTTTGCAATGGTCTCATCTGTCAGGGGTATGCCATAAGCATCAATGGATGCCCCGCCCATTAATACATCTTCAAAGTTGAACTCATGTCCGTAAACGGCAGCCACCTTATTTAAGACCTTTTTCGCCTCTGCTACGATCTCAGGACCGATGCCGTCACCGGGAATACATACGATATTTGCCTGCATAATTACCTCCAAAAAAAGAGTATGATAAAGAAAACCAATCTCTATCATACTCAAAATGTGTCTTATTTGCAAGAGACGGGATAAATTTCTTTTCCCGCTTTAGCATTTTAGATAAGGCCGGGAGCTCTCTGTCCTCTCTCAATCTCTCTGTGAGGCTGGATCAGCTGCTTGATAATGGGCTTTTGCAGCTTTGCCTTCGGCTGATCCGGATTCATGGCAACGATCTTGTCCACGATGGGGCCGGCAAAGTCATTCTTCGTGGTCACGTTTTCAATGGTATTTGCCAATTTATCCTGTTTTGCAAGATTCTTCTCCTTCACATAGGCAAGGGATGCATCAAACACTGCGGTAAAGTTGTCTCCGCTTGTGGCCACTGCTCTCATGATATCGGGATTATGGGCTCCGGTGAGGACCTTCAGGGTCATCAGATGCGCGATCTGCATTTCCATTTCTTCCCTTTTATCATTGGGGATCGGCTGTGGTTCATTATTTTCGCCCATCCCAACCCCAAAATAAGCATCGCTTTCCTTCTGCAGACGATCGGACAGGATTTCAATGTTCTTCTCATAATCCTTGCGGACCTCATCTGCATTCTTTTCGAGCTTATTCCATTTCTTTTCGTAGGTCTTGGGACACTTTGCCGTTACCTCACGGAACAGAGGACTCTTAACAAGCTCTACCACCTCTTTTTTCAGCTGATCCGGCTCCAGCTTCTTCTCCAGCTTGGTCAGCTCTTCTATGGAGATCATGGGATCATTGATCTTTTCCAGATATTTTTCCGAAACCACATTTTTCGCACACATGGAGGTGGGCTTATTCTCGGTGAGGATCATGGCATCCAAAGCCTCCAGCTTCTCATCTGCGAATACCATTTCCTTAAGGGTCTGCTTCAACGCTTCACGAAGCTCTTTTTTCTTTGCCTGCTTGATGGCAATATCCGTCCGGAATTTCTCAAAGGTCTGACGTCCTTCGTCTGTGATCTCATGGGCATTTCCCTGTTTTGTACGGAAGTCGAAATACTTCACATTACCGCCTCGATTGGGCAGTCTTTTCTCCACTTCATAGACGCCGTGTCGATTCAGGATCTTAAAGTTTGTATTAACCTGATCCTTAGCATCATTGGAACCGGGAGTCAGATCCAGACCTCCCGCAAGCATTCCCAGCTTTTCCGCTTTATCCAAAATATTATCAGCGGCATACTTGGCAAGATCCAGTCGGGTCTTTCCGTTTCCTCTGGGAGCAAACATGATCCCCTTACGTTTCTTGTAGTACTCTGCGGAAGCCTTATGGTATTCCCTTAGGGCCTTCTGCAGATCATTCATATTCTTATCGTTTTTCTGAATATAGGAACATTCAATACATTTGTTCAATGCAGAGAACATTTTCCGATAAAGATCACTTCCTGTTTTCTCCTGAGCTGCCGGCATATTCGCGCTCTTATCCTTCTGCGTATCCTGCAGCTGTTTGCGGGTAGCGACCAGATCTTCATAAAGATCATCCATTGCTACCAGAACGGCGACCTCTCGTTCTCTGGTTTCCTTGCTCTTGATCACACTGACAGGCTTAGCTTTATGACACTGCCCCTTCTGATCCATATACCAGGTTGTCATTTCAATATCTTTATTGCCGGTGGTGATCTCGTTTATGAGTTCCACACGATACATCTTCTCGATCTTTTGGGGATCATTCAAAAAAGCATACTTTTCTCCCCAAAGCTCCTTGGGAGATTTCCCTCCGATCAAGAAGTTGTTGATCACTCTTTCATTCAAGATCTGAAAGATCCTGTCCTGATGATCGGAATCAAATCCGCCATGATACAGACTGTCGATCTCAAAGGACAATTGTTCAAAATCTTTAGAATTGATCCTTTCCGCAAGTTCTTCAGCGGAAGGATTCCCCTCATAGAGTTTTGCCATCCTATCGCTAAGGCCTCTTTTCAGAGAGGATTCCAGGTGACTGGTAAACTTTGACTGCGCTTCATATTTTCTGTTGGAATTAAACTTCAGCCGCGCTTTCTTCTCCTGGGCATCATATTGCTTTTTAAAAACCTGATCCAGAGAATGATCCAGGTTCTGCAGATAGCCTTCCCTTTTTGCGTTATCACTGCTTTTTACATTTTCCAGATCGTATTGGCCGCTAATGCCCATGTTGATCTCCGACTGGTACAGATCCTTCGGAGAATAATTCTCAACAATATCTCCCAGCTTTCTGCCGCTGATCCTGTCGCTGATCCTGGAAAGGCAATATCTCTGGCTGCAGGAGATCATGTGATTCACATCCCGCAGACTGGAATTATTCGAATAGTCGTCCAAATTAGCCGGCATATAACCTGACTGCAGCGGCTGGATCACAAAGGCAATATCTTCCCAGGTTCTCATCATTTCCTGAAAGCCCTTTTTTCCTCCAAGGGCTTCATCAACAATGGTGGAATCCTTGCCCAAACCGTTATAAAAGCTATCCCTGAATTCCTGAGAAAAATTGATATAGCAACTGATCAGCGCCGATAATTCCTCCCTATGCGCAAAGATCTTTACCGGATCGCCGTAATCAATCTTTGGAAACTGATAGGTCTTGATCTTTTCCGTCGCCTTCTTAAACACATTTGTCCAGGCTTTGATGTTCTCTTTTTTCGTATTAGGATCAAGATTTTTGGTCCTTGTGGGATGGGCCTTGACAAAATCTATAAACTCCTGCCAGTTTTTTTCAAAATCCGGATGAGGCGGTCTCATCTGATAGGCCTGCTTAAAGTCCATATTGGGCTCATCTCTGGACATCAGGAAAAAGCGGAATACCGCTGACATAGAATCCTGACGGGTTCCGTGAAAACCGCATTGATTCAAAGCATCTGCGTTCCCACCGGGAACATCCAGCTTTAATGCAGAGAAAAACTCTCTGTTGCTTTTCTTGAATTCCGGGTTGAAAAAAAACATCCGGTCAATTATATTTCCGCTTGTTTTCTGAGTTGGTTTCGGCATATCTTTTCATCCTTTCCGGGCAAACAGTTCACTTACGTTTGCCGCTTCATATACAATAGGGGACGATCCTTGATTTCGTTGCAAAAAATAACAAAAGACCCACCTGCCCTAGGCAGATGAGTCCTGCTTGTCTTACTCAGCGTCCGGCTTTTCAACCTGTGCGATCGCAGATTTGTTCATCGGAATCCTGCAGTGTCTGTCACTGCCGAACTCCACGATCACAGTATTCTGCTCTTCATCGATGTCAATGACGATTCCGTAAAAGCCGCTCGTTGTCAGCACGCAGTCACCGATCGCCAGCTCGGAAAGCATAGCCTCGATCCTCTTCTTTTCCTTCTTCTGCGGTGCAGACATCAGGAAGAAAAAGACTGCGATCACCGCCACATACAGCACCAGCACCAGACCGCCCTGCAGTCCTCCCATTGCCGGAGCTTCAGCACTTACTAACATACCCATTTGATCTCCTCCGTATTTAAAAATTCATCTCTCTGATCAAATTGATCAGCACACTTAGAGTATCTTACACCATTTTCCGGCTAATTTCAACACTCTTCTTCGGCTCGGGCGCCTTCTTCGGCTCCACTGCAACCTTATTAAAGTATTTGTTTCGACTGCTCGTTACGGCGTGAATGATCTTCAGCTTTTGTCTGTCATCACTGTTTAGTTTCTTTTTCCCCGGCTCCTTAGACGGATCCGCCGATCTCCATTTTTGCGGTTGAAAAATCGCCCATTTTTGGTATGATGCTATTGTTACTTTTTTTTGTGTGATATGAAATCAGAGGAAATACCATGTCCTATATCAGTTTTCGGGATGTCAAAAAGATTTATACCACAGGCGAGGTGAGCATTGCCGCGTTAAACGGCGTTACCTTTGATGTGGAAAAGGGAGAATTCGTGGTCATCGTCGGTGCTTCCGGCGCCGGAAAGACCACTCTTTTGAATATTCTCGGCGGTATGGATACCGCAACCTCGGGAGAGATCCTGGTGGATGGTCTGATGATCTCCTCCTATAAGAAGAAGCAGCTGACAACCTACCGGCGTACGGATGTGGGCTTTGTTTTCCAGTTCTACAACCTGGTACAGAACCTGACGGCCCTGGAAAATGTGGAGCTTGCTGCCCAGATCTGTAAAAATCCGCTTCCCGCCGCCGGGGTACTGACCGATGTGGGACTGGCAGACCGCATGAAGAACTTTCCCTCCCAGCTTTCCGGAGGTGAACAGCAACGTGTCGCCATCGCAAGGGCACTTGCCAAAAATCCGAAGCTCCTGCTTTGCGATGAGCCTACCGGAGCTTTGGATTATCAGACCGGTAAGGCCGTTCTGGCTCTGCTGCAGGATACCTGCCGCAAGCAGGGCAAAACTGTAATCGTTATCACACATAACTCAGCCTTGACGGCCATGGCCGACCGCGTGATCCGGGTCAAAAACGGTCAGATCAAAGAGCAGTATCTGAATCCGGAGCCTGCGGATATTTCCACCATTGAGTGGTAAGCCATATCAAGCATCCTACAGGAAATGAATCAGTAACGAAATCTCTATGATATAGAAAGTCCTATGAAGCAACTTAGAAAAACCACACTCCGCAAAACCGCATATCGTGAGATCACCTCTACCCTGGGGCGTTTTCTTGCCATCTTCGGCATTGTTGCACTCGGAGTGGGCTTTTTTTCCGGTGTCCGCATCACCAATCCGGCTATGATCCGCACCATCAGTGCCTTTTATAAGGAGCATGCCTTCTTTGATCTTCGGCTGCTCTCCTCTCTTGGCTGGGAGCAGGAACAGGTTGATGCAATAGCCGGGCGCGAGGAGGTCCTGTTTGCCGAAGGCAGCAGTTCATTTGACGTGATCTGCAAGGATCCCGACGATAAAGACATCGTTCTCAAAACCCATATGCTGACAACAAACATCAATACCGTGCTGCTTTCCGAGGGACGCCTGCCCGAGCAGGATAACGAGATCCTTTTGGACAACGAATCCCGTTCCGGCTATCAGATCGGAGATCAGGTAAAACTGTCTGATGCGAATGATGAAGATACGCTCGGGCATTTTTCCCATGATTCCTATACGGTTGTAGGGTTTACCTCCTCCCCCCTCTATATCAATTTTGAACGCGGCGGCACGTCTCTTGGAAACGGCACCGTGGACGGCTTTGCCTATCTGACTGCGGACGGCTATGCCGATGATTACTATACCGAGATCTATGTGAAATTCAAGGAAAATCCCGAACTCTACTCCGATGCCTACAATGACCTTCTCGATGCACGCAGGCCGGAATGGGAGGAGCTGACAGAGGCACTTGCCGGTGACCGCTATGAGAAATTGTTAGCAGATGCTAACGAAGAACTGGGCGATGCCAAAGAGGAACTGGCTGATAAAAAGGCTGAGGGCGAGGAAAAGTTGGCCGATGCCGAAAAAGAGCTGGCCGACGGAAAGGCTGAGCTGGATGATGCAAAAAAAGAGCTTTCGGACGGCCAAAAAGAGATCCGGGACAATGAAACAAAACTTCGGGACGGAAAGAAGGAGCTTTCGGATGCCGAAAAGGAACTGGCTGACGGCAAGGAAACGCTGGACTTTTCCAAGCGGCAGCTCACGGATGCCGAACGCCAAATCAATGACTATGACAAACAGCTGAAGGCAAGCAAGAAAACCCTGGATGAAACCGATGGCAAGCTGAAGGCTGCCAAGAAAAAGCTGGATGAAAATGCTCCCAAGCTGGAGCAGGCCAAAAAGCAGCTGATCCAGGCCGAACAAACATTGGCGGAAAGCGCCAAAGGCATCGAAGCCGGAGAACTGGAGCTTGCGCAAAAGGAAAAGGAGCTTCAGGCAGCTGAAGCCATGGGTCTTTTAGATGATACCTCTCTTGCTGCTGCCAAGGCGCAGCTGGAAGGTGCCCGGGCCCAGCTTGCCGCCGGACGGATGCAGTATGAAGCCGGCCTTGCGCAGTACCAAAAGTCCATTTTGGAATACTCCAAGGGACAGACCGAATACGAACAGGGGCTTTCCGAGTATAACAGCGGCGTGGCTCAGTATCGCCAGGGGCTTGCCCGGTATCAGGAAGGCGTTGCCGCTTTGGAAAAGGCCAAGGCAGACTATACCGCCGGACTGGCCGCCTGGACACGCGGCTATCAGGAATACCTGGACGGCGAACAGGAATATGAAGATGGCCGGGAAACCATCCGGGATGCCGAAAAGAAGCTGGCTGACGGTAAAAAGGAGCTGGCTGACGGTCAGGTCGAATACGAGGATGGTCTGAAGGAATACGAAGACGGCCTTGAGGAATATAAGGACAGCAAGCAGGAGTTTGACGAAAAGATCGCCGAAGCCGAGGAAAAGATCCGGGATGCCGAGGATGAGATCGGCGATATCAAGGAGCCGGATACCTATGTTCTGGACCGTGGATCCAATATTGCCTATTCCTGCTTTGAAAGCGACTCCAAGATCGTATCCCAGGTTGCAAGGGTCTTTCCCCTGTTCTTTATTCTGGTTGCTGCCCTTGTCTGTATGACGACCATGACCCGCATGGTGGAGGAACAGCGCTCGCTCATCGGTACGCTTAAGGCTTTGGGCTATTCGGAACGCGATATTATGTGGAAGTTTTCCTTTTACAGCGTAACGGCTGCTCTTTTGGGGTGCATCATCGGATATGCCGTCGGCATTTTCCTGTTCCCCGCTGTCATCTGGTATGCCTATCAGATGATGTATATCAGCATTCCGCTTGATTATTACTTTGATCAGGTACTGGCCGGTTTGTCCCTGGCAGCGGCACTGCTTTGCTCTGTTGGCTCTACCTATCTGTCCTGCCGTCTGGAGCTTTTGGAAAGCGCCGCTTCTCTTCTGCGCCCGAAGGCACCCAAGCCCGGAAAGCGCATTTTTCTGGAATATGTGCCTTTCATCTGGAACCGGATGAAGTTTTTGCATAAGGTTTCCTTCAGAAATATTTTCCGCTATAAACGGCGTTTCTTTATGATGATCGTCGGCATCAGCGGCTGTACAGCCCTGCTTTTGACCGGATTTGGTATGAAAGATTCCATCGTGGGCTTTTCCTCCGCACAATATGATGCCATTCAGGTTGCGGATGCGGAGGTTGCTTTCAAAAACGGCACAAGGGACAAAATCCCGCCGAGTCTGGAAACGGTTCTTTCGGAAAAAACGAAGGCCTATACACTGCTCGGGTCCGCTTCCAGAGATCTGGTTACGCAGCGGCATGTGAAAAATATCAACCTGTTAACGCCTGCGCAGGAGAATTTTACGGAGTTTTTCAGATTGCATGACTGTAATGATGAGACCAGGGCTTTTTCCCTTCCTTCGCCCGGAAATGCCCTTTTGTGTGAAGCCATTGCCAAGCGCTATCAGATCGGTGTCGGTGACAAGATCATTCTTCGCGATGAGGATATGAATGAGGTTTCGCTCAAGGTATCGGGCATTTTTGAAAATCATGTATATAACTATGTGATCGCAAATCCGGAGGATTTCCAACTGGATCTGACCCTTGCCTATGTTTCCTTTGATAAAAACGAGGATCCTGCCCTGCAGCAGACCTATATCGCAAAAAACAAAAACGTGACCTATGTCACGCTCTTTGAGGAATTTGAAAACCGTATGAACAATATGATGAAGAGTCTGGATCTGGTGGTGCTGGTGATCATCTTATCCGCCGCCGGCCTGGCCTTTATCGTGCTGTACAATCTGACCAATATCAATATCACCGAGCGGATCCGCGAGATCGCAACGATCAAGGTGCTTGGTTTTTACCCGAACGAGACAGCCCAGTATGTGTTCCGGGAAAACATTGCCCTGACTGTGATCGGAATGCTGGTAGGTCTGGGCCTTGGAATCTGGCTGCACCGATTTGTCATGGCGCAGATCATAGTGGATATGGTACACTTTAAAGTAACGATCCACGGCATCAGTTTTGTGTATTCCATCATTTTGACGATGCTCTTTACACTGACGGTGAATCTGTTCATGAACCGGAAGCTGGATCGGATCGATATGGCACAGTCGTTGAAATCCGTGGAATGATAAGAAAGGAAATTAAAATGGAAAAAATGATTAAGGACAGAATCATAAAGCAGATGATAATTCTGTGGAGTGTTATGATCATCATACTTGCTGTTTTATTCGGGATCATCATGAAAACGATAGATTTTTCTGATTTAAGCTTAACTTCCCACAGTATCTGGGACTGGGGGCTTGTGGCCTTATTTTTCGTGCTCCTGATCTTCCTGATCGTGGCCACTTTTAATTCATTGCGATATCGTAAGATCCTCAATGAGTTTTATATCATGAACAATATGAGTAAAAAAGCTGTGGAAGAAGAATTTACCCGGATGACGGAGGTCGTTGAAAACTTCTGGGTGAGTCCGATCCTGACCATGTATTATGATGGGAAGTCTTTTGGAATTGTGAAAAATGCGAAGTTGTCGAAGGTGAATGTATCCATCTTCAGGTCACCTCGAGCAACGGTTTATTATTTGGAGTTATTTAACAGGGATCGGGATAGGATTGCGAAGTTATTAGTAAACTATGATTATCAGAAGATCCTGGATTACTATCGGGAGAATTGCCCGCATATTGCGCTGTTCTAGATTCGATTTTACTCCGCTCCCGGCTGCGCAACCTACGCTCCCGGCTCGCAGGTATTTCCGGTTGCTCCGATACGCCTAGCGGCCGTAAGTCGCCCCCGGAAACACCTGCCTACGCCTCGCGCTTACTTATTCTGCCGCAGCCTCGCGCTTATTCTCCTGATTCCAGGGAATCAAGCATATTTCTCTTGAATGAAGAGAATTGTCCCACATCCAGTGCATCGCGGATCTCCTGCATAAGGTGGTTATAGAAATAGAGGTTGTGGAGCACGCAAAGGCGAAGGCCCAGCATCTCTCCTGCTTTTAACAAATGTCTGATATAGGCTCTTGTATAACGCTTGCAGGCAGCGCAACCGCAGCCCTCTTCGATGGGCCGCATATCTTTCTGATATTTCTGGTTAAAGAGATTCAGTTTCCCGGTATGGGTATATACATGTCCGTGTCTTCCGTTTCTGGAAGGATATACGCAGTCAAAGAAATCCACGCCGCGGTCAACGGCCTCCAGAATATTTGCGGGAGTTCCCACGCCCATGAGGTATGTGGGTTTTTCTTTTGGCAGATAAGGAACTACGGTTTCGATCATCTCGTACATCTGCTCATGGCTTTCGCCCACGGCAAGTCCGCCTATGGCATAGCCGTCAAGATCCATATCCGCGATTCTTTTTGCATGTTCGATCCGAATATCCCCGAAAACCGCGCCCTGATTGATACCAAACAGTAACTGATCGGGATTGATGGTGGTCTCCAACTTGGAAAGGCGTTCCATTTCCTTTTTGCAACGTTCCAGCCATCTGGTAGTCCGATCCACTGAGGGCTGCACGTAGTTTCTCTCCGCCAAGGCCGGTGGACATTCATCAAAAGCCATTGCAATGGTGGAACCAAGGTTGGACTGAATGCGAATGCTTTCTTCAGGTCCCATAAAGATCTTACGTCCATCCACATGGCTATGGAAGGTCACGCCCTCTTCTTTGATCTTGCGAAGTCCTGCCAGAGAAAAGACCTGAAATCCGCCGGAGTCTGTCAGAATGGGTTTATCCCAAACCATGAATTTATGAAGGCCGCCCAGTTCATGAATGAGTTCATCTCCGGGCCGTACATGGAGATGGTAGGTGTTGGAAAGCTGGATCTGGGTTCCGATTGCTTCCAGATCCTCAGTGCCCACTGCTCCTTTGATGGCTGCTACAGTACCCACATTCATAAAAACGGGTGTCTGTACGATGCCATGTACGGTCTCCATCACAGCGCGCTTTGCATTCCCTTCGGTCTTTATAACTTCATATTTCATCTTTACTGCCATATGATTTACCTGCTAATTTTTTGTCTTTTGTATCATACTTCTTTGGCTGGTCAGGCTGTTTGTCTTCTTTGGATTCTTTCTCTTTCAATTGATGAACGAATTCTTCCAAAGTCAGATCATGTTCCATGATATAGGTTGCCGCTTTTTTCCCTACGTAGCGAAAGTGCCAAGGCTCGAATTCAATGCCTGTGATACTTTCTTTTCCGATAGGATATCTGAGAATGAAGCCATATTCCGCGCAGTGCTCCGACAACCATTTACCGCCTTCTGTCTCGGA
>JAILHW010000153.1 GCA_024695605.1 Lachnospiraceae bacterium | reverse complement strand
GCGATCTCATACGCGATCCTTCCCTCCATCGTCTCTACAGCAGACAGGTTTTTGCCATCGGGCCAGATTGCCACCATGGCGCATACAAAGCGGGCCGTTCTCTCCTGCTCGGGCACCTGCTCCATCCTGCGAAGCAGCTCTGCATTTTTGATATCATAGGAGGTATCCTCTCCCATAAATCTGGCTGAATGTACGCCGGGCTCTTTTCCCAGAGCATCAATCTCCAGGCCCGAATCATCCGCAAGCGCAGGCACGCCTAAAGCGTCCGAAACGGTTTTGGCCTTGATATAGGCATTTTCCTCAAAGGTCTCTCCATCCTCTATGATCTTTCCTGCAAAATCGGTCTGTGAAAGGGGGATCACTTCCAGATCACTCCCCTCCAGGATCTGCCGCACCTCGCGCAGTTTATTTTGATTGCTGCTCGCCAGTACAATCCTTCGCTTTTCTGCTTCACTCATCGGTATCATCCTCCGTATTCTGTTTTGTCTGCTCCGTCTGTCTGTTTTCAAAAGCGAGCCTGATGCCCTCGCAAATGCCCTCTGCGACCTTTTGTCTGTAGTCATCGCGCCCCAGGAGCCTGACCTCCTGGCGGTTGGAAATGCAGCCCATTTCAAGCCTGACGCCCGGCATTACGATCAGCCGCACCTCTTCCTCTTCTTCCTCGCAGGGAAAGATGCCAAGCGGCGCTTCCAGCGTTTTATCCGTCACGCTCTGCAAAAGCTGCTCGGCCAGATCCGAGCTTCCATATCCGCGGCTGTAAAACTGGTCGTTGTAGATCACGCTCATGCCGTGCAGCATGGAATCATCCTTCATGGAAAGGTGAATGCTCACAAAAAAATCCGCCGGCAGAACATTGGCACGATCCACCCGCTGCTTTAAATCCTCCCCGGTATCGCCCTCACGGGTCATGATCACAAAGATATCCTCTTTCTCCAAAAGCGCCTTGGTGCGGAGCGCCACATCCAGGGCAAATTCCTTCTCCGTCAAAAGGATCTGATCCTTCTGATCCTTATCGGTAGCCGTATAGCCCAGATCATCTCCGCCATGCCCCGGATCCAGGACCACGATCTTATCATGCTCCTGCCGGATCAAGGTCGCCAGAGTTTCGGAAACCACTGCTTCCTCTTCATCATAAAGGGCCTCATCAGAGGGAAGTTCCTCTGCCACGGCATCACTTTTCTGTGATGTTTCTTCCTTTGCTGCTTCTTCCTGCGCCGCGTCTTCGCTTGTCGCTTCTCCCTGCGCTCCGCCGCCCGCTTTGGTCTGCTGCATTTCCTGCTGCCCGGGCATCTTGCCCTGCCCCTGATCCTGCAGCGACTCGCTACTATCTGCCAAAGTTTCGGCCGCCGGCTCTGTATCCTCCCTGTTTTTTGCAAACTGCCACAGACACGCTGTGCCAAACAGGAAAAACATCAGGCTCAGCAGCACATAAAACAGGGCCATTTTCCCTTTCATGCTCTTTTTTCACCTTCCCATCCGTTCCTTGGCGGCTTCGGGCCGGGAAACGAATAAAAATACGTCTTCAGCATTCCATTGTACAGCTTGCGGTTCTTCTGCGGCTTCATCTTCAGATCCTTTACAGCGTCCTCATACGCCGTCAGAAGGTACAACGACCAGCTATCCAGGCTCCGGAACCGCTCTCCAAGGTCAGAATAGATCTTCACAAGCTCTTTTTTCTCCGAAAGCCTTTCGCCATAAGGCGGATTCGTGATCACAAAGCCGTATTTCTTCGGATGTGACAACTCCTCCACGGATCGCCTCTGGAAATGAATGTATTGCTCTACTCCGGCAAGCCTTGCATTCTCTCTGGCCGCCTTCAGCACCTGCTCATCAATATCATACCCCTGCAGATCCGGCATTTCGGACAGATCCACCAGATCCCCGGCCTCATCAATGCAGTCATACCACATTTTTTTCGGGATCAGATTGCTCCAGTTTTCAGCCAGAAAGCTTCTGTTTGCCCCCGGCGCGATCCCCGCCGCCATCATCGCAGCTTCGATCACAAAGGTTCCGCTTCCGCAAAAAGGATCCACCAAAATGCGGTCCTTTTTCCAGGGCGTCAGCATGATCAGGGCAGCTGCCAGATTCTCCTGCAGCGGCGCCTTGGCCGTCATCAGACGGTACCCCCGTTTATGCAAAGATTCCCCTGTCGTATCCAGGCCGATGGTCACCTCGTCCTTTTTCAGAAACACTCTGAGCGGATATTTTGCTCCCGTCTCCGGAAAATGCTCGAGATGATAGGTCTTTTTCAGACTTTCCACCATCGCCTTTTTTACGATCGACTGGATATCGGAAGGAGAAAAGAGCTTGCTCTTTACGCTTGCAGCCTTTGCCACCCAGAATGCCCCGTCCCTGGGGATAAACTCCTCCCAGGCAATGCTCTTGGTATTCTCGAACAGCTCGTCAAACGTTTCCGCATGAAACTGCGCAACATTGATCAAAATCCGCTCCGCCGTCCGCAGGAAAACATTGCCGTAGCAGACCGCCTGCTCGTCCCCGTAAAAGGTCACCCGGCCGTCATCCACACTCGCAATATCATACCCCAGATCAATGATCTCTTTCTTCAAAACCGCCTCTAATCCGAAGTGGCAAGGGGCGATCAGTTCGTAATTTTTTCTCATCTTTTCTTTTTCTTTTTTGGTTATAAACTTTATATTTTTTTAATATCTTAATCGTTTTCAGAGGTCAAAATGCGCTTGCACCACCTGTGAAAAAGACCTATAATAATACTAGCAACAGCAATCCCCCAATCCAGTTGTTGCTAACGTAGTATTTTTAATTTATACTCCCCAAAACAACCCGTCACCCCTGACGGGTTGTTTACTTTTGCGCTTCTTTATTCTTACTTACGCTTTTCGCATTCTTTGCGATGGATTGGTTTGTCGTCTTCGCGTTTGCTTTCGCATTTGCTTTTGCTTTCGCTTGTTCCTTTTCCTGTTCCTCCAGCTCATCAAACAGCTTCCGGATCACCATGG
>JAILHW010000141.1 GCA_024695605.1 Lachnospiraceae bacterium | reverse complement strand
CGCATCATATATGCGATCCCAAGAGGCGTCGTAAACACCTGATTGTCCCTGGCTTTCTGATAGAGGCTCAGGGTTGCGTTCACATCCTCATAGTCCATCTTTTTATTCAGCGCATCGATCCTTTTTTGTTCCATCCGGGCCTTTTCTGCACTTTCCGGGTCGTTAAATGCGATGCCGCCAACGATATACTCTTCCTTCGCTGCCATAGCTCCACCTTTCAAGGATTCTCCGACTGCCGCTATTTTTCTCAGCTTTTCATCTTCTGATGCAGAAATAAAATTACAACAGCCGCTATCCCGAGCACACCAAAGAATGCAAAGCCTGCCGTTGCCGTCGCATAGCCGGGATTGAAGGCTGATTTGGATTTCTTGATCTCCGCCGAGTGGAAGGTCAGGGTGCAATTGGTCTGCATGCTCTGTCCGAATTCCGTTTTGACCACACTGACATCAATGGGCGCATCGGTCTTTGCCACAGGGATCACAAATTTGGAATTGCCGTCCCTTTTTTCTTCCTCGGCGATCTGCTTGCCCGCTACCGTCATGGAGGTATAGTAGATGCTGTCCCACTCAATGAGTGCTGTCATCTCCCCATCCTTGATACGGACTCTTGCAGGAGTTGTGATCTCGGATCCTACCCAGGCGCCCTCCAGGGTGACGCCCATGGTATAAATGCCGTTTTCCACGCCCAGCTCGGAGATCTTTTTCCCGTCTTCTTCTGCCGCAGACAGGCTGATGCTGCCGGCCATAAGCGTCATCAAAGCCGCCATCATTGCCATGGCTGATGCCATCCATCTTCTGCTCATCCGACCCACTGTGTGTTTTGCTGTTTTCATATTTTTCTCCCCGTTTACTTGTTGTGACTGTATTTGACCGGATCTTATCGATCCTGCAGCTTCATGGTCAGCTGGATCCGTTTCTTGGCTTCATCGACACTGAGCACCTTGACATCCACCACATCTCCCACGCTGACGGCATCTAAGGGATGCTTGATATAGCGATCTGTGATCTGGGAAATGTGTACCAGGCCGTCCTGGTGCACCCCGATATCCACGAATACGCCAAAGTCCACCGCATTCCGTACGGTCCCCTTGAGCACCATTCCGGGACGAAGGTCCTTCAGGTCCAGGATATCACTCCGAAGAATGGGCTTTGGCATATCCTCTCTGGGATCCCTGCCCGGCTTTTCCAGCTCGGAGATGATGTCCTGAAGCGTAGGCTCTCCGATCCCGATGGTCTCTGCCATCTTCGCAATGCTTCCCACCTTTTTAGCCAGTGCAGAAGCGCTCCTGCTGACTGCGGCTGCACTTTTCTGCTTTTGGGATGCTCTGTCGTTATCCTGCGGATTTGTGCCCGCTTCCTTCTTTGCGGCCTTTTTATCCACCACCACATGAACACCCATTTTTGCAAAGCCGGAAAGATCCAGGCCTTTGTTTTTTGCCTGTCTGTCTGCGCGCTTTGGCTGCCTGTTTTCCGCCTTTTCTGCTGCCGGCTTTTCAAGCGGCGTTTTTTGCCGCATCTCCATCACTTCATCCATGCTCATTCCCAGCTGCCCCAAAAGCCGTCCTACCGCTTCATAGGATTCGGGATGTACGCTGGTGGCATCCAAAAGATTGTCTCCGTCGGCGATCCGAAGGAAGCCTGCACACTGCTCAAAGGCCTTGGGGCCAAGCTTTGGTACCTTCAGAAGCTGCTTTCTGTCTGTGAATCTGCCGTTTGTCTCCCGGTACTCTACGATGTTCTTAGCGATCGGCTTGGTGACGCCCGAAATATAGGTCAGAAGCGATGCGGAGGCGGTATTCAGATCCACCCCTACTCTATTTACGCAATCCTCTACCACGCCGGTCAGGGCATCCGAAAGCTTCTTCTGGTTCAGATCGTGCTGGTACTGGCCGACGCCGATGGATTTGGGATCGATCTTTACCAGCTCCGCCAAAGGATCCTGCAGGCGTCTTGCGATGGACGCCGCGCTTCTCTGTCCCACGTCAAACTCGGGAAACTCCTCCGTGGCCAGCTTGGACGCCGAGTACACACTGGCACCTGCTTCGCTGACGATCACGTACTCTACGCGGGTATCCAGCTCCGAAAGCAGCTGGGCGATGATCTGCTCCGATTCTCTGGAGGCGGTACCGTTTCCTACAGAGATCAGCGTAATACCGTACTTTTTGATGAGCTTCTTGAGAATCTCCTTGGACTGCTCCACCTTGTTCTGCGGCTCGGTTGGATAGATGACTGTGGTATCGAGTACCTTTCCGGTGGCATCTACCACGGCCAGCTTGCAGCCGGTACGAAATGCCGGATCCCATCCAAGGACCACTCTGCCTGCA
>JAILHW010000136.1 GCA_024695605.1 Lachnospiraceae bacterium | reverse complement strand
CTCCTCAAGGGGCGTATAGTGGGGTGTGAATCCGCATCCCGTTGCAGTGTTGACGATCAAAAGCACCTTTCCCTCATAATCCGCCAGGCTGACCTGATTCCCTTTTCTGTCCTTTACCGAAAAATCATATACTGTAGCCATATCCAATCCTCCTTCTTTTGTTGTTTGGTTTTCGTTGTTTTGTTTTTGGTTGTTTGTTTTTTTGTTTTCTCTGTTCTGTTTTCGTGTTTGGTTTTTTCGTTCCTTATCTTTGACCATATTATATTGCGCGCAATATATTATGTCAAGAAAAAATTTTACAGTTTTTAAATTTCTTTTTTTTGCTGTTCAATTCATAGATTTTTACTGGGTAAAGGTGCCATAGGCAGAAACCGCCTCATCGATGGTCATGGACCCGGTTCCGACACCATAGACCGCCTGGCGCACCTGGATGAGCGCATCATCCGTCAGCCCCAGTTCCTCCGGTGACAGGACACGCGATTTCGGAACCTTCTCAAAGGCAGCATACATGCTGTTAAAGGACAGATCCTCGGCGTGGTCTATGGACGACTGATACTGTTCCCTCCCATACATCCAGGAGTAATTCACATAGATGTCCGGGGCATCGTTTCCGTCCAGAACGGTACCGATCATATTCCCGGTTGGTAAACTGGGAGTACATCACAACAAAGACCAGAATGCCGGCCATGATGATCACGTTGACCAGAATTATGAAAGTTTTTCGTGTATTCTGATTTCCCATAAAAAATCCTGTTTAATCCTCGTAATCCATGCAGACTCTGCTTTTCACCTTCGGTCTTACGATCCCTGTCGCAACCGCTACATGATCCGGATGAACGGCGTATCCCTTCAGGGAGGCCTCATCCTCAAAAACGGAATCCAGCATCAGGTCCGCATTGGAGGATTCCAGTCCATTCGTATGAACCTTGATGGAAACAAGTCCCGGGATCTGTCCCGCCAGACCCTCCAGGCCCGCTTTGATATCCGCTTTTGCCGCTGCCCTTTCACTGTCGCTTAATTCATCCTTCAGCTGCCATAAAATCACATGCTTTACCATTTTTTATCTGTCTCCTTTCAGCCTACGCTTTGACAATTTGATCCGTACTGAAAATCTTATCTATCAGTATAACACAAAACTCACGCATTAAGCCATCCCTCAGATCAGCAAGCGCAAAAAAACAATTCCCCGGGGCGGGCTTTTGGGGACCCATTCCCGGGGAATTGCAGTATAGGGAGTTTATCACAGATTCTTTGTAGCAGCCGGCCGGACTGTTAAACCACTCTTTTGGGCTGTACAAAAAAGGAAATGATCAAACCGATGATCAACAGCGGTAACGCGAGCCTTACCAGTCCGAAGATGATCGCGCCGATCAGGATCACGGGAAGCAATGCGATGGTGAATACCAGTTTGGAAATTCCCCAGGCTGCCTTCAATGCAAAGATCACAACTCTTCCCGCAAACGCCAAAGCAAAAATCACAAGTAATAATGTCAACATATCTCATTCCTCCATTCTCAGTGGTTTGTGACCGTCGTGTTGTGTGGTTCTTATACTGCTATTTTAGAGCGTATCCTGCTCCGTTTCAGCCCCCGGATCACCGAATATCCGGCGACTTTTCTGCCGATTTTCCACAAAGGCATCCTCTTTTGCGAAATATCGCCACAACTTTTGCTGTTGACAAAAGAACATACGTTCTGTATAATCCAGTTATCGAACATTTGTTCTGTTTTGATAAAGGAGGCTGCATATGGCAGAGACCAAGCGCACCTATATCGCCATAGACATGAAAAGCTTCTATGCCTCCGTAGAATGTGTCGCCAGAGGGCTGGACCCGCTTCGGGCCAATCTTCTTGTAGCAGATGCGAGCCGGTCGGATCAGACCATCTGCCTTGCCGTCTCACCTGCCTTAAAGGCCATCGGCGTACCGGGCAGACCCAGACTCTTTGAAGCCAAGCAGGCCATCCGCAGATATGAAAAAGCGCATCACACACGGATCCTTTACATCACTGCCATGCCGCGTATGGCAGAATATGAGAAGGTTTCCGCCCGGATCTATGGCATTTACCTGAAATATGTTGCGCCGGAGGATGTGCATGTTTACAGCATCGATGAGTGCTTCATCGACTGTACCCCCTACCTGCACTTTTACCGGGAGAGTGCCCGCCACAGCGGCACCTCTGAAGCACACGTCATGGCCCTTACCATGATCCGGGATGTGCTTGCGACTACGGGGATCACCGCCACCGTGGGGATCGGAAGCAATCTGTATCTGGCCAAGGTTGCCATGGACATTGTCGCCAAAAAGGCTCCTGCCGATCAGGACGGTGTGCGCATCGCATCGCTGACGGAGGAGACCTACCGGATGCTTTTATGGGAGCACAGACCCCTTACCGACTTTTGGCAGATCGGCTACGGCAAGGCGGCCAGACTGGAACAAAAACACATTTATACCATGGGGGATCTTGCAGAGCGTACCCAGCTGGACGAGGAGTGGTTTTATAAGGCCTTCGGCATCGATGCGGAGATCCTGATCGACCATGCCTGGGGGATCGAGCCTGTTACCATGTATGATATCAAGCATTACA
Source organism: Lachnospiraceae bacterium (assembly GCA_024695605.1). Classification (GTDB taxonomy): domain Bacteria; phylum Bacillota; class Clostridia; order Lachnospirales; family Lachnospiraceae; genus RGIG7926. The sequence goes on along the minus strand of JAILHW010000136.1, from coordinate 3,492 downwards.
AGAGCAGCAACCATTCGCTTTCCAACGGACAGGTCCTGCCCCGCCCCTACAAGTACGACGAAGCCTGTATCGTCCTTCGGGAGATGATCGATATCCTGTGCTGCGATATGTATAAAAAGAATCTTGTATCCTCAAGGTTTACCTGGTGGATCAGCTATGATTATAAAAGCCTGGAGTATTTCCCCGCCTATGACGGAAGACTGTCCATCGACTGGTACGGGCGCCTTCATCCTGCCCACTCCAACGGGACCGTCAGATTCTCTGCTCCCACCAATATCCCCGGTGTCGTTACCGGGCGCATCATGCAGGATGTGGACCGCAAAAGCGATCACCGGATCCTGCTTCGAAGGCTCGGCATCTGCGCCTGCGATGTCACATCGGATGATGGCATCTACCAGCTGGATCTGTTTACGGATTATGACGCGCTGGACCGGCAGCGAAGACTCCACGCCGCCCTGCTTGAGGTGCGTGCGAAATACGGCGCCAATGCACTTTTAAGGGGTCTGAATCTTTTGGAGGGGCCACCACGAAGATGAGAAATGAACAGATCGGAGGTCACAGAGCCTGATATGCCTTTCAAATATAAAGATGTACTGGACCGCGGAAAGCCGGTCCATGAAAAGGATGACAGTTTTTCGATCAAGCATCCGCCAATGGAGCTTTCCAAAAGAGCCAAGATCTTCAGTCCCTTTGATGCACTGAAGGGCTTTGGAGACGAGCTTGCAAGATCACAAACAGAAGTAACCGACCGGTTCCTTCAGGATACGGAGCCCTTTGAGGACACCCCATAGGAGCTCCTTCCCTTCGCGCTGAAGGATATGGTTGCGAAAAAAATAACGCTTCCGCCGGCAAGAGATCATGCCGGACGCGCCAGATAATAGCCCTGGAAAAGATCAACGCCAAGGCCTACCAGATAATCAAACTCCTCTTTTTCCTCCACGCCTTCCGCAACGACCAGGATGCCGTCGGAATGGAATTTTAAAACCAGATCCTGTACGTTTTGCTGCTTTTCGGGGATATGATCGATGCCGCAGATCAGCTCCCTGTCAAGCTTGACGATATGCGGCCGCATGATCTTCACACGCTCCATATCATTGATGCCGCTTCCGAAATCATCGACTGCAAGCAGGTTTTCCATGATCCTGACGGACCTCTGCTTTTCCAGCCAGTTCGCATAGGAAAAATAAGGATATTCCAAACTCTCTATGATCATTCTGCCGCGAATGCTGTCACCATAGTATTCCAGGAATGCATCCGCTTCCGCCTGCGTCAGATTGTCACAGGGGAACGAATTGAGACACACTCTCCCGGTATAGCCTCGTAAAAAGTACGCCTGCATAGCGCCGAATATGGTTGCTACCTCCAGAACATGCAGCCTGTCTGTTTCCATGTATTCATCTATCAATTCCAAAACGGTCTTATTGGTGGGGCGCATCAATGCTTCCCACGCAAATACCGTTTTCCCATCCGGCTGGAAGATCGGCTGGAACACATAGTTGATCGACAACTCTCCCAGCGCCTTGAGTATCTCCTGATCCAGCGGTAAATGATCGTAATAAATCATAACAGCAACCTCCGATGCTATTATACCGCGCATTTTCACTTTCTACAATATGCTTTGGTCAGTGTTTCAGTGGAAATGTGTAAGCCCCCTCCGGTCCTACTACGGAATAGTCAGTTTCCGTCACATACAAAGATGCCTGTGTCTGACCCTGCGGCAGCAGACTCGCCTTCCTTCATATAGTCCCGCACGTTGAAGCTTTCTTCGGTCCGCTGCTCTTCATCAATGATCCCGGGAACCAGCTCGGTACCGTAGGTCTCTCCTGTCTCGGGGTTGATATAGTAGCGGTTCTGTGAGCCTGTATAGGAGTGAAACAGCACCACGATCTCGCCCTTTTCATTGGTGGTGACATCCCAGTAGATGTTGTAATCATCCGAGGCTGCCATCTTTTCAAGCTCCGAGTTGTCTGCAAAGCAGTACTGCCTGATCGCCTCAAGCGCCTGCTCCTCTGTGATGGGACTCTCCATCTCACCTTCCGTCTGATCCGTTGCGATCACGGAATCTGTCTCTTGTGTTTGCGCGTTCTCGGTCTGCGCGGTTTCTGTCTGTGCGTCATCTGTTTGCGCCTCTTCTGCCTGCGCATCTTCTGCCTGCGCATCTTCTGTCTGCGCGTTCGCCCCATCCTGCGCCGCGTCCCCGACTTTCTCTTTGCCACAGGCGGTCATCGCCAGAGCCATACAACATACTAATAATGCGATCTTCTTTTTCATAATCGTTAAATCTCCTCTTTTCTCTCGCTTTCCCATAAGAATCCCCGTGATTAACGATACTAATGTATCACAGATCACGGGGTATCGCAATTTCTATTGTGGATCGTCCTCTCGGGCTCCATTACGAATTCACGGGGTTTGCCAAAATGACCCGGGAAAAATGCGAAACGCTGCAGATACGGGATTAACCCTCTTACTCCAGCTCCGAATAATCCACCGTGTATCTCCCGCCCGAATACTTAAAGTGGGAAGTCAGATTATTTTGGGGCAATACATACTCCCCGCCGGTTCTTTCAACGTTCTGTCCGCCATAGTCTGCTCTGGAAAGCTTTGTGCCCTTCATGGACAGAACCGAAACGCCGCAGCTTCCCATATGCGCCCAAACCAAAACAACTCCTTTGCCCGGGTAAGCATAGTATCCCGTATGGGATGAATACATGGTAGTCACAAGCTTCGCTTTGCCGCTCTTGTATGTATAGATAAAAGTGCGTACATCCGCTTCACAGGTGCCGTACTTGATCAAAAGCTCCGGACTTCTGTCCCGGTCCAGATCAGCCAGATAATATCCCCATACATAAGGATTCATATAACTGCCGGAAGAGCTTTTCTTATCATATTTCTGTACGGCTTTCTTGTAAGCCGCCTTCTGTTTCTTAGACATCTTCTTTAAGGACGTATCCTTGTTGGAAGGTGTCATTTTCTTCACGTAGCTTTTTGCCTTCGAGTACTTCCCTGCCTTATAGGCCTTCAGGTATTTCGTCATCAGCGCGGTGTTATTCGCAGCAAAAACATCAACCGTAGTAACAGAACATGCCGCAACCACCATACAGATCGCCATTGCCAGATACGTCAGAGTCTTTTTCATTGTTATAATTCTCCTTTTACCTCTGCTTTATCAAATACTCTGTGCAAAAACAACTTCTATCGCAGCATTCTCATCATATTGCGGTGCAAGATGCGAAATGGCATCGCAGATCACCTTCACGCGGATCTCGTCTTCTTCCACTTCATCTGCGATCTGTGCGATGCTCTTTCCTTTGCGAAGTTTTTTGCAGATCAATGTGATCAATCGACGTTCTTCTCCCTGTTCTATCCCCTGTTCTATCCCCTGTTCTATTCCAATTTCAATGCCTTTCCTCTCTATTGCATCAGCATACGTACACACACCTATCGCCTCCCTCTCCTGTTCTCTCGTCATCTTCAGGCCATAATCATGTTTCA
>JAILHW010000125.1 GCA_024695605.1 Lachnospiraceae bacterium | reverse complement strand
TCCAGTGCCGGAAGGGGCAAAAGATTCATAACGCCCAGATTGGCCGAAAGCAGCACACAGAAATTCAGCATGTTCAGCCAGATATAAAACAGACCGTCCGGCTTGGACTGGGTATAGACATCGTTGACCATCTGCGCCATGCCCACAGGGCCGGCCACATCATCCTTGCTGACCTTCCCCTGGATCATCAGCTCCAGACTCTTGATCACGGTCTTGATCCAGTATCCCACCTCGTAGAAGCTGTATCTGGCCGTTCCCACAAGGCCGAATTTCTGATACTCTCCGGACCCCAAAAGCCCCATATAATAGCGGCCTGCCTGCTGGTTGTAAATGGGCTTTACCAAAACGGTGGATTCCTGTCCGCCTCTGACATAGCGCACCTCGATCTCCTCACCACGGTTGAGCATGGAATACAGGCTGATATCGCGATACAGGTGTACCTTATGGCCATCCAGTCCGGTGATCAGATCGCCCTCCTTAAGGCCGGCTGCCTTGGCCGCACCATCGTCCATCACCTTCTGGATCACGGGAAGATCCACACCGTAGCTGCCGATGATGATCATGGAAAACAAAAATGCCAGCATAAAGTTAAAGAAGGGGCCCGCAAACACCGTAGCGATCCTGCCCCATACAGGTGCCGCCGGAAAGGGAAGATTCCGTTTCCCAAGCTCTGTATTCGTTACAAACTCCTCGTCCTTTCTGCCGGAAGATTCCTTTTGACCGTCTGCAGCCTGATCGCCTGCGGGGCTCTCAGCCGCTGCCTGCTGCTCTTTTCCCTCCGCATCCTCATTGGGATCGGAAAGATACTTGCCGTCCTCTCCCTCAAACATGCAGGCTCCGCCGATGGGCAGCAGCCTGATGGCATATTTGACGCCGTTTTTCTGAAACGATGCAATGCAGGGTCCCATTCCGATGGAAAACTCCACCACGGCGATCCCATTCATCCTGGCAATGATGAAATGTCCGAATTCATGCACCAGGACCACAATACAAAAGATCACAAAAAACAATACAATACCCAAAACCTGTCTCCTTACAACTCAATCTTAACGGATCCAGCCGTCGATCCGCTCATAGCATTCCTTCTCCGCCTCCAGGATCTGCTCCACGGAGGGGTTGTCGATCGTCTTATGCTGCTCCATTGCCCTTTGGATCAGCTCCGGGATCTGCAAAAACGAGATCTTCTCATCCAAAAACAGAGCTACGGCTTTTTCATTGGCCGCATTATAGACCGTCGGAAGACTTCCGCCCCGGTCAAAGGCAAGCCTTGCCAGCTTCAGTCCCGAAAAGACCCCGGGATCCGGCTTTTCAAAGGTCATCTGCCCAAGCGCAAACAGATCCAGCGCATTTCCGTGCATCGGCAGTCTGTCCGGATAGGTCAGCGCATACTGAATGGGCAGCTTCATATCCGGCACACCCAGCTGTCCGATCAATGCTCCGTCCTCATATTCCACCATGGAGTGGATGATGCTCTGGGGATGCACCACGACGGTGATCTGATCACTGGAAGCGCCAAAAAGCCAGCCCGCCTCCATGATCTCCAGGCCCTTATTGACCATCGTGGCGGAATCAATGGTGATCTTCCTGCCCATGGTCCAGTTCGGATGCTTTAAGGCCATCTGGGGTGTGACACTCTTCATCTGCTCCGGGCTCCATCCGCGGAATGGTCCGCCGGAAGCCGTCAGATAAATCCTGCGCATCCGCTTTCGGGGATTGCCCTGCAGGGACTGAAAAATGGCCGAATGCTCCGAATCCACCGGCAGCAGGGATACGCCCTTCTCCTGCACCAGCCGGGTAATGATATGCCCGGCGCAGACCAGCGTCTCCTTGTTGGCCAGCGCGATATCCTTTCCCGCTTCAATGGCCGCTATGGTAGGTCTGATCCCGATCATTCCCACCACTGCCGTCAGCACCACATCCGCCTCCGGGAGCGTTGCGATCTCGCAAAGACCGTCCATGCCGGCAAGCACCTTTGTTTCGGTATCCGCTACCGCCTCCTTCAGGCGCGCCGCCGCTGCTTCATCATACAAAACGGCATAGGAGGGATGATACCTTCTGATCTGCTCCTCCAAAGCCTTTTCATTCTTCCCGGCTGCCAGCGCCAGCGGGCTAAACCGGTCGGAATACTCTTCTATCACTTCCAGCGTCTGGGTTCCGATGGAGCCGGTGGAGCCCAGCACAACAATCTGTTTCTGCATCTTGCTACCTTCTTTTTCCACACTTCTAAAAACGTTTTTACTTCAGACATCCCGTAAGCAGGATCACCAGATAATAGATCATGGGTGCGGTCACGATCACGGAATCAAACCGGTCCATGATACCGCCGTGTCCCGGGATCAGATGGGAATAGTCCTTGAGCTCGTGGTCCCGTTTAATGCCGCTGGCCGCCAGATCTCCGCACTGGCTCAGCACCGATCCCACTGCACTGATGCAGGGGAAGGTCCATAGGATCCCGGAGCCCAGCGTCAGATCCGTTGCAAACATCGTCAGTCCCTTGGCATAGACAAAGGAGATGAGCGCCGCACCTGCCACGCCGCCGACGGCCCCCTCGATGGATTTCTTCGGAGACAGCACCGGAGCAAGCTTGTGCTTTCCAAACAGCATGCCCACTACATAGGCACAGGTATCACATCCCCACGAGGCACAGAAGATCAGCCATACCAGATATTTTCCCATGGGCAGCGCCCTGGTCTGATAGATAAAGGATAACAGCACCGGCGCATACAGAAAGGAAAAGCCCGCTGCCATGATCTGTGAAGCCTTATATCTGGGGAAGGTCAGCACATAAAACAGCAGCATCCCCATGATCGTCAGAATGATCACCATCAGACCATAGGCCTCAAATGCCTCTTTGCCGAAAAATACAACGCCGTAGTAGGCCAGGATCCCGACATAGCCCACCGCTTCCGGAAGGGCAAAGGCTTCCTTTTCATTTCGAACGCCGCTGGCTCTGACCAGTTCAAAAAAACCGATCAGGGAGATCAGCAATGTAAAGAGCAAAAGCACGGGTCCTCCCAGGGCAACGACTATGATAAGTCCCGCCAGCAAGACGATCCCGCTGATGAGTCTGGTTAGCATATGCTTCCTCCGCTGTTACTGTTCTTCTGACAGACCGCCGAATCTGCGGTCGCGTCTCTGATAGTCCTCAATGGCTTTTTCCAGCTCTGCCTTGTCAAAGGCCGGCCAGGGAACCGGAGTAAAATACAGCTCCGTATAGGCCATTTGCCAGATCAGGAAATTCGACACTCTCTGCTCGCCGCTGGTACGGATCAAAAGATCCGGCTCGGGGATCCCTTTGGTATCCAGATAGTCGGCGAAGGTCTCCACCGTCAGATCCTCCGGCTTCATCTCTCCCGCTGCCGCCTTGGCCAGCATCTTTTTCACGCCTCTTACGATCTCATCCTGTCCGCCGTAGTTGAGCGCGATGGAAAGGGTCAGCCCGGTATAGCCTGCTGAAGCCTCCTCCAGCGTGGCGATGCCCTCCTGCAGATCCGGATCCAGCCTGGTCTTATCTCCGATCACCTTTACACGCATATTGTTCTTTTTCGACAGAGTCAGACAGCTCTTCATATACTCCCGAAGGATCCGCATCAGCGCATCCACCTCCTCCTTCGGTCTGCTCCAGTTCTCCGTGGAAAATGCGTAGATGGTCAGATACTTTACCCCGAAGGAATCGGCAGCCCTGCAGATGGATTCAATGTTTTTGGCTCCCTGTGCATGGCCTGCATTTCTCGGAAGGCCGCGCTTTTTGGCCCATCTTCCGTTCCCGTCCAATATGATCGCCACATGCTGCGGCACTCTGTCCATATCCATACTCATAACCTTCCTTTTTTAGCGATTGACAAAGGATCCTTCATCCTGCCTTTCAAAACAAACCAAGAGGGAAAACAAGGTTTGTCTCCCTCTTGTATCTAGCCCCTATGAAAACGCCCGGATCATACGGTCAGGATCTCCTTGGATTTCTCCTCGATCATGGCATCAATCTGCTTGCCGTATTTGTCGGTCAGCTTCTGCAGCTCATCCTGCATATCCTTGATCTCGTCCTCGGAAACATCCTCCTTGGTCAGCTTCTTGAGGGCATCATTGCCGTCACGACGGATGTTTCTGACTGCAACCTTGCCTTCCTCTCCTTTTTTCTTAACCTCTTTTACCAGGTCCTTACGTCTTTCCTCGGTCAGTTCCGGGAAAACCAGGCGGATCACAGCGCCGTCATTGGAGGGAGTGATCCCCACGTCGGAGGCAAGGATCGCCTTCTCAATGGCTTTGATCAATGACTTTTCCCAGGGAGCGATCTGGATCATCCTCGGCTCCGGAACGGTAACATTGCCCACCTGCTGCAGCGGTGTGGGTGTTCCGTAATAATCCACCTTGATCTTATCCAGCACATGCGGGTTGGCACGTCCTGCCCGGATGGAGGCGTATTCGGATTTTAAAAACTCGACCGCCTTTGTCATCTTTTCATCATACACTTTGATTCTCTCGTCCATTTTGTAACCTCCCTTTGGTTGTCATTTGCTTCCGGATCAGCCGACTGTGACCTTCGTTCCGGAAAAATCCCCTTGCATCGTCTTCACAATGCTCTGTTCTTCATTCAGTCCGAATACCCACATGGGCATCTTGTTGTCTCTGGCCAGGATGGAGGCTGTCATGTCCACCACCTGGAGATTTTGTGCAATGACCTCATCAATGCTGATCTCGTCATATTTTACTGCAGCCGGATCCTTTTCGGGATCTGCGCTGTAAACACCGTCTATAGATTTTGCAAGCAGGATGCAATCCGCTTCCACCTCGATGGCCCGAAGCACCACTCCCGTATCCGTGGAGAAGTAGGGATGTCCGGTACCGCCTGCAAAAAATACCACCTTGCCCTGTCCAAGGGCTTCCACGGCCTTATCCTTGGAAAACAGCTCCGTAAAGGCGCCAATGGCAAACGGCGTCATGATCGTGGTCTGCATCCCCTCCGACCGGAAGATCTCCGATACATACAAACAGTTCATCACCGTTGCCAGCATGCCGATCTGATCTGCCTTTGTACGGTCGATCCGCTCACTGCTTCTGCCGCGCCAGAAATTCCCGCCGCCGATCACGATCCCGACCTGGACGCCCTGCGATACGATCTGCATAACCTGCTGGGCAACGCCGCGAACGGTATCCTCATCAAAGCCTGTCTTTTTCTCACCAGCCAGCGCTTCTCCGCTGAGCTTTAACAATACTCTCTGTGCCATAGCTCTCCTTCCTTATTTCCCGAACCGGTCAAAGAAGCTGGACGGGCTGTTTTCCGCATAGCACTGCGAGCACATACCCTCGATCGCCGCTCCGTTGTTGATCTGTACGGATTTGGATTTGATATTGCCCATTACGATCGCTGAGGAATCCAGGATCACGGGACCATGTACATCGATATCTCCCTTGACCGCTCCTGCGATCACGGCACTGGATGCAAAGATGTTGCCGATGATCACGGAATCCTTGCCGATCTTGGCGGTTCCGTCCGCATGGATCTGTCCGCAGATCTGCGCCGCATCCGCAAATACCTCTGCTGCCTTGGCATCGCCCTGCAGTTTGCCGGACACATTGAGCTTTCCGAGCGCCGTTACATTGCCTTCCACGATGCCCTGTACCTCGATGCTGCCCTTGGAAAGCACATCACCGCGAACCGTCATGCACTTGGTGATCACTGCGTTCTCATCTACGGGCTCTCCTTCCATATCCTCCGGCTTCAAAGCCTCGACAGGCTTTGCCGGCTGTGTTGTCTGCATTTCTTCGCTTTTTACTTCTTCTGCCATTCCTGCTTCCGGCTCCTGCACGCTCTCTGCTTTCTCAGCTGCTGCTTCAGGTGCCGTTTCCTCCTTGTTATTTACTATATTTGCGATGGATTTCAGTTCATTTGCCGCAGCTTCGATGGTGGGATCCACCTTGGCGGGCTTTTCCTTTGCTTCCGCCGCAGGTTTTTGCGCCTTCTCCTTGGTCTGTTCACTGGCTACTGCCGCAAGTCCCAGATCCAGCTGCATCTGCTCGCCAAACACCGGCGCCGCTTTTCCGTCGGGAGAGATCGCATCCTTCTCCTGCCGGATCACATCTGCCTGCTCCAAAGCCTTTGCCAGCTCCTCGGAGGGCATCACATCGGTATCATCGGCTGCGGGTGCCTCTGCAGGCGCCTTTTCCGCTTCTGCCTTTACCTCTTCTGCGGGCGCTTTTTCTTCTGCTTCCGGAGCCTTTTCTGTTGCCTTCTCATCAGGCTTCTCTTCCTCGGCTGCCATCTCTTTTCCGGCCTCGCTTAAAGCAGCGATGGACGCTTCTATGCTGTCCACGCCTGCAGATGCATCCTCCTTCTGCGGCTCGATGACCTCGCCTGTCAGCTCATCCACGGCAATGGAAAGATCCTCTTTTAAATCCTGAAAAAATCCCATCTTAGTTTTCTCCTCCGCTCTTTAAGTGCTGCACCGATCCGAAGTCCATATCCTCCGTAACCGGTAATATCTCTACATCCTCACGTTTGGAAAGCGCCTCTAAGATCATGGAAAGCGCCTCTACCGTTGTATTTTTCCCGGTGGCATCGTGCATCAGCACCACCTCGGTCTCTTCCTCTCCGATCCTGCCAAGCACCCTGTCTGCCAGACTCTTTGCGCTCTGCAGGTTTTTGGTCGCATCTCCCGATACGATGTTCCAGTCCAGATAGTAGATGTTCTGCTGCTCAAGATAATCGGCCAACTCCTGCATGGAAACCTTACTCACTTCATTGGAGCTTCCGCCCGGAAACCGGTAAAACCTGGACCAGACGCCCGTATTCACATACAGATAATCCTGCAGCTTTTCCAGATCCTCAACAAATGCCTCTTTGGATTTGTAGATCTCACTGTATTTATGACTGTAGGAATGCATCCCCAGGGTATGCCCCTCGTTTACGATCCTCTGATACAAAGGGATGTAATAATCTCCCTCCATGCCGGTCACAAAAAAAGTGGCTTTGACATCATACTGTGCAAGCACATCCAGTATCCTGTCCGTATTGCCGCTGGGCCCGTCATCAAAGGTCAGATACACCTTATACTTCGGCTCATCGGCCGCCCGGTCCCAGTAGGATGCATCCTGCCCGTCCCCGCTGCCGGACCTGCCTGCCTCCCCGCCTGCGCCGCCTTCGGATGCATCAGCATCCCGGTGAAGCTGCCCGCCTGCAGGATCTGCCGCCGGCTGCGCGGTGCTGTCTTTTTTCAAAGTCCCGCTTTGCCCGGCCTTCTTCAGCCGCTCAACCTCCTTTGTCATCTCATCGAGCTGATGGTTGAGTCTGTTGACCTGAAACAGCATCAGGATACTCAGAAGCATCGGTATGATCAACGCAGCAGCGACCAGGATCACGATCATTTTTTTCAGCCTTTTTACCCGCCAAGGCCGCCCGGAATGCGCTTCCTGCGACATAAGACCTCCTTTTACCACTGCCCTGATTGCCTAATCCGATTTATTATAGCACACCGCCCGCTCAAAATCCATACTTCGTCTTTCTTTGACCGCAAAAACTTCTTTTCTGTCCAAATCCTTTCCCATGTGGTAAAAAACACTTGTTCCGGGCGCCCCGGATGAAAAATGCTCCGGCGTGCAACGGATCCGGCTTTTTGGACGTATTACTGAAAAAGATGCCCATAGCAAAAACACCCGGGCAGACGTGCTCACAGCAAGGAGAGGGAATATGCCACAGTTTAACAAAATGACCAAACATGAATTCTTAAACGGCCTGCAGCTTGCGGGAAATGATCCGGAAGCATGATGACGGCGTTTTGCTAAAACAGATCATCGACAACTTCTCTCCCCTGGACGTGTGGGAGAAAAAGGATCAGATCCGCGAAGCCTTTATCGGTGAAAGACTGCTTTCGAAGAATGCCTCCGAAAAGATCCAAAGCGAACACCAGCAAAAGGTCCGTACGATCAAAAGCGAGCTTGACCAAACTGTCATCAGTATGAAGGGCTATGATCCCATCAATGCGTCATCGGCAAACGTTCCGCCGAAAGATCGGGAAAAAGCGGCAGAGATCAACCGGCTCAAGTTTGAGACCTTCCAAAAACTGGATGCTCTCCAAAGAGGCCCGTTTAACACATTTTACGATACGCTCTTTTCACTCAAGCAAAAACGGCGGCGCAGCGCTGATCTCAAAGCTGCAGCGCGCAAACGCACAGCTCAGTGTGAATCACGTGATCCCGCCAAAGACGCAGACACAGCCCCAGCCTCAGCGGAGGGTATGATCTCCTCTTCTTCGGCTGCTACGATCTGCCCGGGATGTGTAAAAACAATACTTGACCGAACAAAAAAGGAATGCTATGATAAGCCATGACAGGGGAAGACACCCATAAGAAAAAACGAAGGTCACTCAAATTTCATATTGGTTACAAGGGGGAGACACCCATGACAAAAAACATTATTGTGACAGACATCAATGGTAACGTAACTGGTACCACCTACCCGAAGCGGGCAAGGGGTCTTATAAAAAGCGGACGTGCGACCGAAGTGGATGAGCATACGATACGGCTCATCTCTTCGGTCTTTACGGACGCTTTTTCTTTTGAAACGGAGGAAACAAAAATGGCTAATATCATAGATTTTAAAGCAAGAGGATTTAAGCTGGTTCCGGAATGCACCAGCAACCGAGGCACCAGACTGATCGTAACGGAGAATGAGGAAAACGTAGAATGCTTCGAGATCGGCGAGGGCGGTATGATGACCGAGATCGCAAGAAAGGTCGAGCTGCAGAAGGATCAGGACTACGTGTTCCGCTTCACCATCAAGAGCCGCTTTGTCAGAGGCGAGAATGCTGAGAGCATGGTCAGCATCTACTTCGATGAAAAGGGTGACGGTTATACCTATCCTTTGGACCGTGCAGACAAAAACCGCTTCAAACCGGTGATCTGCAAAAAGACGGATGACGGACTGCTTCGCGTATTTGAGCTGCCCTTTAACAGCGGCGATTCCGAAAGCTGCACCATCGACGTCAGCGTTCATGACATGACCGCATGGCTCTATCCTGCAAAGGAGGCAGACGCCTACAGCGCACTTGAGGACATTGATTACGATCAGTGGAGACAGGATGAGCTGCACAGAGTTGCCAAGTACTTAAGCGATATCGGCGGCAGCATCGGCGAGACCATGGTTGAGACCCTGAGCGGTTTCGGAAAATACGTCGGCAAGGCCGGAGACAAGCTGGCAAAGACCGTATCCGACGTGATCAACCGTCCCTCTTCTTCTGACGCTGAAAAGGAGAAGACATCCGACGAGGATATCGAGGAAGAAGTGATCCTCTCCGAGGAAACTGACGATACCGATGCCAAGGCTGATGAAGGAGCACCCGCCGCAGCGCCTACTGAGGCAGTGGCCCCTGCAGCAGAGGCACAAAAAAAGGACAGCGAAGGCTAAGCCTTAGCTGATCCGTTTCCATCAAATCCAATCTAACCCATGAAAAAAACCGCCACCGGTCGCCCATACCGGTGGCGGTTTTTCATTTCTTTTTTTTCACGTTCTCAATAGCCTTTCTGTCCGCCGTTGTCATAGTCATATCCGCCTTCGGGACCGAAGAATCTTCTGAAAAATTCCTCGATATCCTCCTGGTCATAATTGTAATAACCGTCCTGGCCATTGCCATCCCCGTAGGAATCGCCGTCCTCATAGACGTCACCGTTTTCCTGTCCCTGGTCTCTGTCCCGATCCGGAAGGGGCGGTCTTTGCATCGTATCCTCGTCCTCGGACTGCTTCTCTTCTGTTCCTTCCTCTTCTTTCGCATCGCCGTTTTTCTGTTTGCTGTTTTCCTCTTCCTTGATGCGCTCCTTCTTGGCCTCTTCATAAGCGGCCAGTGTGACCTTGGCGGTCTTTTCCACATACTCACCGTCATCCATTCTCATGAAGGTTACTTCAACCGTCTGCCCCTGCTTATAATAGGACACCTGCTCCTTGAGATCCTCAATGCCGCTGATGCCGATGCCGTCAAACTTGGTGATCACATCGCCCTTTTTCAGTCCGGCCTTCTGCGCAGCTCCGTCCTTGGTCACCTCATCGATATAAGCACCCTCGGGAATACCGTACATCCTGGATGCCTCCTCGGAAACCGGCTTTACGGTCACGCCCAAAAAGCCTGCTTCTTCGGCTGAAACCTTCTCCATGGAAGCTCTGTTCATCAATTTGTCAAGGATCGGCTTTGCGGTATCGATGGGGATCGCATATCCCATACCCTCTACCTGTGAAGACGCAAACTTCGCAGAGTTGATACCGATCAGCTCGCCGTTCATGTTCAAAAGTGCACCGCCGCTGTTGCCGGGGTTGATAGCCGCATCCGTCTGGATCAGCTTGGCTGCCATGTTCTCGATCTCGACCTCGCGGTCCAGTGCGGAAATGATACCTGTGGTAACGGACTGTCCATAGCCGAGTGCGTTACCGATCGCGATCACCTGGTCTCCTACATTCAGTTCATCGGAGGAACCGATCTTGATGACCTTGATGGCATCCAGCACCTCTTTTTCAATGTCGCTCTTTTTCACGGAAACAATGGCAAGATCATTTTTCACATCTGTTCCGCAAACCCTTGCTGCGACCACTGCATCCTCGGAATCCTGAAAGCAAACGGAAACCTCTTCCGCATTGCTGACTACGTGATTGTTGGTTGCGATCAAAAGCTCGTCATCCTTTTCACTGACCACGATACCGCTGCCGGCGCCCTCGGATTCATAGCTCTGGGTACCGAACATTCCTCTGACCTCTTCCACGCCCTTGACCGTAATGGAAACAATGGATGGCATGGTGGCTTTGGTGATCTCGGAGATCGTAGCCGCTCCCTTGGTATCGGTAACCGGGATCGTAGCGGACTGCGAATCCTTTGCAGTCTCCTTTTCTGCCTTGCTTTCCTCTCTTGCAGTCTCCTGCGTTTTTTCCACTGTCGTATTCTCAGCGGGTGCCTTCTTTAAGAAGGTTTTATTGGCTACTACCACAAATCCGGAAAAAACAAGTGCGCCGCAAAGGCCGAATACCGCGCCGTTTAGGGCGCTTCGTCCAAAGCCCGTTGAAGGCTTCTTTTCCTTTTTCTCTTTTTTCCGTTTGCTCTTCTGCTCCGCCTGCTTTGCACCCTCGGGAGAAAACTGCATCTGTACGATCTCGGGATCGGGATTCTGCGTGGCCTCTGCGCGGGGCTCACTGCCCCCTGCCGTTGCCTGCGTATCTGCTGCTCCCATATTCACATCGGCATCATAGGGCGTCTGCGCTGCTGCCTCTTCGATCTCAATCATGGCAGGATTCTCATTTCCGCCCGCGCCCTGCAGCGTATCTTCGCTCTCGATGTTGGTAAGCTCTTCGTTTCTGTTTTCATCATATTCGTAACTCATACCGGCACCTCCGTTTTGATCGGTCTTCTCAGGCCGTTTTATTTAGGCTCTTTGTGTTTACACTTGGTAAAATACGCGGTAATTGTTTCCGAATTTTGTTAAAAATGTGATAAAATTGTGTCATTTGCAAACAAAAAAGGACCACTTTTTTCAGTGGCCCTTTC
This sequence comes from Lachnospiraceae bacterium, assembly GCA_024695605.1. Classification (GTDB taxonomy): domain Bacteria; phylum Bacillota; class Clostridia; order Lachnospirales; family Lachnospiraceae; genus RGIG7926. The sequence continues at coordinate 3,456 of JAILHW010000125.1, read as the reverse complement.
TCAATCTGATCACTTCTTTGCCGATTTAGCCTTTTTCTTTTTTGCTTGTTTCACCGTAACTTTGATTTTTGCTTTCTTTCCGCTTTTCAGTGTTACTGTGATGACAGCCTTTCCGATTTTTTTGGCTTTCAGCTTTCCGTTTTTAACGGATACCGTTTTGGGTTTATTGCTCTTCCAGGATTGCACCCCGTCACCGAATGCCAGACCTTTTACTTTGATCCTGACAGTCTGTTTTTTCCTCATCGTTACTTTCTTCTTGGACAGCTTGATGGTCGGCTTCAGTTTTTCAACTTCCTTCGACTCAGAAGCACCACATAAAGTACAGGTTCTGGAAGATGTACCCTTCATCAATGCGGTTGCCCGCTGCGTAACAACCCAATCCGAAAAATGATGTGTCAGCTTCGGAATATCCTTTACTTCCCTGCTGTCGGAAAATCCTTCATAAACAGCCGTATATAAGGTGGTTCCCATCTCCCTGCAGGTAGCCGGAACGCTGACCTTTCCGGTTACCTTAGCAGGATAAACGGCAGCTTTCGCATCTGCCCGGCTAACACTTACATTGCAGCTTTTTCCGTCTTTTCCCCAGATAAACGAAACATAATCCGTCAGATGCTTGTCCGCTTTCAGCTTCCTGATCAGTTCTTCATCATCTTCCTGATACCTGGACACGCCGTACAAACGGATACTGGAGTATTCATCTTTCTTGGGCTTGCAGACAAACTGCAGCTTCCCGTTTTCGTCCGCTGTTCCCTGATCGATATACAACAGATTTTTCTCATTAAACAGATCCTCAGCTCCGGTGTCGATGGTATCTGCAAGCAAATATCTCTCTCCGGGCTGCAGTCCTTCAAACTTCACCTCGATGCCGTCTTCCGTTTCCTCTTCCTTACCGTAATAGGTCGATGCAAGCCCGATTTTAGCATCCTCTGTGTTCTCGATGGAGGAAGGATAAATCCCACCAAGATTAAATACCGAAATACTGTTGTTGTTTCCGGTGGTAATGAAGAAATCATCCACAAAATGATAATTCTTTCCGGACCCCGTTGCTGCTGTCAGTCCCATATATACAACACTTGGCATCGTGATATTAGATGCGCTCAGGATCCAGGTTCCATCAAGATCTATACTCATCGATTTCTGGTCGGCATTATACTTCACCATGATATTGTGCCAGCTTCCGTCATCTACTCTGTCATCTTCCTTATATACGAGATGATTGGAAACATCATCTTTAATAATGGCAAAATGCTTGCCTTCCGGATCGTTATCATTTCTCGGATAGGAATCCAGCTCTACTCCATATCCATCTACATAACCCAAATATTCTCCTTGTGCGCCCAATCCCATATCAGAGGCAAAATCCATCGCAATTCCGTCTGCGCCTCCATAGTAATCATCTCTTCCGCCGCCTGCTTTATATCTGAATCTTACGGAAAAGCCCTTTGAAGTATCGATCCCCTCAGGATACCAGGCACTCCCGCTCTCCCAGGTTTCACACTCCGTCAGACGGATTGAGCCATCTGCCATAAGCGTTGCATCCCCGAACAGGTTCATGTGATTGGTAATATTCTTTCCTTTTTCCATCTGAATGGTGATCGTGCGAGGTTTATCCTCAATGACAACATCCGCTCTTCCTGCTGCCTCCCCGCTAGATACTGTAAGCGCATATGTACCCTTCGGAAGGTAAAACGTCGCAATCCCCTTTTGATTGGTGACGGGATCCGACTGCAATCCGGTACCCTTTATAAAATAATTGTCATTTACAGGGTTTCCGTTTTCATCTTTTACCTGAACCGTTGTTTTATAAGTGATATATGGACACTCGCCCCAACCAAACTCCATTTTATCTATGCAGAAATAAAAATCTGCCACTTTGTACTTCCCGGATAGTTCCGGAATTTTCTTTGAATAATCCTGGAAAGCGACGCTGGCTTCAATTTCCAATTCAAATTTAATATTGATATCCCCGTCTATACACGCATTGCATGGATGTTTGATATCGTCATCTTTCTTAGTTGTCAGCGTCCCCGTAGCCTCCGCCGAGACTATGGGAGAAATCCCGACAGAGATCAATTTTTCATGAACTATACCGACCATGAGCTTTGTCTTTAATCCAACCGAAACGGATGCCTCTGCTTTGAGCTCACAGCTAAGCTGCGGCCAGGTACATTTATTCACCAGCCCCTGGTCCGTATCGTACCCGACACCCAATGTCATTTTCAAGGATCCTTCAAATGTGATCTTCCCGCTTGCCTCTATCGGAACTCTGGGACTGAGTCCGACAAATACGCCGGGAACACCCGTAGGAATATTGATATATCCAAGTTCAAATTCATGGGAATATTTTCCTTCAAATGTAATTGCCGGTGTAACTGCTCCTTCTACAACCACAGAAACATTCGTATATTGTCTGGACGTATACACCGAAACTTTTCCACTGACAGAAAACTTGATCGTACCGGAGATACCTGCATCAAAATCTTTTTTATCGGTATCCCCGCCGTCCAGAACCAGACCGCCTTTTGTAATCTTATAGGTAGCCTCATATTTTGCCTCAAATTCCCGATCCAGGGAACTCAATTCGATCTGAGACGGATCCTCACATTTCGTGACCCCCTCAAACTCCAAAAGATCATCCATGGTTGAGGTATCCACCTTCATCCCTGACTGATCAACTTCGGAATCAAATTTCAAACACTCGAAGGCATCCTCAACACTCGCTTCCTTGTTCTCGGTAATGGTAACAGTCGTTCCCGATACATTCACCGTATCCACCGTAAGGACAACGATCTCCTTTTCCGTTGTCTCAACAGCAAGCATATCTCCGCTCTTAAGATTCAGAACATCGTCAGTCGCATCCGTGATCGTAATGCCATTTTCATTTTGGGTTGGATGATTCTCATCTTCTGTTTCTGTAACGACAACGGTATTCTGATCATATACTGCAAAATTCGTCTTCTCATTATCATCAAAATTGATCGTTCTGTAAGAATCATAATCTCCGATCTCGGAAGCGATCAGCTCCTGGATCTCTTTTGTATAAAGCGAACATGTATATGTCTCACAGAGCGGAGCATGATCCTCTAAATCTGTCAGATACGCGCAGGCCACATAATACTCCGGTAAATTCTCTTTGATCTCCATGGTAGCAATATTTTCCGTAGCGGATACTTTTTTCGTAACCGAAGTAGCGAGGACATTGCTGTTTTCCTCATAGAACGCAACTGTCAGATCAGCATCCTCCAGGGACTGATAGACTACCGTTACCTCTTTTTCCTCAACCCGGATATCCGTAATAAAATATCCCTGGTTGTTTACCGCTGCACTAGCCTCTGCGGAAAGATATTCATTCAATGAACGACTGCCGGTTTCCGCCTTTACATCACCTGCATACATGACTGCCATCATTGCTATCGCAAATAATGCAAGCAAAAATTGTTTCCCTCGTTTTCCCAT
>JAILHW010000182.1 GCA_024695605.1 Lachnospiraceae bacterium | reverse complement strand
GCCGATTGGAGAAAACGGACAGGTTAAGACGGATGCCGAAAAAATACAGGATACCATGCAGCTGCAGAGCAATGAGTATGACAAAGCATGGCTCTATCTGCAAAGCCGTGCGCTTTCGGAAATGATGGAGGATGTGGGAGCCATTTCGGAAGAGGAAAAGGCAGAGCTTGAAAATGATCCCACCCTGATGCTTTCGGAAAAGCCGAATCCGCCCTATGATGCGATGAACTTCTTCGGCGATGTCGCAAGTCCGATGAGCAAATGTAAGTGGCAGATGTATCTGATGGGAATGATCGAGGCAAAGCTGGCACTGGAGATGGGTGCGGAGCAGATGCAGGAGGAGCAGAACCTTGCCGAGCAGGAAACCGACGAAGAGAAAAGAGCCCAGAAGGCATCCTTTTTGATCCGAAACGGCAAGTCCAAAAGCGTTCGGATGAATGCGGCCTATGATATGATGAAGAGCAATCTTTTGCTGATGCATCAGGGACAGGATATGAATGCGTTTCTGGATCCGAATCATCCGGTGGATCGAAATACCACGGTGGAAGAGCTCATGGATAGGATGGAAATGCGCCCGGATGAACAGGCAAGCTTTTTGCACGAGTTCGGGTTTGACCGTACAAAAAAGGCCATTGCTTCGTTCAAGGATAAGCTGACGGCCCGGATCCGGGAGGAAAAAAACAAGCCTTTGCAGCAGCAGAAAAGAGAGATCCTGGCATACGATCCGAAAAAAGAGGCGGACGTACTTTCCTTTATGGTAAAGGAGTGTAATAAGTTCCTGGTCAATCATTTTCACGCCAAGGGCTATTTTACCGTCAAGAACGCACTGGTGGGCAGTGAAAAGCAGATGTTTGAAAAGGGTCGGAAGATCCAGAAAAAGCAGGTGGAGGAGTCGAGGATCGACCTGTGGAAGCAGGACAGGGGACAAAGGGAAGCTGCAAAGAGAAAGGTGCAGTATATCAATAAAAACACGCCTTCCATGATACGGGCCCTGACGGGAGAAAAACCGATAAAATTCCGTTCCTCGAGAGGAATGACGGATGCATTTCCGGAGGAGCTGTTTGAAGGGTCACCGGAGTTTTTAAGCGGTGTGATCGCCAAATTTGAGGCAACCAAGACAGGAACGAGCATTGACCGGTTTTTGTGGCATAATAAAAACTCAGATCAATACGAAAGGATGCTGGCATCCGTCCGTGCCTATGAGAAGGCGGTAAATGAGCGAAAAACCGGAGAGGCGGCAGATCGCAGGGAGGAAATGCTAAGGCGCTGCCATGAATACGTGGAAGGCAAGGAAACGATCAGGGTTCACGACTTTGGAAAAGAACGATTCAATCTGGCGCTTATGCTGATCGAGAAATATGATCGGCAAGAACGCTTTACCGGACTTTGCGAAAGGATCAACCGGGCACGAAAGCTCGATCAGAAGGGTCATGAGGATTATATGGACGGAGCGCACCTGACTGGCTTCAAACAGGCCTACCAGATTGAGAAGCTCGGAAAGGCCAGACTTTACGGAAAGACCGAAAAAATCGCGATCCCCATGCAGCGGGACTTCAAATCGCGATTTTTGGAAATGGAAACCCTCTTTTGCAAAGAGCCGCAGTACTATGCGCAATTGCGTAAGGGAATTTCCCGGGATCAGTTTGAGAAGCTGAAAAAGATTGAGAAAAAATACCATCCGATTTCCGGCAAGGAGATTCCAAAGAACGCCAGGGTGGAGGGAGGCGGCCTTTCGGACCAGGATTTTGCAGCCATCGCATACGGTGCCTCGCTTTCGGTGGAAGCCATCAAAAAAGCGACAAAGGCCTTTCCGAAGGTGGCAAAGGAGAAGCAGTTTCCGTTTTTGGAAAGCCACAGATATACAGCGGATCTGATCCCACAGCCGGACCACGAGCTGCCCAAGAGGGCAGGAGAGATGATCCCTGTGATCCAATATGGCAGGAAGAAGGCGGACGAAGCTTTGGGGAAATATGCCGAGAATAAAAAGGGTCCCCTTGGCAAGATCCTGGCAAATGCGCTTGTGGTGATCACGGACAAGTTTCGGGTGAAAGCAGCGGTGGATGATGAGACCATGGCAGATTGCGAAATGGCGCAGAGAATGTGCAATATGCTGTTTCGGGATAAAAGACTGCTGGATGAGGCGCTTGCCGCCAATGTGGGCTTTTCCATGGAGCAGATCCGTATGGCATCGTCCATGAAGACAGCCTGTGAGCTATATACAAAAAGCGAGCTGGCAAAGCAAAAGCTGGGCGAGGCGCTCACAAGCGGAAAGGATACAATGCCCGAGGAGGAAAAAAAGCAGCTGATGGAGGATATCATAGCCTATGCTACGGTGAAGGAGTGGATGCATCAGCGTACCCACGTGCTCATGCAGAATACCAAATACCTGAGTGCGGCGAATACGATCCTCACGGAGAAGGAACGCGTGCACGGCGCGGCGATAGATGCGACAAGAAATGCGAGAAACGATGAGGAGCGGGAAAAGAAGAGAACAGCGCAAAACCTGATCCGGGATCAGTACGACGGTGAGATCCTTGTGCTGAAAAAGCAGTATGTAAAGCCGTCTGTCAGGATTGACCAGATGAAGGAAACCGATGCTGCGGACAGGATCCGCCGAGAGAGCCGGGAGGCAGTGGAGAGCAGCATCAGAAATGCAATCGGGCCGGAGGAAAAGCTTACGCCGGCGAAAATGCAGGAGATCCTGACCGGTATGGAGGACAGGCTGGCACCGCGGAACGCACCTGCAAACCCGCAGAGAAATCCGCAGGCGGGAATGCTCCGCGGCAACTAAACTTTTCTTGCAATTTGCCGATATCTTTAGTAGAATTGTTGTAATAAGATTAAGTTTTGGAGGTAGGATATGGGAATCGGTGCCATTTCAGCATTCAGACCCTATATTTATAACACCAATACCTTATCCGCAAACAGCTTAAATCCCATCTCGGCCATCAAGGACGAGGATCTGACCAAGGGCAGAATGGATGTTGGCAGCTTGCAGAAGGCTTATGAGGAGACGATCAATCCCTTAAAGCGGGGAGAGAGCTCCGACTACCAGGGAATGGTGGATATGCAGATGGCAGCTTCGGCCCAGAAGGCGGCGATGCTGTTTGGTGATATGTCTGTATTTGCTTAACAATCAGATCCATACAGAAAAGAGTGACTCCGGCGTTTGTGAAAACGCCGGAGTTTTTTCATCGTTTCTTTCTGCCCTTATCATAAGACGGCAAAGTCTCAAATACAACCCATAAAGCAGGAAATGCAGGCAAATGCCGGAAAATACGGGGAAAAAGGCAGCTATAGAGATTGTGTGCTCTGCCTTAGTTTGATACAATCAGGATAAGAACTACTCCGCCGGCGGGATTGCTCCTGCCGGCAGAGCGGGCAGGAGGCGACGAGGATGAAAACAAAGAAAAAGGATAAGGAAAAGGATAAGGAAAAGGGAAGGGAAAGCCTGGAGCAGAAGCTGGCGCAGGAGCGGACGAGCCTGTCCTATGAAAGGACGAATCTGTCGGTGCTTCGGACCAATCTGTCCTTCCAGAATTCCAAACTTTCCGTGGAGCAGACCCATTTGTCCTTTCTGCGGACCGTGGTATCACTGGTGGGATCGGCGGCAACCATCTATAAAGGACTCCCGGCCATCGGTGTATCAGCCACCTTCAGTACATTGCTGTCATTGTTTTTGCTGGCTGCAGCCGTCTATTTCTTTGTGAAGGACAGGCTGACCTATCCAAAGCTTAAGAAGGAGATCGAGCGGATGGAAGAGGAGAAGGAGGAGATGATCCGAAGCTCCATGCTGTCCGAACATGCGGCGATGGTGGACGCTGCAGCGTGCGGCGAACAGAGGAAGGAAGAAGGGCAAGAGGAAGGGTAAAAAGCAAATAGGAAATGAAAATGATATGATTGGATGATGCGAAGCCGGATTTTGGCTTCGCATTTTTTGTCCTTTCCGATCTCACCCCCGGTTCTTTTTCTCCTCTTTTTGACCTCTTATCTGACACTTTTCTGCCTCTTTTTTCTCGGCACCGTTCTTTTTTTCGGTTCTGTATGTTTGCATTTTTCTGCTTTTTGCATCTTTTTTCTGTATGTTTCTGCTGCTTCCTTCTTTTTCCTTCTTTTTTCTGCTTTTTCTGGCGACGTTCCATTGATATATTGATACAAGTGAAATAGCTAAGATAAAACAAACTTAAGAAATATAACAAATAGAACAATTAGAATGAACTTGTATCCATAGCGAACAAAAGTTCAGATACAAAATATAGAATTACAGCAGATATTATAACGACATTGATTGTTAAAAGCAAAATTGTATATCGCGCGATACATAACAAGAAAGAGCGAATTTGCTTCACATAACATAGGATGACATAAGCTGAAATAACTGCTATCATTTCAGTCAATGAAGGGCGTAAATACAAGATATTGACAAGCCGGGCCAGATAATCATGGATTTATGTTTTCTAAGAAACCACAAGATTTTGTGGACCGAAAGGATCAGGTCAAGAAACAGTTTCGAAAAAAGATTGATGAATAGCGCGCGATATTATAAATGATATTTCCGAAAAACAAAGGGGATCCAAAAAAGTGACACCGAAAACCTGTCACTGACGTCAGTTTTTTGTGCAAAGCAGTCAATTCCAAGATATAGAAAAATAACACAAAGAGACTTATTGATAGTTAACATAATATTCCGAATCGGCAACTGATTACAGATCATATTGTAAAAATGACGAAAAATCGGGTTTGATAACAGCGCTACCAGATATAGTGGCATAGAAATTATGTCAACCGAGCGAAATAGAACATTTCATCATAAAATATCAAGCGGAATATAATGCGCCGGGAGGGTTGCTATAAATAACGTGCACAATGACGAAAAGTATTCGAAATCGGTTGAAAAGAATGCTTTCTTTGTATAAAATGGAAGCGCTAAGTCATTGAATCTAAATGGAGGTTTGAATATGTCATTGGTTAAGCGTATCTATGTGGAAAAGAAGCCTGATTTTGCGGGCGCGGCAGCATCCCTGACGGAGGATCTGAAGAGCTACCTGAAGGTGGAGGGACTGGAAAGGGTCCGGATCCTGATCCGTTATGATGTGGAGAACATTTCGGAGGAGATCTTTGAGAAGGCCTGCAGGTCGGTTTTTTCGGAGCCGCCTGTGGATGAGCTTTATTTCGAGAAGATCCCGGCAGGAGAGAGTGACCGGAGCGGTGCGTTGGAGGACCTGCCCGGCCAGTTTGATCAGAGAGCCGATTCGGCGGTGCAGTGTGTACAGTTTCTGAAGGAGGATGAGGAACCTGTAATAAAAACAGCTGTTACTTATATTCTGGAGGGCAGCATTTCCGATGAAGATTTTGAGAAGATCAAGAGCTATTGCATCAACCCTGTGGATTCGAGAGAAACCGGGGAGGTAAAGCCCGAAACCCTGATCGATGTATATCCGGAGCCGGAGGATGTAAAGATCCTGGATGGCTTTTGCCGCCTGGAGGAGCCTTCGCTGAAGGAGCTTTATGATTCTCTCGGACTTGCAATGACATTTAAGGATTTTCAGCATATACAGAACTATTTCAATAAAGAAGAAAGCAGGGATCCTTCCATGACAGAGATCAAGGTTCTGGATACCTACTGGTCCGATCACTGCAGACACA
>JAILHW010000178.1 GCA_024695605.1 Lachnospiraceae bacterium | reverse complement strand
TGGAAGACCATGATCTCATCGATACGGTTGATGAACTCCGGCTTGAAGAGACGCTTGACCTCTTCCATCACACCGCTCTTCATCTTCTGGTAATCATGCTCCGCGTTCTTCTCTGCCGTAAATCCAAGGTTCTTGGGCTCTACGATCCGGGAAGCACCTGCGTTACTGGTCATAATGATGATGGTATTTTTAAAGCTTACCTTTCTGCCCTTGGAGTCGGAAATATGTCCGTCATCCAAAACCTGTAAAAGGATGTTAAAGACATCCGGATGTGCCTTTTCAATCTCATCAAACAGCACCACGCTGTAGGGCTTTCTGCGGACCTTCTCGGACAGCTGTCCGCCCTCGTCATGTCCCACATACCCCGGCGGTGAGCCGATCATCTTTGCAACGGAATGGGGCTCCATATACTCCGACATATCCACGCGGATCATTTCGTTTTCCGAGCCGAACATCACCTCGGCCAGTGCCTTGGAAAGCTCTGTTTTTCCCACGCCTGTAGGGCCTAAAAACAGGAAGGAGCCGATCGGTCTGTTGGGATCCTGAAGTCCCACCCTGCCTCGTCTCATAGCCCTGGAAAGGGCCGAAACGGCATCCTCCTGGCCGATCACGCGCTTATGCAGGATCTTCTCAAGCTTTAACAGTCTCTCGCTTTCCTGCTCCGAAAGCTGCTTTAAGGGTACCTTGGTCCACTGGGATACCACCGCTGCGATCTCATCCTGGGTCACCGTTCTGGAGGTCTCCCTCTGCTTTTTCGCAAAGCGGTCCATCACTCTTTTGTAAGCAGTCTCTAACTCCTGCTGTCTGCATCTTTGCTCGTGTGCCTGGGTAAAGGCCTCGAACTTTAAGGATCGTTCGATCTGCACATTCAGCTTCTCGATCTCTTCCTTGAGCTTTTCTGCCTTGGGCGGCAACGCCACCTTCTGCAGCCTTAATGCCGAAGCGGCCTCATCGATCAGGTCAATCGCCTTATCCGGCAGATTGCGGTCGTTGATGTATCTGGCGGACAGCTTGACCGAAGCCTCCACTGCTTCCGGCGAAATGGTAACGCCGTGATGCTCTTCATATTTATGCTTAATGCCATCGACGATGGCAATGGCCTCCGAGATGGTCGGCTCCTTTACATCTACCTTCTGGAATCTGCGCTCTAAAGCCGCATCCCGCTCTAAGTATTTTCGATACTCCTCAATGGTGGTGGCACCGATGAGCTGCAGCTCACCTCTTGCCAGAGAGGGCTTTAGGATATTGGAGGCGTCAATGGATCCCTCCGCACCGCCTGCGCCGATCAGGGTATGGATCTCATCCATGAACAGGATCACATTGCCGTCGGAGATCACCTCCGCCGTCACCTTTTTGATCCGCTCCTCGAATTCACCGCGGTACTTGCTGCCTGCAACCATGCCTGACATATCCAGCGTCACAAGACGCTTGCCCGCCATCGTGGGCGGTACCTCGCCGTTTACGATCCGCTGTGCCAGTCCCTCGACGATGGCTGTTTTTCCGACGCCCGGCTCTCCCACAAGGCAGGGATTGTTTTTGGTACGTCTGGACAGAATCTGAATGAGTCTTGTGATCTCATCCTCACGTCCCACAACAGGATCCAGCTGGCCCTCTCTTGCAAGGGCTGTCAGGTCTCTGGAATACTGATCGAGCACCTTGGTTGCAGATCCTGACTGTTCTCCCGAATAGGCAGCCAGACCGTACATCAGCTCCTCGCGCATATTCAGGCTGTCTATGCCCATAGCGGTCAGGGTATCCGCATAGAGCTTTTGGATATTCACGTCTAAAGAAACCAAAAGCCGGACAGCAACATTCCCTCCCTCTTTGAGGATTCCCATCAGGATATGCTCTGTTCCGACCGCTTTGTCATGATACCGGACTGCCAGTTTTTCTGCTTCTGCAAGCACAGCTCTGGCCCGGGGAGAATAGCCTTCCCGGTCCATAACGGTCACATCCGTCGGCGGCGCAATGAGGTTTTTGATCAGCTCCTCCAGGTCCTTTAAGCTGACCCCGTTATCCTGCAGCGCACAGGCGGCGATACCGTCACCCTGCTTCAGAAGACCCAATAATATATGCTCACATCCTACATAATTCTGAAGATAAGACCTGGCAGCCTTTGATGCCGCTTTGAGCACCTCTTTGGCTTTTGCCGTATAGTCCATAATCGTTCTCCTATTCTTTGGCCCGCATATTATTTAGCCGGACCGTATTCCTCACAGATCTGATCGACCATTTTGTGCAGGGTTTCCTTTTCGATCCCCTGACACAGCGCTCTTGCCAGCAAAACACGCAGCTCCTTTTCCACCGCGGCCTGCGCCTTGAGGGTGTCGATATCCACTGCGATCACCGCTCCCCGGCGTCTGTCCACCTTCACAAAGCCTTCCTGTCTTAAAACGGTATAGGCTTTATTGACCGTGTGCATATTGATGCCCACACTGTCCGCCAGACTTCTCACACTCGGAAGCACCTCTCCCTCCTGAAACTGGGAGGTGGCGATCCCGAGAATGATCTGGTTGCAAAGCTGCATATAAAGCGCTTCTTCGCTGTTAAAATCAATGTCTATCATCATCATAGCAATCACCTCTGTTATACAAAGTCTATAACAGGAGCAACAAATTGTCAATCACTTATTGGGCAGATCACTCCTGGGTATCTTCGGTGCCCAGGTCTTCATAATCCAGCTCCTCGCGGATCAGCTGCTCTGGGATCTGCGCCGGTGCCTGTTCTGCAGGCTCCTCCTGCCCCAGTGTAAAGATCGGCACGCTGGACTTGGCCTCTTCACCGGCCGGCTTTGCTGCCTCCACTACGGTGATGGGAATCTTTCCGGTGGTATAGGTCACTCCCTTTTCCGTTACCTTCTTGGTAACCTTGGGGCGTTTCACTTCCGCCTCATCCTCGGTCTGCGGTGTTACCACACGGTCGCTCTTTACCGGTCTTCTGACTCTGCCGTCCTCTGAGCTCTGCGGGCGGGGTCTTGCGGGCTTTTTGGGCCTTTGTCCCTCGGGGCGCTGTGCGCCGCTGCCCTCAGGCATCACGGTTCTGGTGCTTCTCGTTCCCTGTCTTTTTAAGGTTTCCTCTACGTTGGCCATACGGGCAGTCGCGCTCTTTCTGACTGCATTCTCCTTCATGGCTGCGATCTCTTTGTCAATATCAAAGCCTTCGTCGCCCTCCTGGCTGTAAGCAGGACGCTCAACGCGTTTTGTCTTTCTGACCTTTTTCACGGTAGGCTCGGGCATGGAGGATTTCTCCGCCGCGGGCTCTGCCTCCGGTCTGGGCGCCGGTCTTCTCTTTACGCTGTGTCCCGGTGAGGTCTCCAGGGATCTGTCATAGCCCTCTTCATCCTCGGTATCCTCTGCCGGCTGGGGCATCGGTCTTCTTTTCTTCTTCACGGTTGCCTGTCCTGCTGCCCGCTGCGGCTGATCCTCCTCGTCCTCCTCTTCCATCGGACGAACGGGGCGTCTTCTTCTCTGCACGCGCTCCGGCTGGATGGGTTCGGGATCTTCGGGTTCATCATCCATGGTAAAGTCTCCGCCTCTGTTCATGGAAACTGCCAAAAGTGCGATCATGGCTGCAAGGAACGCAACACCCAAAAGCACGATGATGGCAATGGCACGCTTGCTGAAGCCGCCTGCTGAGCTGCTGCCTGCGGAGGCATTCAAAAAGTGTACGTAACCGCCGCCGGACAGATCATACAGATAATAGTCAAGGCTGCCGTCCTGATCCATGGCATAGAGCAGGCACACGTTTTCTCTTTGCTGCACGCTGCTGTCCTTGAGCTTTCCGCAGGAAATGTAATTGCCCTGGATATCACAGCCCTCTACCACAAAGCCCCCCGGCATGGACTGGGGAAGTACCACGGGAATGATATAGCCGCCGCCTGCTGCATTGATCACAGCAAAGCCCTGGAAGGAACCGGAGGCTGCATCATAAATGAACAGCTTATTGCCGTTATCTACATTGGAGCTGGCACATACCAGGGTCAAAGCTCCGCCTGCCAGAGTGGCTGCTTCAATGCTCTGATCTGCATAGGTGATCGAGGTCTTGCTTGCACCGGAGGGAAGCAGATCATCCGGGATCGTAGGCTGGATGGTGTAGGAACTCTGTCCGATCACCAGAGTCATATTGCCGCCTGCCTTGATGCCGCTGCCGATCCCAAAGCCTGCGCTCATGCCGTCACCGGACTGCTCCCCTGTGGCAGCACTCCCGGCCGCTGTGGCATCCGCTGCTTCTTCGGTGGTCTCTGCGGGAGCTGCTTCCTGAGTGGCTGCTGCTTCTGCCGCTGCCGCTTCCACATCTCCTCTTACGATGGTGAAGTGATATTCCAGGGTAGAACCGTCTGCTGCCGTCACGGTGATCTGTGCCTGGCTTTCATCCTCACCAAGGCCTTTGAAACCGGTTGCGGAGCTGATCTGGGAAGATGGATCGGAAACGCCGCCGCTTACGGTGATGTCCGTCACGCCTTCCGGGATCGTAATGGTGTAGTTGGTATTTTCAGGAGTAAATGCGGGACTCAGCACACCGGGCTCGATCGCCAGCGCACGAAGGGTTGCACTGCTGCCTGCCCCGCCGGCATTTTCCGTTGCTGCCGCGCCGCCCGCGCCTTCCTGTCCGGCAATCTGAATGGCTGCCTGGGAGGTTGCGGGATTGTTGCCGTCCTCATCGATGATGGCTTCCGCACTGACATTGGCACTGCCTGCGGAAAGTGCGGTAAAGGTCAATGTTCCGCCCGTGCCGCTCATCGTCACAAGGCCGCCTTCTCCGCCGCCGAAATCCACGTCACAGGAATCAAACTGCAGAACCGACGGATCATAGCTGACCGAGATCTGCGGGGGTGTGGACGGATCCTGCGGTTCTGAGGTCTGCACATTGACCGTGATCTGCTCGGAAACCGCAACACTGCTCTTGGAGGGGGATACGCTGACCGTTCCCGCTGCCAGTACCGCCGCAGCCGATGTTACCGAAGTCAGCACAAAAACGCCTGCCCCAAACAGTAACTGTTTTCCCCATGTAAGATTTTTCCTGCTCATGTCATTCTCCTTTACGTCTGTTTTCCTGCTTCTTTTTTGTCTCTATTTTCTGATGATCTTCAGGGTGTAGTCCCTGCTGTTTCCGGCCGCTGCCTGGCACTTGATCACAAAGGTATTCTCCCCGCGCTCAAGCTCTGCCTCTCCGATCCCGGAGACCACAGAGGTCGCACTGGCCGGCGTAGCACCGATCACGACGTTTGTCACTTTCTTCTTGACGGTCAGGGTATATTCCGTCTTCATGCCGTCAAAGGCGGGCGTCAGTTCAAAGCCCTCTACCGTAAGGTCGGTCAGATAATCATTGGGATTGGCATCCTTCATCGGCATCTCACATGCCTTCTCGGGCATATTCTGATATACCGGGATGTAGAATACCAGGGCCTGCTCATTGTCCTTGTAGGCCTTGCTCATGCGGGTTGCCTCGCTGGAAGCGGCCTGCACATTGGCCATATACTGATGTCTGTAAAGTCCGTTGGTCGCATTCACAACGTTGAACTTCTGGAAATACAGGGTGTTCTGTCCGGTCTTTACATACTTTTCCGCCAGATACATGGACCCACCCAGGATCGACTGATACCGGCTGTTCCAGGGTCTGTTGTAATTGGCTGTTCCCGCTGAAGTGGAAGAAGCATACAAAAGTCCCTGTCTGGTGGGCGAATTGCCGCCCGAGGCATAGGCGCCGATGTTAAAGTAGTTAAAGATGTTTTCCAGCCCGGCGACCTTACCGGATATGCTGTCCGAGTATCCCGCGCCCTGCTCCTGGTAGCATCTGGCTGCCAGATGATAGGGATTGACGCCCACCTGCTTGCCGACCTTGACAAAGGTGTTTGCATAGCTTTTCCGGGTGCCGTCGGGTTCGGTATATTTTCCGCTCATAAAAGTGCCTGCCAGAAGCTGATTCACACCGGCCTTGGTCTGGTAAGCCTCCCGCTCCAGCGTTTCAAACTGATAGATCTGCGGATCGGAAAGGAAGTTTCTTGGATCCATATAGTAGGCGATCAGCGCCTGGGAGGCTGCCACCCAGCTGCCGCCGTCAAAGGTATACCAGATATTCTTGCGCCAGTTGTAGGCTGCCGTTTCCGTGGATTTCCAGGACGTAATGGAGCCCTTGGATACCAGGTTCAGTCCTACCCTGCTCTCGGCTGTCAGTGCCGTATTCCAGTCAAGCCCGGTGTTTTTTGCCTTGAAGGACCAGGTCGGATGCTGCTCATGCAGAGCGCGAAGGCCCTTTTTGTAGCTCTCCGGGAAGCCCTGCGCTGTCATTTCCGCTTCAAACTGTGCATCGGAAAGGATCACTGCTTCGGGAACGGTTTCCTCTTCTTCCTCTTCCTCATCCTCATCCTCTTCAGACTCCGCGGTCTTTTTGGTATCCGTGACCTTTTGCGCTCTGGGCTGGAGTGCCAACAGATCGCTTCTCACATACCCCTTGACGGTTTTGCCGCCGCCCTTAAACTTCACACGGTACCAGGTCATCCCGTCGCTTCCCTTTTTTTCGGAGATCAGGGTCACCTTGGTATTCTTCATAAGGGTGGATACCTGAACGCCCGTTACGGGGGATTTTCTGACACGGATATAATCCCCGGTGCCAAGTGCCTTTTGCCCCTTTACACCCGTCCGGGCGCTTTCGCCTGCAACGGTGCTTTCGGCAGATGCGCTCTTGGTCTGTTCCGCCTTCTCGGCCTCGGCGATCACCATCTCATTGATGCTCTCCGGAACCCTGACCTCTGTTACGGCTCCGTCAGCACTCTGCGTCTGCTGCGCTTCCTGCTGTTTTGCTTTTTTCTTTTTCTTCTTTTTGGTGGTGGTATCGGACTGTGCAGACTGGGACTGCGCTGTGCCTGCCGAATACCTCACATAGTCTCCTAAGATATAGCCGCTGTAGCTTTTGCCGTTAGCGGTAAAAGAAACCTGATACCAGTATTTGCCGCCGGCATCCGCCTTCACGCCATCGATCACCATCTGCGAGCCCTTTGGAAGCGTCGTCACCTTGGCAGCCGTGGTTCCGGCATCGCTCCTGACATTTACCTGATCGGCAGTCAGCTCGCCCGTTCCGATGGCGGCCTTGGCAGATGTCGCACAGCCAAGCACCAGAATCCCCACAGCCAAAAGGGTTTTCGACAATCCGAGCAAGGATCGTTTCGCAGCATTTTGTTTGATCGAAGTCATGATAGTCTCCATAATATGATAAGTTTGCAAGATTTCATTCAAAATAAACGGAATAATCCGCCCTTATCATACTATGATAACTATGTTACGTCAACCAAAATATCGCTCGTTTCTCAATTTTCTTAGGTTTTATAACGCCTTTGAAGGCTTCCATAATGAAAGATAACTTGCATTTTTCATTTATGTAAACGCTCCGGCTCAGGCCTCGTCGATCGCCTTACCAATGTCATGGCGCATGTACTTGTTGTCAAACTGTACCCACTCGGTCGCTTTATAAGCCTTCTCTCTTGCCTGCTTTAAGTCATCTCCGGTAGCGGTAATGCCAAGCACGCGTCCGCCGTTGGTGACGATTTTGCCGTCCTTCATCGCCGAGCCTGCATGGAAGCAGAAGTAATCCTCCTTGCCGTCAAAGTTCTCCAGGCCCTTGATCTCAAAGCCCTTTTCATAGGAAACAGGGTATCCCTCGGAAGCCAGCACCACGCATACGGCTGCGTTATCCTCAAAGGAAACCTCACACTGATCCAGGGTGCCGTCGATGCAGGCTTCTATGATATCCACCAGATCGTTCTTGAGTCTGGGCAGCACCACCTGCGCCTCGGGATCACCGAATCTGGCGTTGTACTCGAGCACCTTGGGGCCATCCTTGGTCAGCATCAGTCCAAAGAAGATGATGCCCTTGAACTCTCTTCCTTCCTCTCTCATGGCATCCACCGTCTTCTGGAAGATCTGCTCCCGGCAGAAGGCATCCACCTCGGGTGTGTAGAAGGGGCTGGGAGAAAAGGTCCCCATACCGCCGGTATTCAGTCCCGTATCGCCGTCTCCCGCTCTCTTGTGGTCCTGAGCAGAGGACATGATCTTGATGGTCTTGCCATCCACAAAGGACAGAACGGATACCTCACGGCCGGTCATATATTCCTCAATGACCATCCGGTTGCCGGCGCTTCCGAACTTCTTATCCTCCATAATGCTCTTAACGCCTTCCCGGGCTTCTTCCAGGTTCTGACAGATCAGAACGCCCTTTCCCAGTGCCAGACCGTCTGCCTTCAGCACGATGGGATAGCTGGCCGTTTCCAGATAGTCCAGTGCTGCAGCCGGATCGTCGAAATTCTCATAGGCTGCTGTAGGAATGTTGTATTTCTTCATCAGATCCTTGGAGAAGGCCTTGCTGCCCTCCAGGATGGCTGCGTTCTTTCTCGGTCCGAACACCCGCAGGTTTTCACGCTCAAAGACATCCACGATACCTGCCGCCAGCGGATCATCCGGTCCGATGATGGTCAGATCGATCGCATTGTCCTTTGCAAAGGCGGCCATCTTTTCAAATTCATCCACCTTGATGGGAACACACTCTGCGATCCCTGCGATCCCTGCATTTCCGGGCGCACAGTACAGCTTATCTACCTTGGGGCTCTTTTTTACACTCATGGCAATGGCGTGCTCTCTTCCGCCGCCGCCTACGATCAAAACTTTCATAGTCTTATCCTTTCTCATCTGCTTTCTTATGATCCGTCAAATTCCTGTATGAAAAAAGTTAGTGGGCGCTTACACAAGCTCAGCGCATTTCTCGCCTGCTTCCACCTGTCCGATCACAAATGCCTTCTCACCGGCACCCTCCAGTGCCTTGAGGGTTTTGTCCACATCGGCAGGATCCAGACAGAGCACCATACCGATGCCCATGTTAAAGGTGTTGTACATCATCTTCTCTTCGATGCCGCCTTTTTGGGCCATCAGCGAAAAGATGGGAGGCACGGGATAGGAATCCTTTTTCACCACTGCCTTCACACCATCCGGCAGCATTCTCGGAATGTTCTCATAGAATCCGCCGCCTGTGATATGGCTGCAGCCCTTGATGGTAACGCCTGCATCCTTGACCGCCTTCAGCGCTTTGACATAGATCCTGGTAGGCTCGATCAGCGTTTCGCCCAGGGTCTTTCCAAGCTCATCATAATAGGTATCCAGACTCTCCTTTGTCATCTCGAACACCTTGCGCACCAGGGAAAAGCCGTTGGAATGCACACCCGAGGAAGCGATCCCGATCAGCGTATCGCCCGGCTTTATGGTCTGTCCCGTGATCATATCCTTCTTATCAGCCACGCCGACAGCAAAGCCTGCCAGATCGTACTCCTCCTCCGGCATCAGTCCCGGATGCTCGGCTGTCTCGCCGCCCACCAGAGCTGCGCCTGCCTGACGGCATCCTTCCGCCACGCCGCTGACAATGGCTGCGATCTTTTCGGGGATGTTCTTTCCGCATGCGATATAGTCCAGGAAAAACAGGGGTTCACCGCCGGAGCAGGCAATGTCGTTCACACACATGGCTACAGCATCAATACCGATGGTGTCATGCTTGTCCATCAAAAATGCCAGCTTCACTTTGGTACCGCAGCCGTCGGTTCCGGATAACAGCACCGGCTCCTCCAACTGCTTGATCCCGGAAAGATCAAAGGCACCGGCAAATCCGCCGATCCCTCCCAGGACCTCGGGGCGCATCGTCTTTTTGATATGCTCCTTCATCAGCTCCACGCTGCGATATCCCGCTTCAATGTCTACGCCTGCTTTTTTGTAATCCATAATGTTCTCCTTTGATTGGTTCCGGGCGCGGCCTTAACAGCCTGCGCATTTTCAGTTCTCTTTCTTGTTGCCGTGATCAATAGGCCTCGTATCCGGTTTCCTGCAGCCTGGCATCCTTGGCCATAACAGCCTCCTTCATCTTTGCAGAATATGCTTTGAGTTTTTCCAGCAGCGCCTTGTCCGATGTTGCCAGGATCTTGGCCGCCAAGAGACCCGCATTCTGTCCGCCATTAATGGCTACTGTTGCCACGGGAATGCCGCTGGGCATCTGCACGATGGAATACAGAGAATCTCTTCCTCCAAGGGATGTGGTGTGCATGGGGATCCCGATCACGGGAAGGGGAAAGATCGCCGCACACATACCCGGCAGATGCGCTGCCATACCCGCGCCTGCTATGATCACCTGATAGCCTTTTTCCTCTGCGGTATTTGCAAAGGAAAAGAACTCCTCCGGCTCTCTGTGCGCAGAAATGATGTGCATGGTAAAACTGATCCCCAGCTCCTTTAATACATCCGCTGCCTTTTTCATGATCGGCATATCCGAATCCGATCCCATTACGATTGCTACCTGTGCCATGTTGTCCTCCTTATTTGCTCTGCTTTTGCAGATTGCTGCTCGTTTTGTTAGTTTGTATCCTTTATGCATCCAGCGGCTCATTCAGCGCCTGCGTTCCTTCCAGCACGAATCTGCCCTGTTCCAGGATCGCGATGCGCTCGCCGTTTTCCTTTACGCCCCAGAGCCCTCCCAGCTCGTCATAGGGAAGTGTGACATCCGTGTGGCAGTTATAATATGCCTTGCGGGCCTTCTCTTCATCCTCACTGTTTCGCTGCATGGATACCTCATTGTCTCTGGCCACGATCGCCTTGCCGTCCGGGTTGTAGGTTACCACTTCCTCTTCATGGGAATAGCAGGTATCTCCGAATGCAATGTGCGGCCCTGTCTTTTCCGCGATCAGGATCTGCATCCTGTCCTCGATGCCGAAATCCTTTGCCATCCTGTAAGCCGTGGTATTGGTCCCGATGGCAAACTCTCCGATGGCAATGCTCTTATGATGATGCAGGATCTGGTTTTCGATGAGCTTTCGTCCCTCCCCGGGATCCTCGAAATTGCTGCAGGCATAGTCGGTCACTCTGCCGTCCTTTACCCAAAGCTTTAAGTTCCGGTATTCGACACCGTTTAAGAATACCTTTGTCACATGCAAAAGTCCGTTTGTCCCCGCAAGCACCGGTGATGTAAAGATCTCTCCCACGGGAATGTTGACATCCGCCACGCAGTTTTCAAAAATGGTCTGCTTTGCGGGATCTGTCAGGGTATACAGATTCACCGTAAGATCCGTCCGGTTGTCTCCCTGTCCCTTAATCTCAACATATCTGCACGTATCCAACGCATCGATCATGATCTGCTGGATCCTCTCATACATCTGATAATCCAGTGTATTGAGGCGTATGGTCTCGCGCATGATCTCAGGATAGCGCTCTCCTACTTCAGGTACCGGGAAGGAGATCACGGTATAGCTTCTTTCCTCTCCGGGAATGTATTCATTTTGCATCTTTGACTGCAGTCCGGTATATTCCACCAGAAGGTCTCTTTGCTTCTCGGAATACTCCGCCTGGAATTTACAGCTTTTGAGTGTAAAAGGCGCTTCCCCGAAGATCTCGATCACGGCCGGACCCCCGACGGCGCGGGCCAGCTGCTTTTTCTCTTCAAAGCTTTTGGTCAGCATCTGCAGCCTTCTTTCACAAAGGGTATGGTTTAAATACAGTGCCTTGTCCTCTCTGTGGTCATATTCACACTGCTTATTGGGAATCTCTCCGAAGAACCCGTTGGTCAGACCATACCGCTTTTCCGTCACACAGGATGCATCCCTGGGAATGATCGGACGCAGATGCATCTCCTTAAAGTTAGCGATCGCTAACTTTATAATCGGCTCAAAGCCGATGGGATAAACCAGCTGCACACTGCTTTTGATCGAAAGATCCTTCCCGGTCTTGATAAAACCGATGCGGTATCCTTCCGTGAAGGCATCTGCCATCTTCTTAAGGGTTTCCTTTGGAAGGCTCATCAGATAAGCTGCCGTATGGATCTGGTTGTCGGAAATATACTCGCCGTAGCGGTACAGATAGGCGGGATCCGAAAAATCAGATTCCATGATGATACGATAGGCAAAATCCCGGTCCGGATCGACCTTGGCCGCAACCGTATGTGCGGACTGCTTCTCCAGCAGATAAAACATAAAATCCGCCAGGTCATCCGATGCCACCTGATAGGACGGCTCCTTTCCCTCCTCTGCTGCCTCGCAGAAGGAATGATAAAGCCCCAGAAAATACTGGATATGGTCCAAAAGCCGCTCGGTATCGTTTTCATATACATCTCCGATGCAGCTTCGCATCTGCATATACACAAACGGCAAAAAGCCGGCCCACTCCTTTGCCACGCGCTCGCCAGCATAGGAAGGATTCGCCCAGCTTTGCGCATAATGATCGCCCGCGATATCCGCATACAGCATCTCATTGACAGCTTCCCACTCGGACAGCTCCCAGGTATCCGGATCCTTTTTGCTTCGCTTCTCCGACAGCTCTAAAAGCTGCAAAAGAAAAAAAGCCACCTGCCGAAAATACGGAACGTATGCCTCCCCCGCTGCAGCTTCAGACGGGATCCTCGACAGACTTTCTTTTGCCAGCATCAACAGCTCTTCCAACATCATTCAATCTCCAATACTGTTTCACTTTTTTGTTATGGGCTAGACACCCATATACAGAATGATCCCGCAGATCAGTACCGTAAGTGCATTGAGCGCGATACCGATCTTCGGAAACAACAGCAGCACGTCATGCTCCATATGGGCACGGATCGCCATGATCAATCCCGTGACTGCAAAAAAAACAGACAAAAAGACAACCGCTCCGAGTCTTGGCGATATCTTCCCTTCGCTTCTGTAGGAAACGAGAAGACTCCCCAAAACTCCCAGCAGGCTGATCACTCCTAAAAAAACGGAAAACAGTCCCTTTTCCGGATTCTTTTTGTCGGAAAAAACAAATCGTTTTCTTGCCATGACTCTTTACTGCTTTACTCCATACTCCGCATAATAAGCGTCGATGGCTGCCTTGATGGTATCATCGATCACCACTTTTCCGTTACAGGGTCTGTTGTACAGATACTCTACCACCTCATCCATGGTCACGATCGCGGTGGCAGGAAAGCCATAGGTCTGTTCAATCTCACGAAGTGCCGTCACCGTACCGGACGGCCCCACTTCCATTCTGTTTAAGGAAACCACAAGTCCCTTGATCTGCACATCTGCCTGTGCCTTCAGGATCGGGAAGGTCTCCTGAATGGATTTGCCTGAGGTGGTCACATCCTCGATGATGACAACCTTCTCCCCATCCTTGGGCTTGCTTCCGAGCAGGATCCCGGTATCGCCGTGATCCTTGACCTCTTTTCTGTTGGAGCAATAGCGGATCTGCTTTCCGTAAAGCTCATCATAGGCGATCACAGTGGCAACGCTTAAGGGAATACCCTTGTAGGCCGGTCCAAAAAGTACATCGAAATCATCTCCGAAATTCTCGTGGATGGCCTGTGCATAGTAGCGTCCCAGCTTCGCGAGCTGGCTGCCGGTCACATAGCCTCCGGCGTTCATAAAAAACGGTGATTTGCGTCCGCTCTTTAAGGTAAACTCTCCAAAGCGAAGCACCTCACTCTGAACCATAAACTCAATGAATTCCTGCTTATAGGATTGCACTGTTAATATCCTCCTTCATATCCAGCACCGCTGCTCTTGCCGCATCTGCAAAGTTTTGCGGTGCATACTTTTCTTTGTAGGGATCCTTCTTCCAGGCCGCGATGATACCGCGGGAGGAATTGACAATGGCACCAAGTCCGTCCTTGTCAAAGAAGTGTGTCAGATCCTTTCCGGTTCCGCCCTGTGCACCATATCCGGGCACCAGGATGTAGGCCTTGGGCATAATATCGCGAAGCACCTTGCCCATCTCGGGATAGGTCGCGCCGACCACGGCACCGACATAGCTGTAAGCATCGCCCATGACCTCGCTTCCCCACTCGTTGACCTTCTCGCCTACGATCTCATAAAGCGGACGGCCGTCGATCAGCCTGTCCTGAAACTCTCCGCTGGAAGGGTTGGAGGTTTTTACAAGAACAAAGATGCCCTTTTTCTCTTCTTTGCAAACCTCGATGAAGGGCTTTACGCCGTCGGATCCCAGATACGGATTGACGGTTGCAAAATCCTCATCGAATCCGGCAAAGGTCTGAGAGCCGATCTTTACCTTTCCGAGGTGCCCTACCGCATAGGCGGCGGAGGTGCTGCCGATGTCACCGCGCTTGATATCACCGATGACGATCAGTCCCTTTTTTTTGCTATAATCCACAGTTTTCTGAAAGGCCTTCACGCCTTCGATCCCGAACTGCTCATACATGGCGATCTGCGGCTTGACTGCCGGAACCAGATCTGCAATGGCATCGATCAGGCCCTGATTAAACAGCCAGATGGCTTCTGCCGCCCCCTCCGGGGTCTCGCCGTATTTCTCAAATGCTTCCTTTTGCAAATGCTCCGGGATATAATCCAGCATGGGATCCAGACCGACCACGATGGGTGCCTGTTTTTTCTTGATACTTGCTACCAGTTGATTGATCATGATTTCACCTTTCTCTCAGGATTGCGGTGTTGTCTCTTGAATGATCCCCGCCTTCCTGGCGGCGGTGAGGGTCCTTGTCAGATCCTTTACCACATTCCTGTTGTCAATATATTGCTCAAATGCATCCAGAGTGATCCACTCATATCCGCAGTACTCTTCGCCGATCTGGATGGTGGGATCGTGCTCCGACAGATGGACCAGAAAAGCGATCCCGACGCACTGCCTGTCGCCGAGCATATTGGTCCAGGTATAGAGCGTATCCGTGATGCTTCCTTCGCTCCCGGTGTTTTCCAGGACCGCACGAAGTGCAGCCTGCTCCGGGCTCTCGCCTGCCTCCATCTCGGTATCGATAAACTCCCAGGAATAGGGATCCATGATCCGATCATCCATCCAGTGTTTCAGAATGAGAAACCTGCCGTCCTGCTCTACCACAGCCTTGATATGAATAAAAAGGGAATTCATACGCTCACCCCTTTCCGCAATCTGAACATACAGATATATTTTACCATTACATCCCGTGCATTGCAAGGAATTTACACCGCCCCAAGCGCCCCGATCCCCACGCGGAAAAGAGGCTTCGGCTGTCAGATGCAGGCAGATACAAACGCGCCGCGCCAAAGACCGCCAAGTGCATGCATACACGCTTCCGAGCACGCACGGCCGGAAAGAAAAAAACTCCCTGCCGGTCTTGGTTCCGGCAGGGAGCTTTCATTCTCTTATGCGTTTAAAAATCACGTAAGCAGCTTACTGCACACTCTCAGCAGGCTTATGTGCCTTATCCTTTTCAAAGATCTTGCCCTGGATCGCACCGGATTTGATCAGCACGCCGTACAGGATCCGGGAAACCGCACCTGCGATCACGAAGCAGATCCCTGCCTCGATAGCACCCTGCACACCGACCATCATGATGACAAGGCGCAGCGGATTGTGGGTTCCGAACTTCTCAGCGCTGGCCTGGATGGCAGGCGAGTTGAAGAAGAACAGCATCAAAAATCCCATGAACAGGATGGTGTTCAAAAGCGGGCAGCAAAGAGATGCCACATAGAAGGAAAAGGGTTTGGTCTTTTTGATCTGATAAAGTGCCTTAAAGATCAGGCCGGTAAACAGACCAACCAATACTCTGGCAACTACAGCCGTAACAAAGGTCAGAACCGGATTGATCTGCAAAAGCCCCATCAAAAGTGCGGAGCCGGTGCCCAAAAGCGCATTCACAAAGCTCGTCATACCAAATGCAAATCCGCAAACCGCGCCGCCCACAGGACCAAGCAGGATTGCCGCTACCGCAACGGGAACCGTCAGAAGCGTAACCGACAGAAGCGGTGTCTTAATGTAACCAAGGGGTGTCAGAGCCATCAACAGTGTGACAGCAGCCATCAGTGCCAGTTGTACCATGTAAAGGGTGTTGTTTTTTTTCATAAGAATCTCCTCTCTTCTTTCAGGTGACTTTCGTCTTCCATAAGTGTCACGTGATCTTTTGTGCAAAAGAACGCTTCCCGAGAGTCGCATAGCAGAATAAAAAAATACAGGCGCGAGCCTGCATCATCCTGACGTACTGACAGAAAACCCGACCATCCAATACGGTCCGCAAGGTACCGTCCGTCTGTCGCATTGTTTTCCTCTATCTTGTGAAATCGTCTGATGCATGTTCAAAGAATCACGCTCAACTGCAATATACCATAGCATCCCCAAATGTGCAATACACATTTTCACAAAAATTATGATCTTTTTGTGAACCAGCAAATAGTTAGCGAATGCTAACTTTTTTCTCTGACTGCCCTGACAAACCGGCGGATCGCCTCGGGATCCTTGCCGCTTTTATCCGCAAGCTCTACGCCGCTGGAGATATCCACGCCGGCGGGGGATACACGTTTGATCACATCCGATACATTGTCAGGTGTCAGTCCGCCGGCCAGAAACATAAGGCGTCCATCCGCCTTTGGATCATGGGCTCTGACAAAACTTCTCATGGCTTCATACAGCTTCGGATCATAGCTTTTCCCGCTGCCGGGTGTTGCCGCATCCAACAGACAGCCGGCGCAAAAAGGCTGTGCAAACAAATCCGTTTCCGCTTCCATCCCGGTGCCGTTCCATGCCCTGAGCACTCCGATCCCAAGTTCTTTCAGGCTGTCAAAAGACGGCAGGCTGCCATGGATCTGCACCAGATCAAAACCGGCGTCCGCGATCTGCGAAAGCTCATCTATCGTCGGTGAAACCACAACCGCCACCTTTTTGATCGCATCATCCAGTTCCCTGTGAATCCGTTTCGCCTGCTCTATGGAAACACATCTGTGACTCTTCTCAAAGAACAAAACATTGCCCACAAACTCCACACCGTTTTCATTGATGAATTCCGCTTCCTTCTCCTTCGTCAAACCACATATCTTGATGTACGGATTTCCCATCTCGATCTCCTTATATGTTATATATACTTCTATGAGCAGCCGACGAGATCTGACCCTTCGGCGGCGAGTTACGTCTGCCCGCTTGCGGGCAACGTACTGTTTGAGCTTAAGCGCTCTAAAGAGTGTAAACCGGAGGGTGCAGATTCGGCGGATGCGATGTCTATGCTTCTATGTGCAAAAACAGCGCCTGCCGAAAGGCAGGCGCCTGCAAAACATCAGGTATGATACAGCTTCTTACTGTGATACTTCGGCTCACAGGTGAGCTGAATCCCAAGCTTCTTAAAGACTCCTACATCCACCTGAGACAGAATCACGGAAGAATGCGCCTCAAGCCCTTCCAGCATGGGCAGACACGCATAGGCACGTCTGGCCTCCTCATTTGTCACCGCTTCAATGGAGAGCGCGATGAGGATCTCATCCAGATGCAGCAGCGGATTGTGATTTCTCAGATACCGCACCTTCATCTCCATGATCGGCTCAATGACATTGGGCGAGATCAGCTTTGCGGCATCATCGATCCCTGCCAGGGTCTTTAATGCATTCAGCAGCATCGCAGAGGATGCACCCAAAAGCGAGGACGTCTTTCCGGTGATGATGGAACCATCCTCCATTTCAATGGCCGCTGCCGGCCCGCCGGTTTCCTCGCTGCGGATATTGGCAGCCTTTACCACCGGTCTGTCTGCTACGGAGATCCCTGCCTTTTCCATCAACAGCTCGATCTTATGGATCGGCTCTTCAGAGGCATTGCCCTTTCTCTTATCGCAAAGCGCTGCATAGTATCTGCGAATGATCTCCTGCTTGGCTGCCGCCATGGTAATGTCATCATCCACGATACAATAGCCCGCCATATTCACGCCCATATCCGTAGGCGATTTGTAGGGACTCGAGCCGGAGAGCTTCTCAAACATGGTGCGGAGCACCGGGAACACCTCCACATCCCTGTTATAGTTTACAACGGTCTCGTTGTAGGCTTCCAGATGGAAGGGATCGATCATATTCACATCATTCAGATCCGCCGTCGCCGCTTCATAGGCCAGATTCACCGGATGATTGAGCGGAATGTTCCAGATCGGGAAGGTCTCAAACTTGGCATAGCCGGCCTTGACGCCTCTCTTTTGCTCATGGTAAAGCTGGGACAGGCAGGTGGCCATCTTGCCGCTTCCGGGTCCCGGAGCCGTGATCACCACCAGCGGACGGGAGGTCTCAATATAGTCATTCTTTCCATAGCCCTCATCGCTGACGATGAGAGAGATATTGGACGGATAGCCCTCAATGGGATAATGACGATAGGTCTTCATCCCCAGTGCCTTCAGCTTTTTCTCATAGGCAACGGCCGAAGGCTGTCCGGCAAACTGCGTCAGCACAACACTGCTGACATACAGTCCGTTGTTGGTAAAGGCATCCACAAGACGCAGCACATCCTGATCATAGGTAATGCCGATGTCGCCGCGGACCTTGTTCTTTTCGATATCCCCTGCACTGATCACGATAATGATCTCCGTGCGGTCCTTCAGCTGCTTTAACATCTGGATCTTGGAATCCGGCTGAAAACCGGGCAGCACTCTTGATGCATGATAATCATCAAAGAGCTTTCCTCCAAATTCCAGGTAAAGCTTATCTCCGAACTGATCAATGCGTTCGATGATGTGCTTTGACTGAATATCCAGATATTTGTCATTGTCAAATCCGATCTTTTTCATAGTTCCCCCATATACGTTGTTCTATTCCTGTCCGTCCCAGCAATAGGTGCAGAGCTTGCATTTTTCCAGTCCCGTTGCCTCGATCATATCGTCCAGACGATTGAATCGCAGGGATGTGAATTTCAGCTCCTTTCGGATCTCTTCCACCATGTTCTCATACTTTTCAGACTCGGGATCCGCATACTCCTTAAGCACCTCTGTCGTCACGTTTCCGTTTTCCAGTCTTTCGATCACGCGCCTTGTGATCAGATCCATCTCGGATGAGGATCTGGAGAAGTTCAAATACTTGCATCCGAACAAAAGCGGCGGGCAGGCCGGGCGGATATGCACTTCCTTGGCCCCGCTGTCGAACAGATACTCTGTAGTCTCGCGAAGCTGCGTACCGCGTACGATGGAATCATCGATCAGCAAAAGCTTCTTATCCCGGATCAGCTCCTCAACCGCCAAAAGCTTCATCTTTGCAATGAGGTTTCTCTTCTCCTGCAGCGTCGGCATAAAGGATCTGGGCCAGGTCGGCGTATATTTGATAAATGGTCTGGAGAAGGGAATTCCGGAGGCATTGGCATAGCCGACTGCATGGGCCGTTCCGGAATCGGGAACACCGGCTACGATATCCGGCTCCACATTGTCTCTTCCCGCCATCTTTTCGCCGCAGCGATAGCGCATCTCCTCTACGTTCAGACCTTCATAGCTGCTGGAAGGATAGCCGTAATAGATCCAGAGGAAGGTACAGATCTTCATCTCATCCCCGGGCTTTGCCAGCGTCACGCAGTTTTGATCCGTCATGACGACGATCTCGCCGGGACCGAGCTCTTTATAATCCGAATACCCTAAATTCTTGTAAGCAAAATTCTCAAAGGAGGCACAGAAGGCTTCATCCTTTTTCCCGATGACCACAGGCGTTCTGCCGTATTTGTCCCTCGCACAGTAGATCCCCTTTTCATTCATCAAAAGAAGGGATAAGGATCCATCCACAGCCTCGAGCGCATAGCGGATCCCGTCTACCAGGTTTTCCTTTTGATTGATCAGCGCAGCCACCAGCTCGGTCGCATTGATCTCGCCGCTGCTCATTTCCATAAAGTGCGCATGTCCGATCTGAAACAGTTGCTCTGTCAGCTGCTCCACATTGTTGATCTTGCTGACCGTGGTAATGGCGTAGGTTCCGTGATGAGAACGAATGAGAAGGGGCTGCGGCTCGTAATCGGAGATACATCCGATGCCCATCCACCCCTTCATATCATTGACATCTTTATCAAATTTTGTTCTGAAAGGAGAGTTCTCAATGTTATGGATCGCCCGTTCAAATCCCTGCTCTCCGAACACCGTCATACCGCCGCGTCTGGTACCCAGGTGCGAATGGTAATCGATCCCGAAAAACAGATCGAATACGCAGTCCTGCTTTGACGCAACTCCAAAAAATCCGCCCATGCTTTTTTCCTCTTTTCTTTTTCTTACTGGGCCGGCGCTTCCACTACCGTCGTAGTTTCCGCGCTGTCCGTATTATCACCCTCTCTGACATTCTCATCAGCGCCTTCCTGCGGCGTCTGCTCCTGAGTCTGCTCCCGGGTTTGCTCCTGCGTCTGTGTGGTCTGCTCTGAGGCATTTGCAGCCGCAGCGCCTTCCTCACCATTCTCGGAAAGTCTCTCCGTTGCCTTCTGGGCCGCGGTGGATTCCGGGAAGGTGCTCAGAACGTTCTGATAGGTTTCCTTGGCCTTGTCCGTCTCTCCTGCAAGCTGGTAGGCCTGACCAAGCGAATAGAGGATCTCCGGATCCGGAGACTCCTGATCGGACGCAAAGAACCATGCCTTTTCCAGCGTCGTAACAGCCGTGGTATAGTCACTTTGATTGATGCTTGCCGTACCTCTCTCATACAGGCTTCCGGCTGCGGAAGGTCCCACCAGAGACATCAGCTTATC
Organism: Lachnospiraceae bacterium; assembly: GCA_024695605.1. Classification (GTDB taxonomy): domain Bacteria; phylum Bacillota; class Clostridia; order Lachnospirales; family Lachnospiraceae; genus RGIG7926. The sequence goes on along the minus strand of JAILHW010000178.1, from coordinate 25,574 downwards.
ATACAGGGATCGGTATGCCTCAGATGCCAGCGTATCAATATAGGTTTTATCAATCTCATATAAAAGATCCGAAGCACCGCTCACATCCTCCGGATGATCCAGATAGCTCTTGGCAGCCGTCAAAAGAGAATCCAGCTTCAAAGACTCGCCGTTCTCTCCGGTATATTCGTCAATCGCTCCCTGCATCTGGGCCTTTTCCTGCTCCAGCGCCGCAACGCTCTGCTCAAGCTCCGTTACCCTTGAGGATTTTGCATCCAGATTGTCGCCGATGGTCTTGAGCTCTTCATTCATGCTGTTTCTGACCATCTGCACTCTGGCAGGCAGGATCAGAAAATAACTGACAGCAACGCCGATGATCAGACCGATGATAATGTTCAAAATGGAGGATGCTCCTCTGGGCTCATGCATATCCGCCGGCTGGATGATCACCTCATTACCGCTGGTATAGGTCACGGAACTGTCCGCTGCGCGCACCTGCTCCGCTTTCTTTTTCCGCCCTCCGGCATTGCCACCGTCCTCCTCTTCGGAGGTGGTCTGATCCTCGATGTATTTGCGATAGGTCAGCGCCAGGGTATTTCCCACATCAATGGCCAGTACCCTGTCGATCTCTCTTTTTGCCCTGGGATATTGTTCCGAATCCAGAAACAGAAGTGCCAAAAGCAGGTGTGCCTGCACCAGCTTCGTATTCTGGGAGACCACCTTTTTGAGCTGAATGATCGCCATATCCTTACTGTCCTGATGGCACAGCTCCAAAGCACGATTGTACTTTTTGATGCTCTGATTGATAGTATCCAGGCGGGCCTTATTGCTCTGCACCGCATTGATGTAATCATCCGCCAGATTCTTCTTGGAACGGAAGTTCTTACTGATGACCCATTCCATCAGGGCGGCGACCACATCTCCCATCTCAAAATAGACCAGTCCCAACAGGTTCCTGGCCTCTACATTGCTCTTGTCAAATTTCAGACTCTCCCGAAGACATACGATGGCTCCGGAAAGATCCCTGACATTTGCTTTTTCCAATCCGTCATTATATAAGCGATGGGACATGTAGATCACTCTTTTGTAATTCGTCACATCCACACCGCAAGCTGTACAGAAGTCTTTTTCCGACAGCTCTGCTCCACAATTATAACATTTCATAAACTGCCCCTTGCTGCTTATGGTTATTCGTTATCAGACTGCCGTTTTTCATCCTGCAGGATGCCTACGATCACTTCCGCCATATCGGAAAGATCATGATGATGAATCGCATCCTCTGCTTCCTCTACCTCCAGAGAGGGGTGGAATTTTTTCAGTTCCTCTTCAAAATTGATCATTCTATCATTCCTCGCAATATTCCGTCTTCATCCAGTTTTTTCACTTCACCGACCAGGTATAAGGAGCCGGCGATATAGATCGGCGCACCCTCGCTCCGCTCTTTGGCGGCAAGCCGGATCGCCTCCGAAACCGTCTTGCAGGACACAGCCCGCAGACCCTTTTGTGTCATCATCTCAGTAAGAAGTGCAGGTGAAAGACTCCTGCCTTCCTGATAAGCCGTGGCGTAATATACATCAAACAGCCCGCAGGCCTCCACGCGGCTTAACATCCCATCGACATCCTTATCGGCAGAAAATGCCAGGATCAGGGATCTGCCGTTCGTTGCCCCATCTGCCCCTACCGAGGCCAGAAAGCTTTCCATGCCGTCCTCGTTATGAGCGCCGTCCAGGATCACGCCGGGAAGGATCTCCTCCATCCTGCCGGGCCAGACGTGCCTCTCAACTACCTGCCTCAGCGCATCTGCCGAAAGCCGTTTTTGTGCATTCTGCTCTACGATCTCATAGGCCAGGATCGCGGTTTTGACATTGACGACCTGGTAGAGCGCATGCCCGGGCAAAGAAAGACCAATACTATAATAATGGGATTGATAGGAAAAATCAATGTTTTTTGGCTTGATTTTTACCCCGTTTTCCGACGCGCTGACAGGATAGACCGTCGCCCCCAGCTGATCGGCTTTTGCAACAAGCACCGCATCGCTTTCCGGGCAGGATTTTTGCATGATCAGCGGCACGCCCGCCTTGATGATGCCCGCTTTTTCCGCGGCAATCTGCTGCTTTGTATCGCCCAGATAGGCCATATGATCCATGCCGATCTTTGTGATCACACAAAGCGCCGGCTTGGAAAATGCATTGGTCGCATCCAGCCTGCCGCCGAGTCCCGTTTCCAGGATCACGAAGTCGGGATCCGTATCCTTACAGATCACCAGCAGCATCAGAAATAAAAACTCAAAAAAGGTGGGGTGTGAAAGGCCCTGCTCCTGCTTCATCCTCTCACACAGCGCCCGGATCGTCAGAAAGGCCTTCAGAAACAGCGCCTGATCGATCCTTTTTCCGTCGATGGTAAACCGCTCGGTCATCTGCACCAGATGCGGCGAGGTGAACAGGACGGTGTGATAACCCGCTGCCGTCAGGATCGCATGCAGATAGCTGCAGACGGATCCTTTGCCGTTGGTACCGGCTACATGGATCACCTTCGATCCCAGATCTCCTATATCCAGACTGTCAATAAACGCTTTTGTATGCTCGCCCGTATGCTTCCCGGTAAATTTCGGGATCCCGAGAAGGTATTCACAGGCCGCTTCATAGCTGATCTCTTCGGTCACTTGTATGCCACCGTTTTCCCTGTGATCATACCGGCGATGTTCCGGTATTCCACAGTTGCATTCTGCTTATCCAATTTCAGGTTGTGCTCGTCAATACAGATCTCGCACCCCAGATATATGGTATCGCCTACGTAGATCGTGGCGTCCTTCCCTTCCTCCATCTTGTCAAAGATCAGCTTTTGCTGGTCCATGATGGTATGCTGCTCCGTCATCAGCTGCTGGAGCTTTAGCTTATATTCCTGCAGCTTTTCCGGCGGCAGATGACTGCCCATGGAAACGATCGTCGCTTTGATCCGTTGCACTTCATCGCGGACGGTCTTCATCTGCCTCTGGAGCTTCTCACTCTCGTCGATCATATCCTGGGAAACGCCTGCTGCCAGACGGGTCTTGATCTCCACATCATTGCCTGCAAAATTGCAGGAAATCCCTTTCCTGGCATAGACGCTGCCTCCTACGATCGAAGCCTTCTTTCCAGACAGCTTCACACGACCGAGCGCGCTGATGTAGGAGCTTAAGATATAATTGGCTTCCACATCCCCTTCCAGCTTCACATAGCTGTGCTCCACGAAATCCGCATAGAGATTGCCGCGCCCTACGATATGGGCCTTCTGGGACCCCTGGATCCCGCGCTTTAAGATGATATCCCCACCGGCAAACAGATCCGCCGCTTCCACGATACCTTCTATGGTCAGGGACTTGCCCGCACGGATCACCGTACCGGCCTCCACATTGCCCTGAATATGAATGTCTCCGAAAAACTCCAGCTTTCCGGTCAGCTGGTCCACATCTCCCGAAAACTCCAGGACATTGACGATGTTGAGCTTTCCGCCGGAGATTTCGATCTTGCCGTCCTTTAAGGCAAAATACTGATCCGGGTTGTCTGCTCCCTGATATACGCCTCTTCCGCAAATGTTCGGAAGCTCCCGCACCATAGGCATGGTGATCTCATTTCCGAAAACGTCCTTTCCTGCCACACCGGGAACGGCGTGGTGATAGGTGGCAAGAAGCGATCCTGCCTGAACGCTGTTTACGGCGCGCATGCTCTGATAATCCACGCTGCCGTCCTCCCGGATCACAGGCTTGCTCTTTCCGGACTCAATATCAAAGGTATATTCGTAATAGCCGTCGCTCCCGATCGTCGGTTCCGCGCCCTTGGCAACCAGGATCTCCCGATGGTAGATCCCCTTTTTCACCATAGCCACAATGACGGACTGATCAAAGCCGAACACCACGCCATTCTCCACAAGAATCCGCAAAATCTCATCCCTGGCGTAAGGCTCCCGGTCGGCTTTCGGCGCAAGATACAGCCAGACCTGCATTTTGTCATCGGTGATCCGGACATATGTACTTTTTCCGGCGTCCCTAAAATAATCCGCATTTCCTAAGATTCCGGTTGAGGCCATAGTGTTACCTCCTGTTATTTCATCTGTGCCAGCCGCTCCTTAACCTGCGTCAGCATCTGGGTGTATTTTGCAAGCTTATCCTTTTCTTCCTGTACCTTGGCAGCCGGTGCCTTGCTGATAAAGCGCTCGTTTTTCAGCATTCCCTCCGCTCTTGCGATCTCGGAAAGGAGCTTCTTCTCCTCTCCCTCAAGTCTGGCCTTTTCGGCAGCCAGATCCACCAGATCCTCGAACGGCAGATAGATCACACCGCCATTTATCACAACGGATACCGCATCATCGCTGATGCCCGCCTTATCGCTTTGAATTCGAACCTCGGATGCATATGCCAGCGGCGCAAAAAACAGCCTGCCCTTTTCAAAGGTATCTCTGACCTGCCCGTTTTCGGAAACCACGATGACAACTGCCTTGCGGGAAGGTGCTACGTTCATGGAGGTTCTGACGTTGCGGATGCCGCGAACGGCCTCCTTCATCAGCTCCACAGCCGCCTCCTCATCGGAAAATGCCAGCTCACTCTTTACCACCGGCCAGGGGCTGATCATAATGGTCTCTTCCTCGCTCTGCACCGCACAGAAGATCTCCTCCGTAATGAACGGCATAAAGGGATGCAGGAGTCTGAGTGCTTCGCAAAGCACGTATCTGAGGGTCCAGAGGGCCGCCTGCTGACTGCTTTCGTTATCGCTGTTATACAGTCTGGGCTTCACCATTTCGATGTACCAGTCGCAGAATTCTTCCCAGATAAAATCATAGACCTTCTGCACGGCAATACCCATCTCGTATTTTTCCATGTTCTCGGTCACATCCCCGATCAGGGTATTCAGCTTGGAAAGGATCCACTTGTCGGCATCCTCAAGGTGCTCTTTTGCATCCTCCCTGATCGTTTTTCCTTCCATATTCATCAGGATGAAACGGGATGCATTCCATACCTTGTTGGCAAAATTACGGCTGCTGGTGATCTTGGCCTCCGTAAAACGCATATCATTGCCCGGCGCATTTCCGGTGATCAGCATCAGTCTGAGAGCATCTGCGCCATACTGCTCGATCACCTCCAAAGGATCGATACCGTTGCCCAGAGACTTGCTCATCTTGCGTCCCTGTTCATCTCTTACAAGGCCGTGGAACAGTACAGTATCAAAGGGCTTTTCTCCCATCTGCTCGTAGCCCGAGAAGATCATACGGATGACCCAGAAAAAGATAATATCGTAACCGGTTACCAACACGTTGGTCGGATAGAAATACTCAAGCTCCTTGGTCTTTTCCGGCCACCCCAATGTGGAGAAGGGCCAGAGTGCCGAGGAGAACCAGGTATCAAGCGTATCCGGATCCTGCTCAAAATGCGACTTGCCGCATTTGGGACAAACCTCGGGCTTTGCCGCAGCCACTACGATCTCACCGCAGTCACTGCAATAGTAAGCCGGGATCCTGTGTCCCCACCACAGCTGTCTGGAGATACACCAGTCTCTGATGTTGTCGGTCCAGTTAAAATAGGTCTTTTCCATTCTGGGGGGAACCAGTCTGATCTCCCCTTCCTTGACAGCCTTTACAGCGGGTTTGATCAGCTCGTCCATCTTCACAAACCACTGCTTTTTGATCAAAGGCTCAATGGTGGTCTTGCAGCGATCATGCGTGCCTACGTTGTGGGCATAATCCTCGATCTTGACCAAAAGTCCCTTTTCTTCGAGTTCCTTTACGATGGCCGCTCTGGCCTCATAGCGATCCATTCCGGCATACTTGCCGCCGTTTTCGTTGATGGTCGCATCATCATTCATGATATTGACTTCCGGCAGGTTGTGACGCTTTCCAACCTCAAAGTCGTTGGGGTCATGGGCCGGGGTGATCTTTACGACACCGGTACCGAACTCCATATCCACATAGGTATCCGTCACTACCGGGATCGCCTTCTCCACGATGGGGAGCCATACCTGCCTGCCGTGCAGATAGGTGTATCTCTCATCATCGGGATTGACAGCCACTGCCGTATCGCCAAGCATGGTCTCCGGACGGGTGGTGGCAAATGTTAAAAACTCTGTCTCGGAGGGCTTTCCGTCCTCTACCAGAGGATACTTGATATGCCACAGATGCCCCTGCTGCTCTTCATATTCCACCTCCGCATCGGAAATGGAGGTGTTGCAGACCGGACACCAGTTGATGATCCTTGAGCCCTTGTAGATCCAGCCCTTCTCATACATCTTGCAGAACACTTCGGTCACGGCCTTGTTGCAGCCCTCGTCCATGGTGAAGCGTTCTCTGTCCCAGTCGCAGGAGGAGCCCAGCTTCTTCAGCTGCTGGATAATCCTTCCGCCATACTCCTTTTTCCAGGCCCAGGCTCTCTCCAGAAAGCCTTCGCGTCCCAGAGATTCCTTGTCAATGCCCTCTTCCTTTAGCTTTTCAATGATCTTAACCTCTGTCGCGATGGAGGCATGGTCCGTTCCGGGCTGCCAAAGGGTATTATAGCCCTGCATTCTCTTAAAGCGGATCAGGATATCCTGCATGGTATTGTCCAGTGCATGTCCCATATGCAGCTGTCCCGTGATATTCGGGGGCGGGATCACGATGGTAAAGGGTTTCTTATCGGGATCCACCTCCGCATGAAAATACTTTCCGTCAAGCCATTTCTGATAGATGCGATCCTCCATCTGCCGGGGATCGTAATTCTTGGCAATTTCCTTGCTCATTGCTCTTTTACTCCTCATTTTTGTATTTTGACCCTTGTAGTCAACCACAGGATCACATAGTTATTTACATAATAAAGTTTCCCCCTGCTTTTGTCAAGGAGTCACCCCCTTTTCCCATAAGGGAAAACAAGAGTTTTTCGCAATACAAAAGAGACTGCAAAGCTGCAGTCTCTTTCTGACATGTTTGTCGTCTTGTCTGTTCTCTTATAAAGCCATATTCTCCACGAGTTTTTTCTTCTCCTCGTCGAAGTCCTCCTGGGAAATGATACCATTGTCAAGCAGGATCTTGAGCTTCATCGCAGCCTTCTGGAACTCCTCCAGACTCATGGCGCCACCGGCTGAAGATGCAGTCGCCGCTGCCGTAACCGCCTTGGCGGGAGATGCCGCTGCTTCCGGTGCAGGTGCGGGTGCTGCTGCGGGTGCTGCCGCTGCTGCAGCAGCTGCTGCCGCTGCTTCTGCCGGGGCCGGAGCTGCTGCCGCTGCCTTTGCGACCTCTCCTGCCTTGGAAGCAAGTGCCTTCTGTGCTTCCTCCTGGTATTTTCTGAACTCCAGAGCCTCTGCTGCCTTTCTGGCCTTCTCTGCTGCCTCTGCCTTTGCTTTGGCTTCCTCTTCCTTGCGTCTCTTCTCTTCCTCGATGCGCCGTGCTTCCGCTTCCTCGGCTTCCTTTCTCGCACGCTCCTCTGCTTCCTTGCGTGCCTTCTCTTCCGCAGCCTGACGAGCCTTCTCTTCCTCTTCTCTTCTGAGACGCTCCTCTTCCATCTTCATGGCGGCTTCCTTGGCGAATTTATTGGCGACTGCCTCAGCCTCCTTGCGGATCGCATCCTCTAATACCTTGTTATTCTTCTCTTCCTCTGCCTTGATGATATCTGCTTCCTTGATCTTGGCATCGGCGCCTGCGGTGTTCACCGCCTGCTCTACTTCCTGTTCCGTGGAAGTGGTGATCGCTGCTCTGGCCTCGTCAACCTTCTTCTTGGCTTCCTCCTGTGCCTGGGTACGAATGGACTCTACCTTGGCATCAGCCTCAGCCTGGGCCTTCTTGATCACTTCCTCCATGGTCTTCTTGGCTTCTTCCTCGGCCTTCTTGATCTTCTCGTCGCGTTCCTTCTGCGCCTTCTCGGCCGTGGTCTTTACAACCTCGTCAACCTTCTTCTTGGCATCGGCCTGGGCTTTTGCCCGAACCTCTTCCTTATGCTTTTTCACCCTCTCATCGGAAGCTGCCTGCAGCTCCAGGGATTTCTTTACATTCTCATCAGCCAGTTTTCTTGCCAGCTCTTCCGCTGCCTTCCTGGTCTGCTCGCTCGTAGCCTTGCGGATATTCTCCTCATCGAGCGCTTTTCTGGACTCGTCCTTCTCACGGGAGGTGGAATTCGCATCCTTCGCTGCCTTTGCAGCTACCTCGTCTGCGATACGAAGTGCCGATTCAATGGCCAGTTTCTTCGCATTGATGCCCGCATTCTGACGGATCGCTTCCTCTGCCGATTCTGCAACGCCGGCCTTTTTCTCCGGTGCCGCTCCTGACTTCATTGTTACTGCTGCAGCCTTTCTTGCTGCCTCCTCTGCTGCTCTCTTGGCAGCATCCGCTCCATTGTTTTGCATAGTCTCGCCCCTGTTTCTAAAGAATATGAGGTCTGCGCATGCCCATTCCCCCGAACAGACATCCTTCTCTGCAGACACAAAAAAAGTATAGCACAAGATTTTCGTAAAATCTAGTTGGCAGGGGCATTTTTTTCAGTTTTTTTGCCCCTGAAAGATTATTCATTCCGGATGGCAGCCAAAGGACTTAACCGCATGGCCCGAAGGGACGGGAAAAATCCCGCAACCATACCTACGATCACGGCAAAACCGATTGCCAGAAGCGACAGCCAGCCCGGAATATAGGAGATCCCCGAAGCCGCCGCCAGATCGATGCCGCTGCCCTCTGTGCTCATCAGGGTGTTGATGACCGCGGAAAGCCCGTAGGATACGCCCGTTCCGATGAGCCCGCCGATAAGGCCGATATACCCGGCCTCCAAAAGAAACATCCCCTGGATGTTCTTCATGTCGCAGCCGAGCACCTTCATGATACCGATCTCCCTGGTCCTTTCATAGATCGACATCATCATAGTGTTGGCGATCCCGATGGCCGCCACCAGAAGGGAAACCGCACCGATGCCGCCCAGCGCCAGCTGAATGCTCTGGTACTGTCCCTGCATGGACTCTACCCATTCGGCGTTGCTCTCTGCGGAATACCCCAGCTGGGAAATGGTATTCTGGACCTCCTTGACATGGTCCATATCATCAACGCCCACCATGATGGAGTTGTAAAAGATCTCCTTCATCGGCTTTCCGGATGCCGAAGTCGGCTGCCCCGGGATAGATCGGTTGCGAAACTCCTTTTTCAGCACCTTTTTCAAGGCCTCAAGATCACACCAGACCGCATAGGAATTGCTGTTGTAATCCTCCACGGAGCCGGCCAGTACGCCGCTGGTGGGAAACATATACTTTTTCGGCATTGCTGCCGTGCTGCCTTCCTCACCGCTTCCGCCCCAGAGGAAGTTGTAATAGTTTTCCGTATCCAGCACATACATCAGCGGACTTTCCATCAGATCGATATCCGGGAGCTTCCCGTCAGACCAGTAGCTCTGTCCTGTTTTTTCATTGTAAAAATCTCCGATGATCCCGTTTCCGAAAACCAAACTCAGCTGCTCATCGCCCGGCTTTGGCAACGAGCCCTGTCCCAGATTCAGCTTCAGATACTCCATGCTTTCCGCCGGCATTCCGCGAAGGGTGGTATAGCACTGATAGCCGCCGTACAGGATCATAGCCTCTGCCTCCAGCACCGGATAGGCATACTCCACGTGATCCACCTGACGGATCGTATCCAGCACCTTATCGTCCAGATGCTGGGTCGCCTGCTTCTTTTTCTGCCCTCCAGCATCGGAAGCGTCCATATCAAAGGCGTCCTTTTCCATCACCGTCACGCTCGTCAGCCCGCCGTATTGCTCGATCTCCTCCAGCGAAGCACGCTTGAGCCCCAGTCCCAGGGAGATCATGACCACGATGCTGGCTGTTCCGATCACGACGCCGAGAACCGTAAGGACCGTCCTGATCTTGCGCTTCCACAGACTCGAGGCACTCATTCTGAGCATATCTCTAAGCTTCATCGTCATCCTCTTTGATCTGCATCTGATCCTCTGCCGTCATATCTTCCACGCTTTCGGCATCAGACTCCTCTTCATAAGCGTCTTCGTATGCATCTTCCTGCGCCTCTTCTGCATCCTCTTCCCCTGGCGCCCCGTCTTCCTCTTTGGGCTCTATCCGTTTCGTGCGCCTTCTTGCCTTTTTCTCCTTTTGTTCTCTCTCCTCCAGCTCCGCCAAAAGCTCCAGATCCTCTTTTTCTTCCTTTTTGCGCCTGCTCTTTTTCACCAGGGTCACGATCACGACAATGACAACGATCAAAGCAATGGCGATCGCTGCTGCGATCCCGATCTTGATCCACCTGGAAGCGGGATTGGCCTCGACATCCTCAAAATCCTCAAAATCATCATAGGCTCCCAGATCAGCATCCAGACCTCCCATCAGGCCCTCGGCATCCCCTCCGGTCACCTTCAGCTTCAGATCCTGCGTGTATTCCTGCTGATGCCCGGCTTCATCCTCATAGGTCACAACGACCCGGGCCGCGTCTCCTTCCTCCATGGCCTTTTCGGCTGTCACCATGGTGTCCACGTTGCCGGTGGCACCTGCCTCGATCTTGCCAAGGAAGGTATCCCCGCCGGACACAAAATCGCCCTCGAAGCGCACCTTTACATTATAGAGGGTCACCTTGCCCAGATTGTAGATGGAAAACATGACGTTGGCCTCACTTCCCACCGGAAGCTCCTCGGGCATGATCTCGGGTGTTCCCAGCTCAAATCTGGCCTCCTGGATCACGGGGATCGAAACATCCGCCGTCGCCGTAAAGGCATTGTAATCCTCATCCTCATATTCCATCGCCACATCCAGCTGATAGGGCTTCTGGGCCAGATCCGCCTTGGCCGTCATCTCGACCACCAGATCGGTGCTCTGTCCCTTTCCGATATTGGCAATGTATTCCGAATTGGATCCGGATGTGGGCAAAAAGGCCGCGTAGGTGGAATCCGTATCCAGGCCGTCATTGGGCGCGGAGAGATTTACCAGCATGTTGGAAACCGCCGTCCGGCGGGAGGTATTTTTAAGATGCAGCGTCAGAACAAAGGTATCTCCTGCATGGACCTGTGCCGGGTTGGTCTCATATCCGGTCACAATGACCCTGGGCGTGGAAAGACCGCCGCCTTCGCTCTCGGCATTCCCGCTTCCCGGGGCACCGATCACCTTGACAAAGGTGGTAAGCACACAAGATTCCACCTCTGCCTCATTGGCATACAGCACATTAAACTGCAGCTTATAATAACCGGAAAGTGCATCCGCACGGGTCTGAAAGATCCAGGTCAGCTCTCTTCTTCTTTCCATGTCATCCTGTCCGTTCCCTTTTCCGGGAAGGTCGGGAATGGTCTGTGTATAGCCGCTGGTCTGCAGCTCAAAGGGCCATTCCTGCACGGAATTGGAAATGACCGGGGTCACGGTCACATTGACCAGATTCGTCTGACTCATATTCACGACCGGAAGGACAACCGCCACGCTCTGGCCGTAGCTGACCGTAGGCGTCACCCAGTTTCCGCCCACCATGATGAAATCACTGGTGGAGGAAGGCGTGGTATTCTCCGGCGTTTCCGTCTCAGCCTCCGTTTCCTTGGAGGCAACGCCGTCAATGGCCTCTTTTGCTGCCGAAACACAGTCATCGATGCTGCTTTCATTGCTCAGACCCTTGATATTGGTATTCCTGCTGGCCGTTCCGATGAGCTTGTTGTATTTCTTCACCGTCTCATCGATGGCTTCCTTTGTCGCCTTATCGGCCTTGATCTTCTTGATATCGCCGTATCCGGTGATCTCCAGCTTTGCCTCTGACTTGATGGTTTCAAGCGTACTCTTTTCCGTATCCGAACCAGTCTTGGAGGACGTTCCGGACTGGGTATTCGCATCTCCGCTTGAAGATGTATTGCCCGTCGTCTGACCGGTGCTTCCCGTATTTGCCCCCGTATCCGATGTGCTCCCGCTCTGGTCCGCGGCACTGCCTGCATTTACCGTCGTGGTCCCCGTATTGTCCAGAACCGCGCCTGCCCCTGCCGATGCTGCATATGTCAGAATGCCGTCGGCCGGGGAAAGCAGCAAAACGCCGCTCAGCGTAGCAAGGCCGATGGCTCTTTGCGCCTTTTTTATCCATCCCGTCATGTTCGTGCGTTTGTTTCTCATAGCTTTTTGTTTCCTTTTCAGGTTCTCTTACGTTGTTTTCCTTCTGCCCGTCTCCTCGATGCCGATGATCCTTCCGTCCATGATCCTGAAGATCCGGTCCGCAAAGGATGCCAGATGATCATCGTGGGTGACCATGACAAGGGTCTGGTTCTTCTTTGTGATGATCTCCCGGATCAGTTCCATCACCTCGGCAGAGGTCCTGGAATCCAGATTTCCCGTAGGCTCATCCGCAAAAATGATCTCGGGACTGACCACCAGAGCCCTGGCGATGCCGACCCTTTGCTGCTGTCCGCCGGACATCTGCGTCGGCTTGTGGTTTTTGTGGCTGGAAAGGCCCACCAGATCCAGCACCTCGGCTGCCATTTCCAGACGTTTTTTCTTGTCGATGCCCTGAAACGTCAGCGGCAATGCCACGTTCTCAAGGGCATTCATGGACGGCATCAGGTTAAAGGACTGAAACACGAAGCCGATATGCTTTCTGCGAAAGGCCACCAGCTGGTTTTCACTCTTTTTTTCAATATGCTCACCCGCAATGATGATCTTGCCCTTCGTGGGCTTCTCCAGCCCGGCCAGCATATTCAAAAGGGTGGATTTTCCGGAGCCCGAGGTTCCGACAATGGAGCAGAATTCTCCCCGCCGGACCTGAAAACTCACGCCGTCCAGCGCCCTGACCCGGTTTTCGCCCACGCGATAGATCTTATACAAATCACTGACTGCAATAACCGCCCGGTCCATACTTACCTTTCCATCTTCCAAAAGCTTGCACTGTAAGCAGGTAGCTCGCTGCCGCCGCCAAAATCGTGAAGCTGGCCGCTGATCAGATCCACCGCCTGTCCGCAGCCGGCATCAAAATGCGCCGTAAAGGGATTCTCATCGGCATTGATCGCCACCAGTACCCTTTCGTTCTCGCTCTTTCGTTCAAATATACACTGCTTATTCGTCAAAACCACCTGACGGAACGTGCCGTAGTTTAAGGCTTCGCTGTTTTTCTTGGCCTCTGCAAGGCGGCTGATCCAGTCTGTCAGTTCATTCCATATGGGCGCCTCAAAGCTCGGACGAAGCGCAGGATCGCCCTGGGACTTGTCAGCCTTCTCGCCCCACTCGGAGCCGTAGTACACACAAGGGATCCCCGGCATGCCGAAGGCCAGTGCATAGATCATCGGCAGATGCTTTTCGTTTTGCAGAATGCTGGCTACCCTTGTCACATCATGGTTATCCACGAAGGAAAGAAGGTGCTTTCCTTTATATAAGGTCCACTGCTCCGGGCCAAACTGCCGCATCAAAGAATGGACGATCTCAAAGAGGTTCATACTGTTAAAGCTGGAATACAGTCCCTTGTAGCACTCATAGTTGGTGGCCGAATGCAGCATATCATCGCCCATCAGACGGTTATAATCCCCGTGGAGCATCTCGCCGAGCAGATAAAAGTCTTCCTTTTTCGAATCACAAAAGGACCGGAGCGCGCGGATGAAATCCGGATCCAGGCAGTATGCCACATCCAGGCGCAGACCGTCGATATCAAACTCTTTGATCCAGCCCTCCACCGCGGAAAAGATATGCTCCCGCACCTCGGGATTCCATTGGTTCAGCTTTACCAGGTCATAGTTGCCTTCCCAGCCCTCGTACCAAAGACCGTCATTGTAGGCGGAGTTGCCGCCAAAGTCGATCCTGGCAAACCAGTCCTTATAACGGGAGCCTTCACGGTTCTGAAGGACATCCTGAAATGCCCAAAAGCCACGGCCTACGTGGTTGAATACGCCGTCGAGCACCACCTTGATCCCTTCCTTGTGAAGCGCTTTGCAGACCTTGGCGAAATCCTCATTGGTCCCAAGTCTCGGATCCAGCTTTGTATAGTCCCTGGTGTTATACCCATGGGTGTCCGAATCAAACAGCGGTGAAAAATAGATCGCATTGCAGCCCAGCTTCTTTATATGGGGGATCCACTCCTCTACCTTTTGGATCCGGTTTGTCAAAACGCCGTCATTCTCAAACGGTGCTCCGCAGAACCCCAGAGGATAAATCTGATAAAATACACTTTCATATGCCCACATATGCATGCCCTCGCTTTCTTTTCTCAATCAATATATGACTATACCACAACAGCCCCCGAAAAAAAAGAGTCCGCGGAACTTTCCTTGCGCTTAAATATCTATTGTGATTTAATGTTTTCAGTGCCGTTTGGTGCTTTATTAAATAACTCGCGATCTCTTACAACTTCCTGATCATCCAAAAGCGATCCGTTCTTCTTCGGGTTTCCTTCTTTTGGCCCTGCGATGCTTGACATAAATCCGAAAAACACCGTTTCTTTCGCAAAATGGCTTGCATGTTTTCCGTCATTTTGAAATAGCAGTTCGTCCTTTTCCGGCTGATTCCGGCCTGATCACCAAAATCCAAAATGTGCTGTTTTATCGCAGTTATCCAAAATTGACCGATTCGATAATGAAATCCGCTTTGGCAGATTTCTTGCAGTTTTTTTCTGACGATCATTTACAAAGTCCCTTATTTGGGATTAAAAATCAAAAGAAGCAGGATAAAAATCCTGCCTCTTGTCGAAATGGCGTTATGTTAACTAACCGAATAGGATTATATGCGTTATCTGTTGTATTATGAGGTATCTGCCGTTATCGCATTGCACCCTGTTGCTGCCGCTCACCGCTTTGATAACGTATGTTTTCTTTATTGGCAGAGTTCAATATCACATGTAATAATATCAGCTCAAAAACGCATCCGAAAGCCGCATTTTTTTCAAGCAATTTCACGCATCCGCATCCGACCAAAAACGCTCTGTTTCCGCAGCCACGCTCTCCACTGTCACAAAACGGGGATCCTTCCACTCTCTTGGAAACAGTCTGGTATAGGAGGACTGGCAAAAACGATAGTCCAAAAGCGCGATGATACCGCGATCATCGACCGTACGGATCACACGCCCTGCAGCCTGCAGCACCTTATTCATTCCCGGAAAACGATAGGCATAATCAAAACCGTCCTTATCATGACGATCAAAGTATCCTCGCAAAAGATCCCGCTCCATAGAAACCTGGGGAAGCCCCGTTCCCACAACGATGGCTCCGATCAGGCTCTCACCCTTCAGATCGATCCCCTCGGAAAAGATGCCGCCAAGCACGCAAAAGCCGAGGATGGATTTCGTCTGTATGGCGTTATCAGGAAGCAGATCCGGAGAATCCGGCAGAAAGCGGCTCAAAAACGCCTCTCTGAGCTCCTCCTTCATCTCACTCTCCTGCACCAGCATCTCCTCTCTCTCCGGTTCATAGAAGCTTTGCTCGTAAACCGCACAAACCTCCTGTAAAAACAGGTGAGAAGGGCAAAAGATCATATAGTTGCCGGGCTTTATCCGCGTGATCTCTTTTATATAGGAAGCAATCCTGCGATACATCGAAAGCCCGCGCTCGGTATATTTGCTCGTTACATCCCTTGCCAGCATCAGCCGGAACTGCTTTGCCAAAAAGGAGGTTTTGGCATACACCTCATAATCCTCCTCTGTTCCGCCCAAAAGCCCCTTATAGTACTGGATCGGCAACAGGGTGGCCGAAAACAGGATCGAAGAGACGCCCTGCTCAAAGCAGGCCTTCAGCTGATCTGACGGATCCACACAGAGCAAATGCAGCACAAAGGAGCCGTCCTGACGCATTTCGGTATAGGTCAAATAGTTCTCATCATAGCGCTCGAGTACATCCATATAGCGCTTTAGGAGGAAATAAAAGTCCAGCACGGCTTCCCTTGCCGGATGCTCCGTCGGTGCATTTTCCAGAAACTCCGCCATCTCCCCGTACAGCTTCAAAAATGCCTGATGCACGGGCTCCGTATCCACCGGACTGACTTCTCCGAGGGCCGTCTTTTTCAGTTCCAAAAGCTTTCTGTTCGCGCGGTCCAGATACCGCCCCAGCTTTGTTCTGCTGCCCCTGATCTCTTTTCGAAGCGCCAGGATATCCTCCTTTACGATCTCGGCGCTGTACATCTTCTGCCCGCGCTCTAGGAGGTTATGTGCCTCATCCACCAAAAACAGGTAAGGCCCCCTGACGCCCTGGGCAAAAAAGCGCTTCAGCTTCACATAGGGGTCAAAGAGGTAGTTATAGTCGCAGATCACGACATCCGAAAACAGGCTCATATCCAGGGACATCTCAAAGGGACATACCATATGCTCCTTTGCCGCCTGCAGGATCCTGTCCCGGTCAAATTCA
This sequence comes from Lachnospiraceae bacterium, assembly GCA_024695605.1. GTDB lineage: Bacteria > Bacillota > Clostridia > Lachnospirales > Lachnospiraceae > RGIG7926. Next base: position 9,352 of record JAILHW010000178.1, on the reverse strand, counting down.
TCCTCTGTGGTCAGCAGCTCATACACCGCATCATTGATCCTGTCAAAATGACCCTTGGCATAGGGACAGGCATCGGGATTGCACTCCATCTCCTCCAGCGGACAGATCTTTTCCTTGGCCGTGATGGAAAGCACCTTGGCATGCAGCCCTTCGCCTCTAAGAAGCGAGAAGGTCTCTCTGGCCACCGAGGCCGTGATGGTCTTTGCAGTCAGATAAAACAGCTTATCCGCCGCATCCTCTCCGATCGCCTTCATGGAAGGATAGACGCAGGATAAGGTCTTGCCCACGCCGGTGGGCGCCTGTATAAAGAGCTTGCGCTTTTTCCGGATGGTCTGATACACCTGCCCCGCCAGTTCTCTCTGCCCTTCCCGAAAGCGGTAGGGAAAGGCAAGCGGCCGTATGCTCTCCTGCCTTTGCCGCTTCCATTTGCAGGTAAACTCCGCCCATTTCCGATACTGCTCCAAAATCCCCTCAAACCAGGCCGTCAGCTCGGCTCGGGTATGGTTTTCATAGAAGTATTGGATCTGCAGGCTTTTGATATTGCAATAGGTCATGCGGACGTCGATCTCTTCGAGCTCTTCGTCTCTGGCTACCATATAGGCATAGCACCTGGCCTGGGCAAGATGCACGATGGGAGGCTGCCCCAGCATCTCCAGCTCCCGGTAGGTGGTCTTGATCTCATCCACCACCACCTTGCCATCCTTGTGAATGATGCCGTCGGCCCGGCCATCGATCCGGATCGTATAGTCCGGGTATGCGGCTTCAAAGGAAAGAGGGACCTCTGCCTGATATTCGGATCCCATGCGCTTCTGGATCATACGATGGATCCGTGCGCCCTCCAGCATGGCATCCTCGGGACTGCCGATCCCGCGGTTATCGATATCCCCGCTTCTTAGCATAAATTCCACAAATTCCCGAACGGAAAGAACGATCTCCAACTTCCTGCTCCTAACCGGCCAAAGCAAAGCATTTGGCCCAAATCATCAACTGCTCTAAACAGATTATACAGAACATGCGTTCAGATTTCAACAACTGGGACGCAATTGCCCGTTCATGCAAGCGTGACCCCCATTTGACGGCCTTATGCAAAAAAGGACCGCTCCCCGGGGAGCGGCCCTTCCACTTGTTTTTTCCTTCTTTACGCTACGGCATATTTTCCTGCCAGATAATTCTCAAATTCTGCGCTATATCCGTTGCAGCTCACCGTCAGGATCTGTCGCAGGTCCATTGCCAAAACGCCTAAAATCGACTTTGCATCTACGGTAAGATGATTATAGGATACATCAATGTCAAAGTCACACGCACTGGCACGGGTTACAAAATCCTTTACCTCGCTGCTCTGAAGCCTGATCTTATATTCTGACATACAATGACCTCCCTTCTGCTTCCATCAACACACTTTGTTTTTCCTTTGCATTATAGACTTTTTAAAGCCTTTGTAAAGGGGTTTGAAGCAATTTCGGATACATTGACCTTAATTTCCGAAGACCGCAACATCTTGTTGTGCAATTTGACTGTGCTACTATATACACATTACTGTCCTTCGCCCTGCTGCTCGGCTACCTGGGCTGCCGCCTGCTGCTGTTCAGCCTCCTGATTGGACGATCCGCCGTTATCCTCCTGCGGCTTTTTCTCCTCCTGCTGCGCCTCGTTATTTTCCTTTTTCTTCTTTTTCTTGCCCTCACCCTCGTTATTCTGAGGCTGTGCCTCCGGCGTAGCCTCCACCGCTGCCTCAGGTGCAGGAGCCGGTGCGGGAGCCGGTGCCGCGGCTGCAGGATTGGTGGTATTGGTACGGATCACACCCTGATGTCCGCGGTAAGTTGTGGTATGCAGGTAGTCACGGCTGATCACCTGCCCGTCCTTTTCCTTTACGATATAGGTCTTCCAGACGCTTCCGGAGGTTGCCTTTGTAATGATCTCCTCTGTTCCGAAGGGACAGGTGGGATCCTCTACATAATCATAGGCAGGATCCATGGTAGATGTCTTTTCCGAGGACATATACTGCTTTACGCCCTCCTCCAATACCGGAACGCCAAACAGATCCACTGTAACGGTGCGGCTTGCATAGGATGCCCTGATGCCCATGGAATGACCGGTGGTGTTGACAAATACCAGATCCGGCTGCATGTAGCTGACCGTTGCATCCTGTCCGGGTGTTACATAAGAGGGCTCAAAGGTGTGTCCCTTTCTCTCGGTCGCATCCAGACCTGCTCCGATCAGAGCGTTGTAGAGGGTACTGGAAACCTGGCAGACACCGCCGCCGTATTCCTGCACCGTCTGTCCGTCTGCGTAGGCCGGAGCCTCCTTGTATCCCTTCTCGGGCGTTCTCTTTCCGACTACGGTATTATAGCTGAAGGTCTCGCCGGGTGCCAGGATCGTTCCGTTGATCGCCTGTGCTGCCAGCTTGACATTGGTGTTACGTGCTTCATTGGAGGTCGTCTTGGTGGTATAGGTGCTCAGGGTCTTAAAATCGTCCTTGGAAAGCTGCGGCTCCACGGTCTCCATGGTGACGGGGATCTCAGCCGTATAGTTGCCGCTCTCAAGGGCATGTTTGATATCTCCGGAAAGCTTTTCCTGATTGACCTCAAGCCCTTTTTCGCCTTCACTCACTTCAAAGCTGCCGTCGGACTGGAAGGATAACAGCTCGCTGTCCTTGGGCTCTTTTCCAAGCTTGGAGCCAAGCTCCTCTGCGATCTGACCGGCCAGAAAATCGGTGTTTTCCAGATTGCCCAGGGTCTTTTCGATATGATCCCTCTGGGGCGCATCATCAAACATCCGCTTTACCTTTTCCTCAAAGCTGACTGCTGCCAGCTTGTCCAGAATGGCCTTTTCCTCTGCCTGGGCTTCCCTGACTGCCGAGGTTACGATGGGCGTAAGCACATCATCCACCGGATACTCTCCGCCTTCATAGGTGACCTTGATGCTCCAGGGATACTTGCTCATAATGGCTTCAATGGCCTTTTCCTCGGAAAGGCCGCTGATATCGGTCCCGTCCACGATCACGTAGGGACTGCGATCCTTCTTGGCATCCTCGGTGAAGCGGTGCACAAAGGCCGCTCCGATGGCAACGATCGAGAGCAGTATCACAACTGCCAAAATCGGCAGAATGCTTTTCTTTTTCTTTTTGACTCTTCTCTGATTGTATCCGGTATTGCGACTTGCAGAGGCTGCGTAGCTTCCTCTTCCGGATGCGGAAGCGCTTCTTGCTGCTCCGGATGCTCCGCTTTTCGCGCGGGCCGGGCTGCCGCTCTGGCTTCTTTTTGCACCTGATCCACCGGCCGGGCGACCGGGTGCTCTTCCCGGAGCACCGGATCGCTGCGCACCGGATCCTGATCTGTTTGCCGGTCTTGTATTTCCGGATGGTCTTGTATTTCCAGCAGGCCTTCTTGCCTGCGTTGTTCTTTTTCCGGGTGTCCCCGTTTTACGGCTGTTTTCTGCCATGTTTCTCGCTCCTTTGCCTTCCTGCAAGGCATGCTTTTCAACCTGTCATTTTTCCATATAATAGAGTATCAAACCACTCTTTTTTCCGCAAGTAAGCCTATGAAAAATGCCCTTCCAAAAATTCACCGAAGGGCTCGCCTGAAATTGACACTTTGCACAAAGGCTCCGTTGCCTTTTGTGCGTTTTTGCCAAAAACCCTCTTAAGAAAAACCCAATTTTCGTAAAAATTAGCAATGCTCCGGGCTTTTGGGTTTGACTGTCACAAGACGCACAAGTATAATATAGGTAACATCGGGACGAACGGACTCGTCCCATGGGAAAGTGAACAAGTCATGAACATAGAGATTCAGACCTGCGGACTCGCAATCCTGTGCGTCCTGTTCTTTTTTCATATCCGCCGTGAAACAGTGGGCTTTCATGGCACGAAGCTGTATGGCCTTGCCATAGTGGCTAACTTTCTCTGTCTTGTTTTGGACATTACCTCCATCGTATTCATCACAAGGGACCAGGGCGTCCTGACCCCGTCCACCGAGATCGTGTGCCGGCTCTATCTTGCAAGCCTGCTATGGCTGTTTTACATGGGCTTTTTATATACGGCCAATGACATCAATCTGATGCGCAGCAAAAAACCTGTCATGGGCCTGATCCTGGTGTTCGTGATCATCGGCACCCTGCTGGCCTTTTTCCTTCCTATTTCGATCTACCAGGAAGGACGCCTCGCCTATTCCTACGGACCCGCTGTGATGTCCACCTTTCTCTTTGCACCTGCCCTGATCCTGGGCACGATGCTTTTGACTCTCCTGTTTCACAAAAGGATGAATGCCCGCAGACGTATGGCCGTTCAGGCCTGGATGACCATCGAAACAATGGCAGGGCTTTTGCAATTCTTTTTCCCGACGCTTCTGATCATCGGCTTTGCCACGGCTGTCGGTATGATGATCCTGTTTATGATGCTGGAAAACCCGGAGCGTGAGCTGGACCGCTCGGTGGATGCTTTTTCCACCCACATCCTGCACGACTATGTCAGACAGCTCTATGCCGATCACAAGCCCTTTTGCGGCGCTCTGATCCTGAACGGGTCCGAATGGCTCATGGGCCGTGAGGAGGAAAATGCCATCCTGCAGGATATGGCTGCCTTTCTGAAAAAGATCCCGAGGGCCAAGGTCTTCCGTGCGACCGGTTATGATTTTGCCATCATCCTGCCCATCAAGTATTATTCCGAGGATGTGATGCGAGAGATCTATGAACGCTTTATACTGAGCTGGCACGGCTACGAGATCCCCTCCTCCATCATCGCGGTACCGGACAACCGTGTGGCAGGCTCCCCGGACGAGGTCACCCAGTTTTATCATCACTACCGCTCGCGTCTGGAAACCTCCGATGAACGGCTGATGTTCATGAATGAGAAAAAGGCCTCCGTGATCCGGAGCGTCAAGCTTATCCACCAGGAGATCGCGTCGGCCCTGGAAGAGGACCGGATCGAGGTCTTCTACCAGCCGATCTATTCCATTGCCAAGAAGCGCTTTGTGTCCGCCGAGGCTCTGGCCCGCATCCGGAAAAGAGACAGCTCCATCATGATGCCGGGCGAGTTCATTCCCATTGCCGAGGAAACCGGCCTCATTGAGGAGATTGGCACCCGGGTGTTAGAGCAGACCTGCAAGATGCTGCACCGCCATCCCATCACGGAGATCGGGGTGGAATACATCGAGGTCAACCTTTCCGTATCCCAGTGCGAAAACCGCTGGCTGGCAGAGGATATCGAAGCGCTGATCGCGCGCTATACGCTTTCGCCTTCTCTTTTGAACCTGGAGATCACGGAAACCTCCTCGATCCGCTTCCGGGACACCGTGATCGCCAATATGGAAAAGATGACAAAGCACGGCTTTTCCTTCTCGCTGGATGATTTCGGAACCGGAGAATCGAACCTGAATTACATTGTAGATATGCCGGTACAGATCATCAAATTTGACCGCAGCATGACACAGGATTATTTCAAAAATGACAGAACCAAGCTCGTGATGGATTCCATCATCAAGATGGTCCGGAACATGCATCTTAGGATCGTTGTAGAAGGGATCGAAACCAAAGAGCAGTTTGAGGCCATGCAACAGCTGGGGGTTGATTACATCCAGGGCTACTACTTCTCCAAGCCGATCCCGCTCAATGAATTTATCACCTTTATTCATAAAAAGAATGCTGCAACGCTGTAGGCAGGGGTTCCCGGTTCGCAGAAAACATCCAGACATAATTCGCTTACGATTCGGGATCCACACATCCATCTCAAATCCCCGTGCTTCGCACTCCACCGTCGCTTCGCGACCGGATTTTCGATGGAGTGCGGGTTCCTGCTTCGCAGTCATAGCCATCCGAAAAAAACGGTTCGTGCAAGCCAGCTTGCCGAACCGTTTTTCTCGTCTGTCTATCCCCGAATCGTAACCCTTTATTCCAAGTAGAACGCTCTATCTTTAAGTCTCTCAGCAGGCGCCGGCAGAGGCTCAGCGGCATACCCAAGAGCCAGATGGCCGATGCCGATATACTCTCCCTCAAGGCCCAGCTCCGCCAGGATCTTCTTTCCGAATTCCTCCTCAAACTCCTCCTTGGCGCGGTGGATCCAGCAGGTGGAAAGTCCCAGATCCTGGGCGGAGATCATCATCTGTGCAAGGCATGCGCTTCCATCGTATACAGCCGTCGGGCAGGATGCATCCGCGATCACGATCAGGATCACGGGAGCGCCGTAAAACGGATCAAAGCCTTCCTTCCAGCCGCCGATCCTCGCATTCTCATCCGCGATCAGATCGCGCAGCCTTTTGTTCGTCACGGCAATGATGCGGGTGGACTGTTTTCCCATCCCCGTAGGTGCGTACAGTCCGACGCCGATGATCTGGTCGATCTCTTCTCTTGACGGCATGATGGGTTTGAAGTTTCTGCAGCTTCTGCGGCTGCGAAGTTCCTGTTGCAGATTGCTCATTTTTTTATCCCTCCTGTTTTTGATTCTGTGTTGACTCTATGCTGCATGGATCCGGTTTCTCTGCTGCCGGATCCGCTCCTTTAAGATTCTTCCGAAATACAGATTTGTAACAGCGGCTACCAGCACCAGACCGCTGCCAAGCGCCAATGCGGGAAGTCCCGCCGTAAAGCCCACCTGCTTGGTGAGAAAATAGATCAAAAGGTTGGCGCCGCAGTGCATGATCACCGGAGCCGAAAGCCTCTGATAAACCTCATAGACCAGGGCAATGGACAGTCCCATGAAAAATGCATAGATGATCTGTACCGGATTGCCGTGATAGCATCCGAACAGCAGGGCCGATAAAAAGATGCCCAGCACCTTCGGATAGTATTTCATGATCCGGTTTTGCAAAACGCCCCGGAACAGCACCTCCTCCGTATAGGGCATCAGGATCCCGTAGATCACAAGTCCCACCGGAAGGGATACGCTGTACTGTACGTCGGCAACTCTCTGATAGCTCTCGGAGCTGTTGGCAAATCCCAGAAAGATCAGTACGATGTTCAGTCCCAGAGACAGTGCCAGGCTCGAGGCCAAAATCAGCGGCCAGTCCTGCCTGATACGTCTGATCTTTCGCTCTGTCTGCAGCTCGGATCCGTCCGGCGCACAATCCCTTCTATAGCACCTTGCCAGATAGGGCCAGGCAGCAACGGTAGCGACCACATTCAGATAGACCTCGATCCGTCCCAGAAGCGGCTCTGTCGGCGCAAACAGATATACGATCAGGGCGTAAAACAGATTGTAAACACCCAGCCGGATCACCCAGTAAAACAGGAGCGGTGCCAGGATCTCAAAGGTCTTTTGAAAAGCTGCGCGCTTTCCATAGCGATAATAGGCCGGCTCCTTGCAGATCCCTTCATACAGCTGCGCGGCATCCTCCGCGAAAAAGGCCGGCTCCTGCTCCGACAGCTCCTGCTCGGTGGCATACCCGAAGGTCACAAGCGCGCCGTCGATACCCTGCGTTTTTGCCGATGCAAGATCCATCCACCGATCGCCCACCAAAATCGTATTGGATCCCCTGCACTGATGCCCCTCGGTTTTCCGGATGCGCTGCAGCGCTTCGGCAAGCACCTCGTCCTTGGTCTCTCTGCCGCCCTCCTCGATGCTTCCTGTCACAACGCTAAAATATCCGTCCAGCTCAAAATGCTCTAAGATACGCTTTACAAAGGTTTCGGGCTTGGAGGAGGCAACACCCAAAAAGAGCCCCTTTTCCTTCAGATCCGAAAGCAGCTGCGGGATACCGGGATAGACCTCATTTTCAAAGATACCCTTTTCCCTGTAGTATTCCCGGTAAATGCGGATCGCCTCCGGGATCTGCTCCCCGGACAGGCCGAACACCCGCTCAAAGCTGTCCTTCAGCGGTGGCCCCACAAAGGAGCGAAGAGCCTGCGCTCCGGGATCCTCCAGATGCATTTTTTCCATCACATGCCTGACGGCATTCATGATCCCCGGACCGGAGTCCGTCAGCGTCCCGTCCAGGTCAAACAACACATACTTGTACATATCACATCCTTATCCCATATGTCCGATATGGATCAAAAGGATCCAGGCCAGTCCGTAATAGGTCACGACCGCTACCAGATCGTTCACCGTAGTGATCAGGGGGCCTGAAGCCACTGCCGGATCGATCTTGATCTTATGGAAAAACATCGGCACCAGCGTCCCCACCATGCTCGATACGATCATGGCTGCCAAAAGGGAAATCCCCACACAGCCCGAGATCTGGAAGGCCATAACGGCAGTATTGTGCTTTACCTTGAAAATGTAAAGCCCAATGAAGAGAAAGGCCATAAATCCCAGAAACAGCCCGTTGCAAAAGCCCACGCGGATCTCCTTGAACACCAGATAAACCTTTTGGGCTCCGGTCAGGTTTTCATCCATCAATACGCGGATCGTTACAGCCAGCGACTGGGTCCCTACATTTCCGGCCATATCCAGGATCAGGGACTGGAAGCAGATCACCAGGGGAAGGACTGCGACCACTGCCTCAAAAACGCCTACCACGGTCGATACCATCATCCCCAGAAACAGAAGGGCGATCAGCCAGGGAAGCCGTTTTTTCATGCTCTCCGGGATCTTCTCGTTCAGATCCTCCTCTGCGGTCAGACCAGCCAGCTTCGCATAGTCATCACCCAGCTCATCATCCACGACCTCTACGATGTCCTGGGCCGTAATGATACCGATCAGATGCTTTTCATCATTGAGGACCGGAAGGGAATCCTCGGCGTAGTCCTTGATCCTCTCGATACAATCGCTGATCAGCTCCTTGTCCTTTACATACGGGTAGGAGGTCTGGATCAGATCCTCCAGGGGCATATAGTCCCTTGCAATGATCAGATCCTTCAGATCGATGGCACCGTAGTACTCTCCCTTTTCATCCTCGACATAAATGGTGGAGATGTTGTCATTATCCCCCGCCTGCTTTACAAGCTCATGCATGGCCTGGCGGATCGTAAGTCCCCGGTGGATCACGATGAAGTTCGTGGTCATCTGGGAACCGATCTCACTCTCGTCATAGGAAAGGATGAGCTGGATGTCACGACTGGATTCATCATCCATGAGGCTGACGATCTGCTCCTGGGCTTCCTCATCCATCTCCTCCAGAACATCGACAGCATCATCGGAGTCCATGTGAGAGAGGACCTTTGCAGCCCGGTCCATTTCCAGCTCTTTTAAATATTCATCTACATCCTCGATATAGGTAAAGATCTCAGCGACCCGCTCCGCACCCAGGATCGGATACAGCCTGCGGCGTTCGTCCTCAGTCAGCTGTTCCAGCGCCCCTGCAATATCATTTTCATGATAATCGTCCAGGGTTTCCAGAAGCTCTTTTTCGCTGATGTCACTGCGAATGATCCCGAGCAGCTGCTCGACATAGTTCGGTTCCTTTAAGATTTCTTTTTCCAT
>JAILHW010000176.1 GCA_024695605.1 Lachnospiraceae bacterium | reverse complement strand
CCTGACAAGGGTACAATAAACACAGTTTGAACAAGGGCGTTCTTATACTATAAGAGCGCCCTTTTTGTGAAGCTAAGGTTAAAAGCGATCATGCGGAAAGGATGAGTTATGAGAAAAGAAATGAATCGTGAAGAGGTGATGGAGGAGGTTAAAACCCAGGATGTGGAGTTTATCCGCCTGCAGTTTACCGACCTTCAGGGCAATCTGAAAAACATGGCCATCACCGCTTCCCAGCTGGAGCGGGCGCTGGACAACACCTTTATGTTTGACGGCTATTCCATCAAGGGATTTTCCGCCATTGAACGATCCGATATGTATCTGTATCCGGATTTTTCCACCTTTTCCATTTTTCCCTGGAGGCCTCAGCACGGAAAGGTGGCAAGGCTGCTTTGTGACGTGCATACCGGGGACGGAGAGCACTTTTCGGATGATCCCCGCTTTGTACTCAAGAAGGCCATCGCTAAGGCGAAGGAAATGGGTTATACCTTCTACATCGAACCGGAATGTGAGTTCTTTTTATTCCATACCGATGAGAACGGACTGCCCACTACGCTGACGCATGAACAGGCCGGCTATCTGGATCTGGGACCTTTGGACCTGGGAGAGAATGCCAGAAGAGATATTGTGCTGACGCTGGAGGATATGGGATTTGAGGTGATCGCATCCCATCATGAGACGGCACCTGCCCAGCACGAGGTGGATTTTGTCCGTGGAGAAGCACTGGAGGCTGCCGATAATATCATGACCTTTAAGATGGTAGTCCGTACCATTGCCAAGCATCACGGTCTGCATGCCACCTTTATGCCCAAGCCCAAGGCGGATTGCGACGGCAGCGGCATGCATCTGAAAATGATGCTGCACAAGGACGGAAAAAACGTGTTTGAGGATCCAAAGGATCCGGCAAAGCTGTCGCAGACGGGGTATCATTTCATCGGCGGCATCCTTGAGCATATCCGGTCTTTGACGGCGCTGACCAATCCCATTGTGAACTCCTATAAGAGACTGCAGCCCGGCTTTGATGCACCGCTCTATGCGGATTTTGAGACGGAGAATATCCAGTGCCCGCTGATCCGTGCGGTCCACAGGAAGGCAGCAGAGACCTGCATCGAGCTTCGCAGTCCGGATTCTGCAGCCAATCCTTATCTGGCCATCGCTGCGATCCTGACGGCAGGACTGGAGGGGATTGAAAAACAGATCATGCCGCCTCACAAGGAAGCGGCGGTTGTTTCCATGCTGCCTTCGAGTCTGGAGGAAGCAGTGCTTTTGATGGAGCAGGATCCTCTGGTAAAAGAGATCCTCGGAGAAAGCTGCGCAGCCAAATACATTGCCGCCAAGAAGGCGGAGGCCGAGGAATACAACAGACAGGTGACAGACTGGGAGCTTGAGCAATACCTGTACCGCTACTAAACACTTAGCACGATCGGCTGAGGGGAGGTGATGGTATGGCCTGCGTGATCGTCGCACTGTCAAAGGAAAAAGAGAATAAAATGATCAAAAACCTGCTGGTACAGGGCGGATATTCGGAGGTGTTCATCCATCCCTCGGGAGCCCAGGCCATTGCTGCGGCAGACCAGCTGGGAGAAGGGGTGGTGATCTGCTCCTTCAGGCTTGCGGATATGATGTACTTTGAACTGGCGGAAAGCCTGCCGGACAGCTTTAAAGTGCTGCTCCTTGCGCCGGGAAACAGGCTTGGGGAGCGGGGGATGGAAAATATCATGTCCCTGTCCATGCCCTTTCAGGTTCACGATCTGTTGAATACCATAGAGCTGATGCTGGGCGATTTTATCTATGAGCGTCGCCGGAAAAAGCAGGTGCCAAAGAAGCGTACCCCCGAGCAGGAGGCTCTGATCCGGGAGGCCAAGGCACTTTTGATGAGCCGCAACAATATGAGCGAGAGTGAGGCACACCGGTATATTCAGAAACGGAGCATGGATGAGAGCAGGTCCTTTGTGGAGACTGCCCAGATCATCCTGACCATGCGATAGAGAGAGGATTGGCTATGAAGTTTACAAAAATGCACGGCTGCGGCAATGACTATGTCTATGTCAACGGCTTTGAACAGACCTATACACCGGAGGAAAAAAAGAGACTTGCGATAGAGGTATCCAGGCAGCATTTCGGCATCGGATCCGACGGGCTGATTTTTATCAACCCTTCGGAAATTGCGGATTTTGAGATGGAGATGTACAATGCGGACGGAAGCCGCGGGGAGATGTGCGGAAACGGGATCCGCTGCGTCGGCAAATACGTCTATGACCACGGCCTGACGGATCAAAAGCAGATCACCGTGGAGAGCTTCGGCGCCATCAAGCATCTGACACTCTTTGAGGAGCAGGGCAGGATCACAGGGGTCCGCGTGGATATGGGGAATCCCATCTTTTCCGCACCAAAGGTGCCGGTGGATCCGCGGCTTTCGGCAGCGGACGGATCCGTATCACAGAAGGCAGAGGACCTCAGGGAGCAGTTTCCCATGCTGGATGCGGATGCGGTAGTCGGGCAGAAGCTGACAACAGACAGCGGCGAGTATGAGATGATCTGCGTATCCATGGGCAATCCCCATGCCGTGATCTTTATGGATGAGATCGATGATCTGGACCTTGAGACCATAGGCCCCGGCTTTGAGAACCATCCCTGCTTTCCCAACCGCACCAATACGGAATTTGTAAAGGTCATTGACAGAGAACACGTCAGTATGAGAGTCTGGGAGAGAGGAAGCGGAGAGACGCTGGCCTGCGGGACCGGATGCTGTGCGACGGCAGTGGCCTGCATTTTGGCAGGAAAAACCGAGGATCAGGTCTATGTCAGAGTCCTTGGCGGAGAATTGAAGATCGAGTGGGACCGGGAGAAGAACCTGATCTATATGACAGGTCCGGCAACCACTGTTTTTGAAGGTGACTGGTCAGAGGAGTAGACGATGAGCGTAGTCGTGGATGACAGGGTGATCAAACGGGTAGAGATCCTATCCGAGCTTTCGCTGAGCGGGGAGGAAAGAGCGCAGGCGGCAGAGGATATGCAAAGAATGCTGACCTATTTTGACAAGCTGAGCGCTGTGGATACAGAAGGCATTTCTCCACTGGCCTATCCCGGTACCAATGTAGGAAAGCTTCGGGAAGATGCGGTCACAAACGGGGATCAGAAAGACGAAGTTTTGTCCAATGCCCCAAAGACCAGGGAGGATCTGTTTGTAGTACCGAGAACCATTTAAAACAGGGAGGAGACTATGGCAAAGGCGCTGTTATCTCTTTCGGCAGCACAGTTATCCGAAAGGATCAGAAACAAAGAGATCAGGATCACCGACGTTTTGGACGCGGTGTTTGAGACCATACAAAAACGGGAGCAGGAGCTTGGCGCCTTCATTACGGTAGATGAAAAAGGCGCAAGAGAGCAGGGGGATGCCCTGCAAAGACGCCTGGATGTGGGAGAGGATCCGGGCCCCCTTTGCGGCGTGCCCATGGCGATCAAGGATAATATCTGCGTCAAAGGCCTGCCGACCACCTGCGGATCCCGTATGCTGAAGGAGTTTGTTCCCACCTATGATGCAGAGGTGATAAAGCGCCTCAGGGAGGCGGGAGCCATCTTCATCGGCAAGACCAATATGGATGAATTCGGGATGGGGTCTTATGGAGAGACCTCTTTTTTTGGCGCCTGTAAAAATCCCCTGGACCTTACTAAGGTGGCGGGAGGCTCCAGTGCGGGATCGGCTGCGGCCGTTGCTGCAGGCGAGGCGTTTCTGGCACTGGGATCGGATACCGGAGGGTCTGTCAGAACCCCTGCGGCCTTTTGTGGGATCGTGGGATTTAAGCCATCCTATGGCGCTGTTTCCAGAAGAGGCCTTGTGGCCTATGCCTCGTCCATGGACCAGATCGGCCCCATGGCAAAAAACGTGGAGGATGCAGCTCTTTTGCTGCAGGTCATAGCAGGAGAGGATCCCATGGATGCGACCAGCCGGGGGCTAAAGGAGAGCGTATGGCCCATCCAAAACAGGTGCGATCTGTCCGGCATCCGGATCGGCATTCCCTCCGGATGGCTGCAGGATCAGCTGTCAGGCGGCATGCGGCAAAATCTGGAGCAGGCGGCAGCTGCACTTCGTGATCTGGGTGCAGCGGTGGAAACCTTTGATCTGGGCTATGAAGATCTGGCGGTGGCGGCATACTATACCATTGCGGATGCCCAGTGCTCCTCCAACCTGGCCCGGTTTGACGGGATGAAATACGGCTATCGTACGCAGGATCCGGCGGCGTCATCGGATCTTCACAGGATGCTGAAACAGAGCAGATCCGAGGGCTTTGGCAGAGAGGTAAAACGCCGGATCATGCTGGGAGGCTTCGTGCTGTCGGAGGGGTATTATGAAGCCTATTATCTGCGGGCGCTGAAGGTATGCAGACTGATCCGCGAAGCCTTTACAAGGGCGTTTGAACACTATGATCTGTTGCTGGGACCCGTCAGTGGTGATGTGGCGCCGCCTCTTGGGGCCAGCTTTTTGGACAATCTGAAGATGTATGAAAGTGACTGCTATACCGTGCCTGCCAACCTGGCAGGACTTTGCGCCCTTTCCCTGCCCTTTGGAGCAAATGAAAACGGCTTGCCCTATGGCATCCAGCTTCTGGGAGATACGGGATGCGAGAAGGGGCTTTTGGAAGTGGCAGCTTTGCTGGAGGCGGCTGCTTTACCTGATGGGTATCAGCAGGCTGCATATGGGGAGAAAGGAGGGGACCTGAATGGCGAATGTCTATGAAACCGTCATCGGTTTGGAGGTCCACGTGGAGCTTTCCACAAAGACCAAGATCTTCTGCGGCTGCTCCACCGCCTTTGGCGGAAAGCCCAATACCCGGGTCTGCCCTGTTTGCAGCGGTATGCCCGGAACCCTCCCGGTTTTCAATGAGGCGGTTTTGGATCATGCCATCTCCTTAGGGCTTGCTACCCACAGTGAGATTGCAAAGGAAGTCTTGTTTGACCGAAAGAATTATTTTTATCCGGACAACCCGCAAAACTACCAGATCTCCCAGCTCTATCATCCGATCTGTCAAAACGGATATGTAGAGATACGGACCGGCGAAGAGACACAGGCGCCTTTGGTCAAGCGGATCCGGATCCACGATATCCATATGGAGGAGGATGCTGGAAAGCTTTTTCATGATGAGGACGGACGTACCTCGCTGGTGGATTTTAACCGCTCCGGTGTGCCGCTTCTCGAGATCGTATCCGAGCCGGATCTGGCCGGCGCAGAGGAAGTGAAGGCCTATCTGGAAGAGCTTCGCACCATCATCCGGTATCTGGGGATCTCCGACTGCAAGCTCCAGGAGGGATCCATGCGGGCGGATGTCAATCTTTCCATCAGACCTCTGGGACAAAAGGAATTGGGCACCCGTACCGAGATGAAGAATCTGAATTCCTTTCGGGCCATTACACATGCTATCGAGGCGGAGTCTGTCCGGCAGAAGGAAATCCTGGAAGGCGGCGGGGAAGTGATCATGGAAACCCGCAGATGGGATGAAGAAAAGGGCACCTCTTTTTCCATGCGAAGCAAAGAGGATACCAGGGACTATCGCTATTTTCCGGAGCCGGATCTGCCGCCCGTTACGGTTTCAAAGGAGCGGATCGAAAGGCTTGAAAGATCCCTCCCGGAGATGCGCCCGGAGAAGATAGAGCGCTTTGTAAAGGAGTACGGACTTCCTGTAAAGGATGTTTTGAATCTGACAAAGGAGCGGGAGTTTGCACAGCTCTTTGAGGATGCTGCGGGGCTTTGCAAAAATCCCAAGAAGGTCAGCAACTGGCTTTTGACGGATACGCTGCGGCTGATGCGGGAAAGGGGCGTCGATGCGGACAAGCTTCGTTTTTCCCCGGCGCATCTGGCCGATCTGGTAAATCTGACTACTGCGGGCCGGATCAATTCTACCGTGGCAAGTGCCGTGTTTGAAAAGCTCTTTGAGGAGGATATCGATCCTGTAGCCTATGTCAGGAGCATGGGCCTTGAGATCGTAACGGATGATAAGAAGCTGCGGGAAAGTGTTTTAAAGATCCTGTCCGAAAACAAAGAAGCCGTTGCGGATTATCAGGCTGGAAAGCAAAAAGCCATCGGCTTTCTGGTGGGACAGACCATGAAGGCAGAGGGCGGAAAGGCGGATCCGAATCTGGTCAGAAAACTCTTGGTGGAGTGTTTGGAGGAGCTAGCTTAAATACAGATCTTTGTACTAGCGATCGTGATCCCATACGGGGTCACGATCGTTTCCATATACGGTTCATAAGAAGATGCAGTCCATACGCAAGAGGGATCGTCAGCAGGATGGACAGCAGTACATACAGGAACTGATTCCGGATATAGAAGATGGGCTTTGTCATATCGTTGACAAAGGCAAAGCCGAACAGCTGGATAAACAAAGGGTGTACCAGATAGAATTCCAGCGTGAAGCTGCCGAGGAATTTCAGTATGGGATTGCCGATACGGATCTTCATCCCTGCCAGCAGCACAAACCAGACAAAGGAAGCCGCGCTGATCAGCTGTCCGATCAACTCTCCCCAAAAGTGTCCGGACTCTGTGTAGCGAATACCCAGAAGGGAAATGACCACACTATAATAGTTAGCATAGGCAAACCCGCAGAGGGTGATCACAAATGACAGGATCAGCCACAGGGGATAGATTTTTTGAAACAGGGCGAGCATGCCCTCCTTATGGCGCGCTGCCACGATGCCGAGTACAAACAAAAAAGGCGTGTTGTACCACCAGGTTCCCGGGCCGAAGAGCATGCAAAGAAGGAAATGCAGCATTGTTCCGAGGATCATTACCGTCATGGCAAGCCATTCTTTTTTGATGAGCCGAAAACTCAGATAGAACAGATAGTAAAGATAAACCATGGCAGGCACGTACCAGATATAATTATAGGTGCCCAGCCAGACGGGCTTTTGCACCGCGATGTGTCTTACTTTTTCAATGATAAAAAAGACCAGCCACATGATGATCATGGGGGTGATGACAGGAAGGATCCTGCGTCTTGTGAAATGGTCAAAAAAGCCTTCCTTGAAATGGGCCGTATAGACTCCGTAGCCGGAGCAGAAAAAGAAAGCGGCTACGCACAGATATCCGACAAACACAAAGGCGTCCAGTCCGTGATGGATCTTTGTGGGCATCAGCCAGGGAGCACAGGTTCTCTGGGACGCATGATGAAACAGGATCAGGATCGCGCAGTACCCGAGAAAGGCCTTGGTATGGGAATAAGAAAGCACCTCATCGTTCCATTGCCCCTTTTTACAGATCCGGGCCCTCCAAAACAGCAGTATGAGCAAAGCGGGATAAAACAGATAGTGCATGAGGTTAACTTCCTTCCATATGTTTTTCTGCGACGTTTTTCTGCGACGCAGCAGACCCATTATAGCACCCGGCCACTGCTTTGTCCAAGGACAAAAGCGGGAAAAAGACGGGACAAATTTAGAGTGCCCCGGTCCATCTTGCGTCTTGCTACAAGCAGGAAAGTGTTGTAGAATAAGACAGCAAAAAGAGTGAGGAGATAAAAACCATCATGAACGATTCTTATGTAGAACTTTTGGTAAAGCGCAAGTCTTCCATCGGTCCGCTTCTCGGACGGAACGCACTCATCGGCCTTGGGGCACTGATCATCATCCTGGCGTTTCTCGGACGCGTCACCGGTCTGTTTACCCAGTTTTCCCTGCTGCTTGGTGTTGTCATCGGAGGCGTTTTCTGTTTTCTGGCGTATCTGATGCACCAGCGGGTATCCGTGGAGTATGAGTATCTTTGCCTTGGCAGGTCCTTTTCCGTGGACCGGATCAGCAATGCATCCACCCGTAAAAAGCTGGCCGAGTACAACCTTGATAATCTGGAATTGTTTGCACCTGTTAACTCCTCCAGAGTGAAGGAGTATGCAAACGGAAAGAGCATGAAGACGGTGGATTATTCCTCCGGCGAGCCGGATGCAGCCGTTTATGCAATGGTGATCAGCCAGCAGAATATGCTGATCGAGGCCCTGGTGGAGAGCAATGACGAGCTCTTTGAGAGCCTTAGACGGATTGCACCGAGGAAGGTTTTCAAGGATTGACAGGGGCTTTGAAAAAGTTTTTGAAAAAAGACAGTTTTTTGATTGACATTGTCAGACAGCTTTGATAAGATTACTGAAATCTTTTCAAAACGGGTAGCAGAAAGCTGGTAATGTTGGGATAACAATTGACAAAAAAAGGAGGATGACATGGCACAGATTATTGGCGAAGGAATTACATTTGATGATGTATTATTGGTTCCGGGTTACTCTCAGGTGATCCCCAATCAGGTCGATCTTTCCACCTATCTGACAAAAACGATCAAATTGAACATTCCCATGATGAGCGCCGGCATGGATACGGTAACAGAGCATGGCATGGCCATTGCAATGGCAAGACAGGGCGGCATCGGTATCATTCATAAGAATATGTCTATTCAGCAGCAGGCACAGGAAGTGGATCAGGTAAAACGTTCGGAAAACGGCGTTATCACCGATCCTTTTTCTCTTTCACCGGAGCATACCTTAAAGGATGCGGATGAGCTGATGGGCAGATTCAAGATCTCCGGTGTACCCATTACGGAAGGCAAAAAGCTGGTTGGTATCATCACCAACCGTGATCTGAAATTTGAGACGGACTTTTCCAAGAAGATCAAGGAATCCATGACCAGTGAAGGGCTGATCACCGCGAAAGAGGGCATTACCCTGGAGCAGGCCAAGGAGATCCTTGCAAAGGCCAGAAAAGAAAAGCTTCCCATCGTGGATGATGACTATAATTTAAAGGGGCTGATCACCATCAAGGATATTGAGAAGGCCATCAAATATCCGCTGGCTGCAAAGGATGCACAGGGCAGACTCCTTTGCGGTGCCGGTGTCGGGATCACCGCCAATGTACTTGAGAGGGTAGCAGCCCTTGTAGAGTCCAAGGTTGACGTGGTCGTACTTGACTCCGCACACGGTCATTCCGAGAACGTTCTTCGCTGCCTGAAGATGATCAAGGAAGCCTATCCCGATCTTCCGGTCATTGCCGGTAATGTGGCAACGGCCCAGGGCACAAAGGATCTGATCGAGGCAGGCGCAGATGCCGTGAAGGTCGGCATCGGACCCGGCTCCATCTGCACCACACGTATCGTTTCCGGTATCGGTGTTCCGCAGATCTCCGCCATTATGGAATCCTACAATGTAGCAAAAGAGTACGGCATTCCCATCATCGCCGACGGCGGCATCAAATACTCCGGCGATATGACAAAGGCTCTTGCGGCAGGCGGCAATGTCTGCATGATGGGCTCGCTGTTTGCAGGCTGTGATGAAGCTCCCGGAGAGTTCGAGCTCTTCCAGGGCAGAAAATATAAGGTGTATCGTGGCATGGGCTCCATCGCCGCCATGGAGAACGGCAGCAAGGACAGATACTTCCAGTCCGATGCCAAGAAGCTGGTTCCCGAAGGCGTGGAAGGCCGCGTGGCTTACAAGGGTACGGTAGAGGATACGGTATTCCAGCTGGTAGGCGGTATCCGCTCCGGTATGGGATATTGCGGTTGTCCCACCATCAAGGATCTGCAGGATAACGGCAAATTCGTTAAGATCTCCGCTGCAGCTTTGAAGGAAAGCCATCCTCATGATATCCATATCACGAAGGAAGCACCCAACTACAGCGTAGAGTAATCGAAAGCCAAAAGAGCCTGCCCGGGACCATACTGTGATCCCGCAGGCTCTTTTTACTTTTATAACAGGAGTGAAGCAATGATCAGCAAAGAAGAAGAGATCCTGATCCGCCTGGACCGGATCGAGACGATAATCGAAAAAATGGCCGAGCAGTCGCAGCAGCTGCAGCAGGCGCCGCAGCAGGTTGTGGTGCAGGCTCCGGTTGTCAATACCGCAGCCGCCTCTTCTGCGGAATCTGATGTGGTAAGCCGTATGATGCGCCAGATCATCAAGGACAGAGAGAATGTACATGATCAGGAGTATCTGTCCTACCTGGCGGATATGGAAGCAAAGCTCAAAAAAGAAAACGACCGCCTCGGGCAGATGCAAAAGAACCTGGATATGAATCGACAGGTCTATTTCCGAAAGCATCCCGAATTGCAGCCGTTAAAGCCTTTGTCCATTTTTCAAAATGAGACGGCGCCCAAGGCAAAGCCGGCGGCTGTTACCTCTGATGAGACGCCTGTGAATGCAGCACCTGTGGACGCAGCGCCTGCAGATGCAACGGACGCATCTTCTGCAGCGCCCGGGCAAGTACAAGAGCCTGCAAAAAAGGTGCATTCGGCAGAGTTTAACTTCGGCGGTATTGTACTGAGCATCGTGGGTGCGGTCTTTGTGATCCTTTCCCTTGTGATCTTCGGAAAGCTCTACATGGACAATCTGACCCAGGGCATCGCCCTTTACGGCATCGGTATCCTGATCCTGCTGTTTTCCGAGATCGTGCTCACCAAACATCTGGAGAGCTTTTCACGGGTGATCTCCGGCGTGGGACTGGGAGTTTTATACACGGCGACGATCTTAAACTACCTGTACCTGAACACCATCAAGGCACCTGCGGCGATCATCATAACACTGGCCATCTCCGTTTTTGCCCTGTTTTTCTCCAGGAAAAAGGATTCCGGCTTTTTGCGGATCATCGGTATTCTGGGATGCTATATTTCCTTTGTACCGCTGCAGGAGTTTGAAAAGGTTACGGACTTTGCGGTTCCTGCCCTGATCCTGATCATCGTCAACGTACTGTATTTAAGTCTTCCCGGAAAGACACACAAGACCGTGGTCCGTGTGATCCACGCCCTTGCCAATGTAGCCGTTGCAGGGTACTTCAGCGTGGTCCTGCTGTATTCCGAAAGTCTGGTCAGACAGGATACCCTTTTGTATCTGACCGGTTTTCTGGCAGGCTTTATCGTGATCAATGCCTTTATGTTCAAGGGGTCCGAATCCGATGGCGAGACGATTTTGTCCATCTGCTGTGAAGCGGTATTTGCCATCATCCTTCTGACCATGCTGGCAAAATCCGATGTTGTGGTCTGGGGAACGCTGATGGTAGCAGCAGCCATGGCGGTCTGCTTTTATCTGGACCGCACTATGGAGCGGCTTTGCTGGGTACATCTTTACATCTTTACCGTCTTTCTGGGCGGCGTGATGCTCGGACAGGACAGAAACGTTTATCTTTGCATCGTAGCGGGCATTCTGCTTTGCTACAAGCTTCTGGAGAAAAAAGAGGAGCTTGCGATCGCCAATCTGATCGTGACCGGATATGCGGCATTGGTGTTCCTGATCGAAATGAAGGATTCCTCCAACATGCAGTTTTTGATCCTGGGCGTGATGGTGGTTTCCCTTCTGTTTTTGCATTATTTCAAGACCTTCCACGAATGTCTGGTGCTCGGCGTTCTGACGGCCTTTGCCTATATGGGCTTTGACCAGGAGGAGATCAGCGTGCTTTTGGCGCTTGGCTTTGTGGTCCTGTTCTTGATCCTCTATCAGGTATTTGACCATCTTAGGGATGAAAATTTCAAGATCTATACGGGAATGTCCGCCGGGCTTGGATTGGTCGCTCTTCTGGCGGCGGCCGCGGTCGATCATTACAAATATGTGGCACTTTCCGGCGTGCTTTTGCTGGGTCTTGTGATGCTCTTTTTACTGTTTGGCAAAAGCTACCGGCTGTTTGGAGACTGGGGACAGAAGAACCGGAATCTGGTCATTGCCGGCTTCTTAACCTATATGATCCTGATCTTCCGTATTGAAAAACCGGTGATCACCAGCATTCTGCTTATGGCGCTGGCACTTTGCGCCGTGGGCGTGGGCTTTGGGATCCATCAAAAACCGCTGCGTCTGTACGGGCTGTTTCTGGCAGTCTTTGTCTGTGCAAAGCTGCTTTTGTACGATTTCTCGGAGAGTGGCTCGGGAGAAAAGGTGGTACTGTTCTTCGTGGTCGGCCTTCTGGCGATCGGGATCTCCTATCTGTATATGCGGCTGGAGAAGCAGGAGGGGTAAAGACAGGCCCGGGATGCTTGTCAACAATTGGTCTATGTGGTAAGATTTTGGGGGGGTAATCGGTCATTTTGGCAAAACAGATTATGATATCATTAGACTGTAGAATAAAGGAGTTTGCAATGAAAGAGAACGAGAGCAATAAACCGGCAGAGGAGAAGGAAGTGATCTCCCGCCATTTTATCGAGCAGGAAATCGATAAGGACTTAAAGGAGGGCGTTTACGATCATGTATGTACGCGTTTTCCTCCCGAGCCCAACGGATATTTGCATATCGGACATGCCAAGAGCATCATTTTAAACTATTCCCTTGCACAGGAGTATGGCGGAACCTTCCATATGCGCTTTGACGATACCAATCCCACCAAAGAAAAAACGGAATTCGTGGATTCCATCCTGGAGGATATCAAGTGGCTTGGCGCCGACTGGAAGGACAACCTGTTTTTTGCATCGGACTATTTTGACCAGATGTATGAAAAGGCCGTGCTTTTGATCAGGAAGGGAAAAGCCTATGTTTCCGATCTGTCCGCGGATGAGATCCGGGAGTACAGAGGAACCTTAAAGGAGCCGGGAAAGAACGATCCCAACCGGGAAAGACCCATAGAGGAAAACCTCTCTTTGTTTCAGCAGATGAAGGACGGCGTATTTGCAGACGGAGAAAAGGTGCTGCGCGCCAAGATCGATATGACCAGCTCCAACATCAACATGCGCGATCCCATCATCTATCGTGTGGCCCATATGAGCCATCACAACACCGGGGATAAGTGGTGCATCTACCCGATGTATGACTTTGCACACCCCATCGAGGATGCGATCGAGGGGATCACACACTCCATTTGTACATTGGAGTTTGAGGACCACAGACCGCTGTATGACTGGGTGGTAAGAGAGTGTGAGTTTGAGAATCCGCCCCGTCAGATCGAGTTTGCAAAAATGTATCTGACCAATGTGGTAACCGGCAAGCGATATATCAAAAAGCTGGTGGAAGACGGCGTTGTGGACGGATGGGATGATCCGAGACTGGTTTCCATCGCTGCCCTTCGCAGAAGGGGCTTTACCCCTGCATCCATCCGCAGGTTCGTCGAGCTTTGCGGTGTATCCAAGGCCAATTCCTCTGCAGACTATGCGATGCTTGAGTATTGCCTGAGAGAAGACTTAAAGCTCAGCCGTCCGAGAATGATGGCGGTGCTGGATCCCATAAAGTTAGTCATTGATAACTATCCGGAAGATCAGGAGGAGATCCTGGAGGTTGCCGACAATCTGGAAAATCCCGAGCTTGGCACACATCAGGTTCCGTTTATGAAGGAGCTGTATATCGAGCGTGAGGATTTCATGGAAGAGCCTCCGAAGAAGTATTACAGACTGTTCCCCGGCAACGAGGTACGTCTGATGCATGCGTATTTTGTAACCTGTACAGGCTTTGAAAAGGATGAAAACGGCAACGTGACGGTGGTACATGCTACCTACGATCCGGCTACCAAGGCCGGCAGCGGCTTTTCCGAAAGAAAGGTCAAGGGAACCATTCACTGGGTACCCGTAAAGGGCTGCGTGCAGGCTACGGCAAGGCTGTATGAGAACCTGATCGATGAGGAAAAGGGCGTGTACAACGAAGAGGATGGCAGCATCAATCTGAATCCCGATTCCCTGAAGGTCTGTGAGAACTGCTATATCGAGCCTGCCATAAAGGGGGCAAAGCCCTTTGACAGCTTCCAGTTTGTCAGAAACGGATTCTACTGTGTGGATTGCAAGGATTCTACCGATGAGAAGCTGGTGTTCAACCGGATCGTCTCGCTGAAGAGTTCCTTTAAGCTGCCGAAAAACTGAGGAAAAAAACAAAGTGAAAACCAATAGATAAAGGGGAACGGATATGGGTCTGCTGGAAGGACTGAGCAGCTTAGGTTTGGGGAATCTGGAAAAACTGAATATCTACGAAAAGGAAGAGAAAAAGAAGATTCCGGAAAAGAAGAAAGAGGAGCCGAAGGAGGAGATCAAAGAGGCGGATTTTCTCTTTGATAAATCCTATACCTGTCCTATCTGTGAGACGGATTTTAAATGCAAGACCGTTCGTGCAGGAAAGGCCAGGATAATCGGATCGGACCCGGATCTTCGTCCGAAATATGAACATATCGACGTGCTCAAGTACGATACGGTTGTCTGTCCGGAATGCGGATATGCAGCGCTTAGCCGGTACTTTAAGTTTATGACAAGGATCCAGGCAAAGCTGATCAAGGAAGGCATCTGCAGCAATTATCACGGTCATAATTACGAAGGGGACAGTTATACCTATGATGAAGCCATTGAGCGGTATAAACTGGTTTTGGCCAATGCCATCGTGAAAAAGGCAAAGCCCAGTGAGAAGGCGTATATCTGTCTGAAGACGGCGTGGATCCTCAGGGGACAGCTGGAAAACCTGGAGATGGATGCAAGCTATGTGAAAAAGAAAGTGCTCTATACCAGACAGGAAGAGGAATATATCAGAAATGCCTACGATGGTTTTCTTACCGCCCGATCCTCCGAGCCCTTTCCTCTTTGCGGGATGGATGAAGCCACTGTCGATTATCTGCTGGCAGCTCTGGCTACCCGATTTGAGGATGTGGATGTGGCAGGAAGACTGATCTCCGACATGCTCAGTTCCAAAACCGTTAACAGCAGGACAAAGGATAAGGCCAGAATGCTGAAGGAAGAACTGGAAAAGGTGATCAAGCGAAAGAAAAAGGAAGAGGCAGAACAAAAAGAAGAATAACAAAAAAGCAACCGACTCAGGTCCGGTTGCTTTTTCTTTGTCTCCATTCCTTTAAGAGGTGTCTGTGGAAGCACGCCTTTGTCGAATAGAAATACGGATCGATCCAAAGGGAAGCGATGCCGAAGGTGATCAGATTGATCAGAAGCAGTCCGATGAAGCTCAAAAGCAGCTTGGCATACCGAAGCTTGTTCCCGTTCATTAGCAGGGTGCTGGCTTCAAGGAGCTGTCTGACACTGGCTCCGGGTTCCTCGAAGACCAGATAGAACACCTGGGAGTAATTGAGCTGCAGGATCACGGCCCGGATCAGTGCGGTAGCAAAGAAGATGCCGACCGGGATCAGCAGGATATCGTTTTTTAAGATCAGCCAGATGGGAAGGGTGACCAAAAACGGAATGGCATGCAGCAGAATATGGAGCAGGATCAGAAGCTGCAGCTGAATGGTCTTGTTGGAATACTGATAAAAGCACGTGATCAGCCGAAGGAAGGATGGTTTTTTTCCGCGAAACAGAGAAATGTACATCTCATTCAGCCCTACCAGAAACAGACCCGACAGAAGCGTTAACAGAAAACGGACCGCAATAAACAAACAAAAGCCCTTCAGATCGGAGGGCTTTATCATCTGGAAAAACAGTTCGGAAAGAAAAGCGATCAAAAATCCCACATAGAACTGTACAAAGATCACTTTCGGATAGTTGCCGGTCAGTCGGAATCTGGCATCGGCCTTGATCAGGGCATTGAGCCCGGGTGTTTTTTCATTCATACGGCTGCATCAAAATTCATACCGGCCAAAGCACCGGCATCGGCCTTTTTTCTGGCCTTCTGATAAGGGTTTTCTTCGTTGCTGTATTTGATCTTGGTAGCGGTCACGCCTCCGGCCACATAGCTTCGTCCGCATTCCGGACAGATGGCTGTTTTGATCCGGACAGAGGCCTGCAGTACGGTACCGTTTTTGGCTCCTGCCTTCTGGTAGGCGTTGGCTACATGCTGTCCCTCGTGTGCTCTGACTGCGGAAGCAGCCTGCTCGGGGGAGAAGTGAGTGGGCGTCTGGCAGGATACGTCGGATTCGTCGGAGCCATCGACATATTTGCGCTCTGCGCAGGTCTTACACTCGGCCGGAGAGGATTTCCTTCCGGGAGCCTTGATGGTGGACTCTCCGCTGTTCTGTATCGCGCCGGTTTCAGAGGCAGCGCCTGTATTCGAAAGAGGAGAAACAGACGCAGATCCCACATAAGGCATGGCAAATGAAGTTCCCAAAGCACCGATCCTAAGCGACATACGGCTCCTCCTTTCGTAGTGTTACTGCATGTGAAACATATCTGATGCCTTTGCGGCGATCTCCTCTAAGGATACGCCGTATTGCATTTCCATCATCTCATCAAATGTCTGACCATACATCATCTGGCTGGTCTCGTTCAGCCGGCTGCGGTAGTCGGGAGAAAACAGGATCAGCATGGCCATAACGCCTGTCAGCAGGACGCAGCATACGATGCCAAGTGATGATGTGATCACGCCTACCTTTGCCATGATATCCATCCGAAGCGCCTTCCCCTTGGACAGGATCGCAAACAGGATACTGAGTCCGGCAAGCGGAAGGGATACAAAAAAGAGGGGACTTGTAATGATCGACAATACCCCCATGCACATGGATATCAACATAAACGCGTTGGTTTTCATAGTTCTAATATAGCACTTTCCCGTAAAAGATGCAAAGAAAAAGTGGTGGGAAAATTAAGGTTATGTTAAAGAAATCTTAATGCTTTGGAAAGCGCAATATCTTGACGCAAGGGGTGTTAGCGGGTACAATATATTCTGGTTGCTAAAACGATTAAGAGGAAAAAGAAAACATCGGAAAGGATAAAAGATGGGAGAAATACTTGTAGATATGTCGGATATCTGTAAGATCTATAATCCCGGCGAAAATGAGGTCAGGGCCCTGGATCATGTGGATCTGACCATCAGAAGGGGTGAATTTGTAGCGATCATCGGCCAGTCCGGCTCGGGAAAATCAACCCTGATGAATATGATCGGCTGTCTGGATGTGCCCACCAGCGGACGCTACATCCTGAGCGGCTCGGATGTATCCTCCCTTTCGGATGATGAGCTTTCCGATATCCGTAACCGGGAGATCGGCTTTATCTTTCAGGGCTTTAACCTGATCGCCAATCTGACAGCCAAGGAAAATGTAGAGCTGCCGCTGATCTACCGCGGTGTGGGACAAAAGGAGCGGCATGAGCTGTCCGAAAATGCACTGAGGAAGGTGGGACTGGACAAGAGAATGACCCACAGACCCTCAGAGATGTCCGGCGGCCAGCAGCAGAGAGTGGCGATCGCAAGAGCCATTGCACAGGCACCTCCCGTGATCCTGGCAGATGAGCCCACCGGTAACCTGGACTCGGGCTCGAGTAAGGAGATCCTGCAGATCCTAAAGGGGCTTCACAGGGAAGGAAGGACCGTGATCCTGATCACCCATGATAACGGTATCGCCGCCCAGGCAGCCCGCGTGATCCGGATCATCGACGGAAAGATCGTAGAGGATTATATGAACGAAGAGCAGAATGATGCATAGGATGGCAGTAAGCATAGAGTACAGCAGAGGAGATTGTTATGAAGATCGGAATGAATGATGAGGTTTTGACCGAAGCGCAGGCTGCGGCGGCGACAGAGGAAAAGCAGACGCAGCAGGAACAGACACAGGAAGGTGCCGCATCCGACCGGGAGAATGGAGCGGGCGGGGAACTGACAGCGCAGAGAGTGGATCCGCGCCCGAGGATCGCGCCGAAGCAGTATCCGGATAAGCCCAGGAAAAAGAAGGGCTTTCGGTTCTGGTGGGTGCCCATCGTGCTCCTGATCATCCTGGTTCCCACGATCATGAGTACGCTGCTCAAGGATAAGATCGCCAAACTCACAGGCAAGATCGGAACACCGGTCACGGTAGAAGAGGCCGCTACAGGCAGCCTTTCCCAGACGGTAGAGATCTCGGGAACCGTTCAGAGCGAAGAGGGCAAGTCCTACTTTGCGCCCGTGAGTGCAAAGGTGCTTTCCTGTGACATCAAGCAGGGAGATATTGTAAAAAACGGGCAGAAGCTGGTGGAGTTTGATGTGGACGATCTGAAGGATCAGCTGGAGAAGGCCAAGCTGGAGCAGCAGGTGTCCCTGATCGGATCGGATATCGCCATTACCCAGGTAAACAGCGGACAGGCAAAGGTGGCTGAGGCGGCTGCAGACTTTACGGAGTATGAAGCCTACGTGGCACACTATCAGGAGGTGGTAGGACAGATTTCCGCCCAGCTTGCCGAGGCAGGAAAGCTGCAAAAGGAGCAGGCTGCCATTACGGCTGAGATCCAGGAATATGCCAAGATCCTGAAAAAGGATCCCGAGAATAAGAAAGCCCTTAGAAAAACGGAACAAAAGCAGGAGGAGCTCAAGGCAGTGGCCGAGAAGCTCAAGGCATATGATGTGGATGCGCTGAAGGCTTCCTATGAGACCTGCGCATCCGACCTTGCGGAATACAAGGCTATGAAGGAAAAGGCCGAGGCGGTGAAGGAGACCGCAGATCCCACGGCAGGACTGCAGAAAAAACAGCAGGCCGTATCCAAGGAGATCGCAGAGCGCTCGACAGATGATCTCGAGGAGATGATCGCCATAGCCGAGCAGGGCATGACAAGCGATATGGAGGGCGTTGTCATAGCAGCCGCGCCCCAGACCGGGATGACGGTCACCGAGGGTATGGAGATGTTTTCCGTACAGAGCACCAAAAAGGTGAAGGTGGTCATTCCTGCAGGAAAGAACGATCTGGAAAAGCTCTCTGAAGGACAGGAAGCGACCATTAAGATCGGTGAGAAGGAGTACCGGGGAAAGGTTGACAAGATCAGCCGTGTGGCAGCTACCAATGCCCAGGGATCCGTTACCGTAGATGTGGATGTTCACATCGATAATCCGGATGATTCCATCATTCTCGGTACGGAAGGAAAGGTTACCGTACAGACTGCGGATAAGAAGGATATCGTTCTGATCCCCATGGTCTGCCTGAACTACTCCAGTGACAGCACCTTTGTCTATGTGGTAAAAGACGGCAAGCTGGAGAAGGCGGTTGTGGAAACCGGGATCAGTGATGATGAGAGGATCGAGATCGTGAGCGGTGTTTCCGCCGGTGACAAGATCGTAAAGAATGTGACCTCGGATCTGAAGGAGGGCATGGATGTCATGCCTGTTACCAAGGATGAGTCTGAGGATGGAAAAGAGCAAGACGAAAAATAACAGAGGGTAGCTATGTCACAGATCGCTGAATATATCAAAATGGCCCTGATGAACATCAGGACCAATAAGGGCCGGTCCTTCCTGACGATGCTGGGTATCATCATCGGTATTTCCTCCGTGATCCTGGTGATCTCGGTGGGACAGGGTGTTGCCGGTGAGATTACGGAAGGCCTCAATTCAATAGCAGGCGGACAGCTTTACTTTTACTCCAATGCAAATTCCAATGCGGCATTGCTTGGGGGAGGATCTTCGGATGAAGAAATCGTGGAGTTTACGTTAGAGGATCTGGAGCAGATCCGGGAGCGGATCCCGCATATCAAGGGTGCTACCACGCTGGATTCCGGTTACGGAACGGCAGACGGTCCGAAGGAGCAGGGACTCACGGCTTATCTGTATGCCGGAACCGAGGCACTGCAGTATCAGTACCAGGAACCCATCATCAAGGGCCGCTACTTTAACAAAACGGATTTTGAATCTGCCGCCAGGGTATGCGTGATCCGGGAATCCAGTGCCGTTGCCATGTTCGGCACCACGGATGTGATCGGTCAGACCTTTACCACGGAGATGTACGGAAAGACACTGGAGTTTAAGATCATCGGAATCCGTGAGGATGCCGCATCCTCTAAAGTGATGAGTGTGTTAATGTATTTTGATCAGGTGGAGATGGAAGCGCCGCTGACGGTACTCGGGAACTATTTCGGATTTAATGTGGATAAATTTTCCAGTTTCTATGTTTATACGGACGGTCCGGAATATGCGACGGAAGCTGCTTCTTCCATCCTGCAGTTTTTGCGGACCAAGTATCATGTGCCTGAGGATTCAAAAGCGATCGACATGCAGGACTTCAATGACTCCATGGATCAGATCAATAAGATCATGGACTATATTACGGCCTTCGTGGTTTTGGTGGCTGCAATCTCCCTGCTGGTAGGCGGTATCGGCGTTATGAACATTATGCTGGTGTCGGTTACGGAGCGTACCAGAGAGATCGGTATCCGAAAGGCACTGGGAGCACGGACGAGATCCATTATGCTGCAGTTTTTGTTTGAGTCCGCCATCATTACCATGCTGGGCGGCCTCATAGGGATCGTATTGGGCGTGGCAGGTGCTTCCGTCATCTGCGGAGCGATCGGCATCGGCGCCAAGATCTCTCCCCTTGTCGTGATCCTGACGACACTGTTTTCCTCTGCCGTGGGTCTGTTCTTCGGGATCTACCCGGCAAGAAAGGCAGCCAGGCTCAGTCCCATCGAGGCCCTGCGAAGAGAGTGATGTGGATCGGTTTTTCTTGACAAAAGGATGACAAAAGATATCATAACAGTATGAATACAAAAGAATCTGAAACAACAATATCCGAAACCGTGGCAGAGAGCGTAGATCCAAAAGCGGCAAACGAGGAAGCCGAAAATACCGTCAGCCTTCCCGAGCATCCGCTTTATGAGGTGGACGTGCATATGAACACCCAGGTACTGTATGACTACATGCTGCGGCACACCTACACCAGCCCCCTTGGCCTGGTGGCGACCATGCTCGGGTTTCTGGCACTCTTATTCTTTTTAAAGGGGGCAGGCGGGCTGTATCTGGTCATCGGGATCGTCATGATCGTCTATCTGCCCTGGAACCTGTTTTTGACGGCGCGTAAGCAGGCCATTACAAATGAGGCCTTCCAAAGACCGCTCCATTATACCTTTGCCGAGGAGGGCGTCTATGTTTCACAGGGGGAGACGGTACAGATGCAGGCCTGGAAGGATATGTACAAGGCCATTTCCACACCCAGAAGCATCGTGCTCTATACCTCAAAGGTCAATGCCAGTGTATTTCCGAGAGCGGACCTGGGAGACGATACGGCTCTGGTCATCGAACTGATCAGTACCCATATGCCGCCGCGAAAGGTAAAGATCCGCCAGTAAACCGGGCGCGATCACGAAAAAAAGAACAGCGAACCCTAAAAAAACCGCAGTTGTATATCACTGCGGTTTTGTGTTATGATATATGGTGGTATGCGTATGCGAAGAATAACGAATTCAGAAGAAGAAACACTGGCCCTGGGCCGGGAAATAGGATTGGC
Organism: Lachnospiraceae bacterium; assembly: GCA_024695605.1. Taxonomy (GTDB): domain Bacteria; phylum Bacillota; class Clostridia; order Lachnospirales; family Lachnospiraceae; genus RGIG7926. The sequence goes on along the minus strand of JAILHW010000176.1, from coordinate 6,063 downwards.
TGCAAAGCCGGGTGAGGTCTATGCCTTAGAGGGCGATCTGGGCGTCGGAAAGACCGTTTTTGCCAAGGGATTTGCAGAGGGGCTCGGGATCGATGAGGCGGTAATCTCACCGACCTTTACGATCATGCAGATCTATGAGGGCGGAAGGATGCCGCTGTACCATTTCGACGTCTATCGGATCGAAGAGCCGGAGGAAATGGACGAGATCGGATACGAGGAATACTTTTTCGGGCAGGGCGTCTGTCTGGTGGAATGGGCGGACCTGCTTCCCGAGATCATGCCGAAGGAGACCATCCGGATCCGCGTGAGCAAGGAGCCGGAAAAAGGATTTTCCTATCGGCGTATTGAGATAGAAGGGTTGGAAGGACAGGGTTTGGAAGAATGAGACTGGCAGCAATTGAGAGCTCCTCACTGGTTGCATCCGTTGCACTTTTAGAGGATGATGTGCTGGTGGCGGAATACACCACCTGTTATCAGAAAACACATTCACAAACGCTCCTTCCGATGATGGAGCAGATCTTTGCCATGACAGGGGCAGAGCCGGAAAGCCTGGACTGCATCGCGATCTCTTCGGGACCGGGATCCTTTACGGGGCTTCGGATCGGATCGGCTACGGCAAAGGGGCTGGGTCTTGCCCTGGATATCCCGCTGGTGGAGGTGCCGACACTGGAGGCAATGGCCTATCAGCTGTACGGCAACCGGGATCTGATCTGCCCGATGATGGATGCAAGGCGCGGTCAGGTTTACACCGGGGTCTATACCTTTACACAGGACAATGCGTTTATATGCGTAAAAGAGCCCATGGCCGCAGCGGCGGAAGAGATCCTTGCTTTTTTGAATGCAAGGGGGCAGCGGGTCATTCTTTTGGGAGACGGGGTACCGGTCCATAAGGAGCTGATCGAAAAGAGTCTTACCGTCCCGTTTTCCTTTGCACCGGCGTTTTGTATGCGGCAGCGGGCAGCGGCGGTGGCACAGCTTGGGGCGAACTATTACAGAGAAGGACGTGCGATCCCATCGGACCAGCACGCACCAAGCTATTACAGAATCTCCCAGGCAGAGCGCGAGAGAATGGAGCGGGAGCATGGAGCATAAAGCGGCGGGGACGATCACCTTTGCCATGATGGAGCGATCCGACTGTGAAGCAGCGGCCGTGATCGAACAGCAGCTCTTTTCCCGTCCCTGGAGTAAGAAGGCCCTTGAAGAGTCGCTCGAAAGAGAGGAAAGCTGCTATGTGACAGCAAAGGCGGGCAGCGTACTTTTGGGCTACTGCGGATTGTATCTGACGTTTGGAGAAGGCTATATCAACCAGGTGGCGGTCAAGTCCTCGTGTCAGGGACAGGGGATCGGTAAGCAGATGCTGACTTTTCTGCTCACGAAGGCCAGAGAGCGCGGCATGAATGCCTGCAGCCTGGAGGTGAGAGTCTCCAACGAACGGGCAAGAGCCCTGTATGCTTCTTTGAAATTTGAAGAAAGCGGCATACGCCCGCGCTTTTACGAGGATCCGACAGAGGATGCCATGATCCTGTGGAGGCGCTGGGAGGAACGATAGAAAAACGGAGTATTGACGATGATAGATGTTTGTCTGCTTGGCACGGGCGGTATGATGCCTTTGCCATACAGGTATCTGACAAGCCTTCTGGCCAGATGTAACGGCCGGAGCATTTTGATCGACTGCGGGGAAGGCACGCAGATCGCCATGAAAAAGAAGGGCCTTTCCTCTAAGCCCATTGATGTGATGTGTTTTACCCATTATCATGCGGATCATATCAGCGGACTGCCGGGGATGCTTTTGACGATGGGAAATGCGGAGCGGACCGAGCCACTCGTGATGATCGGTCCCAAGGGCCTTACGAGAGTGGTCAATGCCCTGCGGGTGATCGCACCGGAGCTTCCCTTTGAGATCGAGTTTCGGGAGATCTCTTCTTCGGAGGAGACATTTGATTTCGGAGACTTTGTGATCGAAGCCTTTAAGGTCAACCACAATGTGACCTGTTACGGCTATCGGATCTCGGTCAACCGCGCCGGAAAGTTTCAGGTGGATAAGGCTAAGGCTCTGGGGCTTCCCGTGCAGCTGTGGAACCCGCTGCAAAAGGGCAACACAGTGGAGTGGGAAGGAAAGGTGTATGAGCCCTCCATGGTCATGGGGCAGGCGCGAAAAGGGATCAAAGTCACCTATTGCACCGATACCCGTCCGGTACCCCTCATTGAGACCTACGCAAAGGATGCGGATCTGTTTATCTGTGAAGGGATGTACGGCGAGGAGGATAAGCTTCAAAAGGCAAAAGAGCATAAGCATATGATGTTTCAGGAGGCGGCAAGGATCGCCAGGGCAGCAGGGCCGAAGCAGATGTGGCTGACCCATTTTTCTCCGGCAATGCCATGGCCCAATGAATATATGGACTCTGTTAAGCAGATCTTTCCCGATGCGGTTGCCGGAACGGACGGCATGAGCATCGAGATCGGATTTGAAGAAGAGTAAAAACACTGAGTACGAATGCTGAGTAAGAACGCGGCATAAAAACGCTAAGAAAGCGCGAAACGAAAAAAAACGGAAAGGAGGTGCGGCGCGTGAAACGATTTAAGGGCGTAAAGGGAATCATCGTTCTGGTATTCATTGTGGTTCTGATCGTGGGCTATTATTACTATCTGTCCAACCGCGGCGCATCCCGGACCGAAGAGGATGCGGTGGAGGGCGCAGAGATCCTGACGGCTACCCAGCAGGTGCTGCTGCGGGATCTGGAAAACAATTATCCGCCGACTCCGAGAGAGGTTGTGAAGTACTTCAGCGAAGTGACACAGTGCTTTTACAATGAAGAAAACAGTGAAGAGGATATCGAGGCCCTCGGGAAGAAGATCCGCGGCATCTATGATGATGAGCTGATCGCCAATCAGAGCGAGGAGGAATATCTGGAAGCACTGAAATACGATATTCAGGATTATCATAACAACAACAGGATCATTGTCGGCTATTCCCCTTCCTCCAGCGTGGATGTGGAGACCTTCACCGAGGATGGCAGAGACTGGGCGAGAATGTATTGTCAGTTTGCGATCCGTCAGGGCGGATTGCTGTATGATGCGGATGTGGTGTTCATTCTGAGAAAGGATACGAAGGATCATTACAAGATCTTCGGCTGGCGAAAGCTGGAAAAGAAGCCGAATGACAGCATTGCAAATCCGTGATCAAAAGAGGCTTTGGAAATGGAAACAAATCAGGATTGTTATATACTGGGGATCGAAAGCTCCTGTGATGAAACAGCGGCTTCGGTGGTAAAGAACGGAAGAGAAGTTCTGTCTAATGTCATATCCTCCCAGATCGATATTCATACCCTTTACGGCGGCGTGGTGCCGGAGATCGCATCCCGCAAGCATATGGAACGGATCAATCAGGTGATCCGCCAGGCACTGTCTGAGGCAGGGCTTTCTTTGTCTGATATTACGGCCATCGCGGTGACCTACGGACCGGGACTGGTGGGGGCGCTTCTGGTAGGCGTGGCTGAGGCCAAGGCCATTGCCTTTGCAACGAAAAAGCCCCTGGTCGGAGTGCATCATATCGAAGGACATATCTGTGCAAATTATATTGAGAACCTGGAATTAGAGCCGCCCTTCGGATGCCTTGTGGTATCCGGCGGACATACCCATCTGGTAAAGGTGGGAGGCTACGGAGACTATGAGATCCTCGGAAGGACCAGAGATGATGCGGCAGGAGAGGCCTTTGACAAGGTGGCAAGAGCCATCGGGCTGGGGTATCCCGGAGGACCGAAGATCGACAAGGCAGCAAAAAGCGGAGATCCCCTGGCGCTTTCATTTCCACGGGCAAAGGTGGGGGGAAGCGAGTATGACTTTTCCTTCAGCGGTTTAAAATCCGCCGTCCTCAATTACCTGAACGAAAGCAAAATGAAGGGCGAGCAGATCGTGACCGAGGACGTGGCCGCAGGCTTTCAGAAGGCCGTTGTGGATGTGCTGGTAGAACACAGCGAAAAGGCCATAGAAGAGTATGGCTTTACGGAATTTGCCATTGCCGGCGGGGTGGCCTCCAACAGCGCGCTCCGGGCCGGGATGGAGGAGATGTGCAAAAGAAAGGGCGTGAAGTTTTATAAGCCCTCTCCAATCTTTTGTACGGACAATGCGGCGATGATCGCGGTGGCGGGTTACTATGAATATATGGCCGGAACGCGAAGCGGAAGCGATCTGAACGCCATGCCCGCGCTGAAGCTGGGAGAACGATAACCTGCAGGATAACATGTCGGATATGGGAAAACAGATGGATACAAATAAGAAAAGCGCCGCCATCGTACTGGCGGCAGGATCGGGAAAACGAATGGGAGGCAGCGAGCCAAAGCAGTTTTTAGAGCTTGGCGGGCATCCCATTTTGTATTATACCCTCAAAGCCTTTGAAGAGAGCAGCGTGGAGGAAGTGGTGCTTGTAACCTCCGGGGACTGGGTATCCTATTGCCGGGATGAGATCGTAAAAAAGGGCGGCTTTTCCAAGGTAATCAGGATCGTCACTGGCGGGGCACAAAGATACCATTCCGTTGCCAAGGGCCTGGAGGCAGTTACGGATGCAGGGCTTGTGATGATCCATGACGGGGCAAGACCGTTTGTGACACCGGAGCTGATCGATGATCTTTTGCAAAAGACCAGGGAGTATCCTGCCTGTGTGACGGCAACACCGCTATCGGATACGGTAAAGCTTGTGGATGAGGAAGGTTTTTGCATGGATACACCGCCCCGGGATAGGCTGTGGGCCGTGCAGACGCCCCAGTCCTTTTCGTATCCGCTGATCCGGAAGGCCTATCAAAAGCTTTTGGAGGAGGAAGAAAGCCTGCTTGCACAGAAGGTTCTGATCACGGATGATGCGCAGGTCTGCGAGCTTTTCGGCGGATGCAGGGTCAGACTTGTGAAGGGGAGCTATTTTAACCGCAAGCTGACGACTCCGGAGGACCTGCTTTTGGCCCAAAGACTGCTTGAAATCACGCAAAATCGGGAAAAATAGTAAAAAAATCCCGAAATTAGCCACGAAATATGGTAAAAATTCAAGAAACATGCCACAAAATGTTGTATTTCTGATAGGTCCTGTGCTATAATGGGCGAGGTGGCAATAGTGCCAATACAATATTATCAGGAGGAAATGATCATGAACAAAACTGAACTTGTAGCAGCAATTGCTAAGAAGGCAGAAATCTCTCAGAAGGATGCTGACAAGGCTGTAAAGGCTTTCACTGAGGAAGTTTCCAAGGCTCTTAAGAAGGGCGACAAGGTACAGCTGATTGGCTTCGGTACCTTCGAGGTAGCTAAGAGAGCAGCAAGAACCGGTCACAATCCGGCTACCGGCGAGTCCATCAAGATCAAGGCTTCCAAGCAGCCTAAGTTCAAAGCTGGACAGGCTCTTAAGGATGCTGTTAACGGCGCAAAGAAGAAATAAGTCAGTTTCGTTAGTTTAAAAATGTGATTTTGCCATGAGAGCGCACCGCGTCAGCGGTGCGTTTTCCTTTTCACACACACGAGCCGGTTCATCTGTGTTAACTGACAGGATCACGCCCACCGGATCTGCATCCTCCGGTTTACACTCTTTAGAGCGCTTAGCTCAAACAGTCCGTTGCCCGCAAGCGGGCATACGAAACTCGCCGCCGAAGGATCAGACCCCGTCGGTCGTGATCTGCGACCAAAACACAAAAACACAGAAGATCCGCCCCCTGTGTTTAAATTTGGGTAGCCAGCAAGACAGCGCTTTGGTACAATGGATTTGGTATGGCGAAAGTACGATCGGATATAGAGAAAAAGGATACGGGAAACAGAAATGCTGAGTAAGAATCAGGAATATGAAATACAGATCGATGATATCGGAACCGAGGGAGAAGGCATCGGTCATATTGACGGGATCGCTGTCTTTGTCAAGGATGCCGCAAAGGGAGATCTGGCCAGGGTGCGGATCATCAAGGTCAAGAAAACCTATGCCTACGGAAGGCTGATGGAGGTGATCACTCCTTCCCCTGACCGGGTGGAGCCGGCCTGCCCGCATGCAAGGGCCTGCGGCGGCTGCTCGCTGATGCATCTTTCCTATGA
>JAILHW010000151.1 GCA_024695605.1 Lachnospiraceae bacterium | reverse complement strand
CTGGCACCACGTGGGCATGCATTATATCAGGATATGATCGACAAGATACGGCGCTTTGATATGCCGTAGGGGCATATCGGTGCTTGATAAAACGCTCAAAGTATTTGGGAAATTCAAAATTGTAACGATATAGAGATCCATACTTTTAAAAAGTATATCCCGGAAAAAGGAAAAGCTGATATCCTTCCGAATAATGCTTGTAGCATTCTCAGGGAAAAGGGTAAAGATAAGAACGGAATAAAACAATGTGCCCTAAGGATCTCTTCGGAGGTCCTTTTTTGATGCTTATATCGGATAGTTAATAGGTCTCGGCATAGAAACCATGCTCCCGTTCTTCTTTATCGCCATGTATGAAAAGAATGGAGTACCTGGACGGCACTTACAGTGCTTACGTTCGACAGCGGAGCCATAATTTGCGCCGGCATCTTGTTATCCGCCCGGAAAATGTCGATATATACACTAAACGGTAAAAAAGCACTTTGTCATGTACCGGCTCTTTCGGGCCGCGGCGAGTGGCGAATGACTGCTATCAATTGAAAAAACGGGAAAAATATGGTACTATAAATTTGTATATTTTTGCGTTGAAAGCGTTACAGGGTGACTGCTTATGAAGAAATTCGCAGGTGAAAAGCACGGGAATTTAATCAGAATGAAAAATGCGGGATTCACGCTGGTAGAGCTTGTGGTTACGCTGGTGATCCTTGCGATACTTGCTGCGATGACCGCGCCGGCCCTGCTGGGGTATTTCGATAAGATCGGGGAGAACAGAGCCCTGAATGATGCGAAGAAAATATTGTATGCGGCGCAGACCTTGTCCGACCAGGCCTATAAGGATCTGGCCGATCCTGCGCAGAGAGTGGTCAATGACAGAATAAGCGAGCTGTCGGATGTAGCGTTGGATGCAGGCAGTAAGCTGGATTTTACCTATGGAAAGGTTCCCTTTAAGCCCGACAATCCCACCAGAAAAATGTACGAGATCGAAAGAATGGAATACGAAACCGGAAAGCTCAGGGTGGTTTATAACAGGGCGGATGCCGACTGGAAGGTATCGTGGAACGGATAGAAGGCCGGATCCGTTGTATATCCGAAGATTTAGTGATCGGGAGTGGTTTTGATGAAGCGTTTTTGGAAAGGATTGAAAAACAGAATCTGCAAGGCAGATGGCTTTACGTTGATCGAAATGGTGGTCGTTCTGACCGTGATGTCCATTATGATGGCCGCAACTGTCTGGGGCGTTACAGGCTGGATCGCCCATTTTGAATATGTCAGCAGTGAAGAAAAAGCCAGAACCGTGTATCTGGCTGCGCAGTCTGCCCTCTCATCTGCCGAGAGCAGAGGGGTTCTGGATGCATATATGGAACAGCTGAAGCCGCAGATGATTCCGATCCCCGAAGCCAGGAAGTCTGCGCTTGGTCTGCCGGTAACACCGGACAACGAGGGAAAAAAGCATGAATATGGCTATATGCTGGTAAAACAGGGGGATTTTGTCCGCGCAAGGTCAGGAGAATCAGGCGCGGATTCTTTGTTATACAACGTTTTGTCCGGATATATCAGTGATTCGCAGCAGCTGGATGGTTCCATAGTGGTAGAGTTTGATCTGACAGCCCAAAAGGTGTATTCTGCATTTTACAGCGGCTGGGCCACCTCTATTGGTTACGGAGAGGATCTCTGCCAGGTGCGTGGGGATTTTTATGTCCTTTCGGAAAGGAGAACTCCGGCTTTTCGTCAGGATTATCAGGTGGGGTATTTCGGTGCGGACCAGGTGAATGTGGTGCAGCTGCCTACCCTTCCGGAGCTGAAAATGGAAGAAGCGATGCTTCATAATGAGGAAACCCTGTATCTGACCATGAAAAGCTCGTCTGAAGTGGCTGAAAGCAATACCTCCTTCCTGGTACAGCTGTATGAAAAGGGAAAGGAGACGGGTTCCGACAAGCTGCGGTGCAGCTTCACTGTAGATCGTAGTATGCTCGATGGAGCAGGTGCTCCGGGTGAGCCCGTGATGCCGGATGATCCGTCCTTCCAGAACAATCTGTCAAAGCTGGTCAACGTGGACGTGGAGTTTTATGATGATGAACAAAAGCCGAAGGGCGAAAAGAAAATGCCTCTGATCATGCGTTTCAGAAGCTTTCAGGATGCCGAAGGGCAGGATTCTCATTTTCTGGCCGTTACGCTGGATGCGCTGACCACGCCCTTGTCTTCTGCACTTTTACATGAAATATCGGCTGACGGCTTATCCGATGAGCGGGGCTACAGCATTACCAGGATGCTGGGCATAAAGCCGGTGGATGTGTTTGCCAGAGTGTCGGTTTTACCGAAGGATCCTTCCATGTATGCAGCCGGAGCGGCGCTTGATTCCAATGTGGAAAACGATCTTTTTGCCACCAACACGGCAACAGAGGATGAGTATCTGATCTCAAAAAACAGGCATCTTGTCAATATCAGCTATACGGAAAAATATCAGGCTGCAGAGGAAGGGGCTGCCTACAGGATGACCGATAATCTGGACTGGCATGATGCCATCCTTTATAACCTGATCAGCGATGAAACGGGTATGATCACTCAGTCAAGCGGTGTTTACAATCCCGTGGATGCAACAAAGACGCCGTTCCCGACGATCGACAGGATCGGAGAAAAGAGTTCCTTTAACGGCGATGGCCATCAGCTTTCTCATATTTACCTGAATAATGAAAGTCATCTGGAATATGCAAGGAAAGCGGATGGGTCTCTTGCCGGGGAGGGGGACGGTGGCGGGATCGTCAACAAGGCCAAAACCCTTGGGATCTTCGGCATCAACAGGGGACAGATAAGAGGATTGGAACTTTCGGAGGCAAAGCTGTCTGCCTTGTCGAAAAAAGAGGCCGGCAGTACCGATGAAAGCGTGTATGCTGATACATTGGAGGCAGTGGGCCTTCTTTGCGGACGAAACATGGGAAGCGTTTCGGAAATCTGGTTTGATGACAGCTGTAGTCTGCAGGCTGAGGTCTTTGCCACCCTGGAGGATGCCGATGAGGCCAAGAGAGAAGCCGAGAGAGCCGGAAAGGCTTATACTTCGGATCCGCATGAGAACCAGATCTACGGATGCGGAGTCGGTATGATCTGCGGAAGCATTTATCTTAGTGAAAATACCCTGATAGACAGAATCCGTACCGCCGGAGACCTGAATGCGACGATCTCGGATGCGAAGAACGGAGGAAGGATACAGAAAAAAGAGGTGCCTGCCGTCAAGGAAAAGGAGGCAAGAGAAGCTATATACAGCGAAGAGGTCTCCGGGGGTGAGACAATCTCCAATGCCCGGTATTATGCTTACGGTACAGGAGGAGCCTTCGGATATGTATTTGGGAAGTACAGGGAAGGGATAAAGAAGCTGGGGATCGGACGAATCCCGGAGGAAGTGGCAAAAGCCGCTGCTTTGCAGCAGGGAGAAAAAGGAAGCTATTTAAGGATCAAAAAGAAAACCCGGAAGGATGTCCAGGTGACGGATGAGACGGGCCGGATGGTCACGGTGTCAAAGCTTGTTGATGATGCGGATAACGAAGAGCTTTTGTTTGCGGAATTTGACGAAAGGTCTCTCTCCGTTGTCAATAAGGCAACGGTCAGTGCCGGCAGCTTCACAGGAGGCATTGCGGGCAATATTTTCATTGCCGGGATCACGGGAGAGCAGATGGAGCAGGAGCTGGATGATGAGAAGGATCCTGGAATCCCTGACTCGGCACTGCCTCAGCTGATCAACTGCACAAACTACGGAGATACTGCCGGAGTGGATTTCGTGGGCGGTATCTGCGGTGTAAACGGCAGAGGCGGATATCTTTTATCCTGCGTCTCCCATGGAAGTCCAAAAGCCTCCAACGGAGTGTCTGCGGGCATTACTGCGGAGAACTATGGCTATATCAGCCGTTGCAGTCTGCAGCGGGCGGCTGCGGAGGCAGAACACGGGAATCAGCCCTATGTGCCCCGGATCGAGGGAAATATGCTGGTGGCAGGTGCCATTGCCAGCGTAAACCATACCGGAGGCATTGTATTTCAGTGCAGGAGCGCCATGGATGGACTTACCATCACGGATCCCATCAGGATAGTCGGTTCCGAAATGGAGAGCTTCGGATTCATAGTGGGTGAGAACTTTGGCGTTGTAAACGGCGGGGGTACCGGCCGCTATCTGGGATATGAATCCAGAAAACGAAATATCATAATCGGCGGCGGCGTGGGCACCAATCATGAAAAGGGCATCGTCAAGCATCTGGATGTGGGCTTTGAGCTGAGTACATCCACAGCCCAGTATGTGGGCGGGGTCGTAGGAAAAAACAGCGGCACTATCAGGAACTGTTCCTTCGGCGGCTCCATCATTAAGAATCTCGTAACAGCAAGTGATGACAGTCTTGCCTTCGGAGGCATCACTGCCGTAAACGAGAAGGAGGGAGCAGGATCACTTTTCACGCCGAGTGTGACGGATTGCGTACTTGCCGGCGGCAGGATCAGCGCTGAGGGCGTCAACAGATCGGGGAATCTGGATTCCGCCGATATCAGGGTGAAAAAGAGTTCGGCTATAGGAGGGATCTGCGGCATCAACGATGCGGGATGCCTTATTTCCGATTGCTTTGTCAAGGCTGTTTACGATGAGAGTGGCAAAACACAAAGTGAGCTGACGGTCTATGCCGGTATGGCCGGCGGTATCGTGGCGGTGAACCGCGGAGATGTGAAGCATTGCGGTGATATGGAGGTTTTGACCGGCAGTCCCTATCAGGTCACCGGGGAGCCGGATGTATCCAATTTAAGCAGCGGCTCAGCTACGATCGATATAGGCGGTACGATGGAAAACTACCTGGCCGAGGTGGACAGGATCAAGCAGATCGGCGCGGAGGATTACGAGACCCGTATCCGTACGTATACCGCCCGACTGAACACCTATATAGCTGCCGCAACGGAGGTGTTTGCGGGACGCTTGTCTCCCACGCAGGAGGATCTGGCCAGTGGGATCAACGGCTATACGAAGAGTGAATATATCAGAAAGAGCAAGGATTATGCGGATAAGGTTAATCACTATATCATTCGGATGAATAACAGGCGCGGCAACGTAGGCGGCATAGTGGGGATCAATCTCGGAAGCGGCTCCGTTGTCGACTGCGCCAGCGGAAAGTGGCTGGTGGAGAGCTATCTGACAGACAAATATTCCCAGGTGGCGGGAGTGATCGCCGAAAATGATGGCAACGGACAGATCCGGGGGAATGTGAACTTTGCTTATGTCAGAAGAGAGCTTGCGGATCCTTTTGAGAGCGGTACGGATACTCCGTATTCCAGAACTCTGCAGAACAACCATGAGCATTATGTCGGAGGCGTCATAGGGATTCAGAATAACGAGGTGACCTCCGGGTGGCGCATCGAGGGATGCGTAAACTCCGGTACGGTTCTGGACTGCTACAGCAATTCCGTGGGCGGGGTCATTTCCAAATGGACAGCCAACGGAGGCACGGTTGAAAGATGCTTTAACTATGGAACACTGATCACGGGATATCAGGAGGGCGGTGACTACGGCACTGCCGGTGGTATCGTGGGATATTGCTATGATCTGACACCGGATCAGGTTATGAATGTGTTGTCCTGTCAGAACCATGGTATTGTAAATCTTGCCATGAACGGGATCGTAGAAGGCGGATCCAGCGATTATCACAAGGATGAGACAGAAAGCTTCGTTACGGATTCCAGAAGCTATCGCTCAGGTCGGAGAGGCAATCGTATCGCCAATGATGTGGGCGGAATCGTCGGTAAGATCAATGCGCCCTCCGGTGCCCAGCTGTATACGGCAAATATCCGGGACTGCGTAAACGGGGTGGATGCGAAGATCTACAGCTATTCCCTCGTGGGAGGGATTCTTGGCTGGACAGGAGGAGATACCAAAGCCAAGGATTCGATCAATGATCTGTTTGTCAACATAGACAGGTGCCGCAACTACAGCAGTGACCTGTACACTTTTGATGCTCCCACCGGTGCAGAGTCGACGAAAAATGATAAGCCGCTTAAGATAGATACGCCTCATGTAGGGGGGATTTTATGCGAAAGACAGAATTATTTAAACACCGGAGTGGAGCCTACCGGCTATACCACGGTAACAAATTGTGTGAGCATGCGATTTGCGAGCAATACCAATCCGAATTACGATTATGATATTGCAAAGATCTATGGTCATAACGGCAAGGGCGATTTTACAAAGAATATGAAGTATTGCAGGAATAATTATGTCATTGATGAAAGGAGCTTTCATTACAGCAGGGAATATGAAGAAATGGCAAGCCACGGCGTAAAACCCGCGGATCGGGAAAAACTTGCTTTCAGAAGCGCAGCTGTTATTTCAGATGAAAAGATAGAGAAGAGTCCCACGGATAACCCGGTCGGGAATAGTAACTTTAACCAGAACAGAATTAACAATCAGGATAAAAACTATCTGCATGCCAGGAGATTGTTTGCCTTTTCCTTTGAGACGGACGGAATAAGAAAGGATGCCTTCTGTCATGTGACAAACAGTGACTACAGTGTGGAAAACATGAAAAAAACCACATCCTGGATCTCCCGAAAACCGCTGGCGGATAACCGATGGAATGCAAATGTCGATGATTGGCCGACGATACAGATTTTGAAGAAAAATGCAAAGCAGCCCGATAAAATGGCAGATATCATTCCTTATGCATATGATGAAAAGGGCGTGGATGAGAGCTGTGATTACGGTATGTACTATAAGCTGGATCATTTCTGGTTCCGCTATCAAAAAGAGCAGACTCCGGAGCGGCTGCAGGGGAGTCTTCTTCCCACAGCGGACAGCTGGGATCTGGATTTTGACAGGCTCGATGAAAGTCTGATGCAGTACATAGAATACAAGAATGTGGGGGTCGGCCCTGACAAGGTGAAGATCACAAGTCACAAAAAGAACGACAAGAGCTATGATGTGCGTTGGGAACTGGAATCAGAGGAACCTTCTGCCACAGAATTTGACGTGGAAATCAAAATCTATCGACAGGTAGGAGATGCCATCCCGCAGGATGGGCAGGATATCCCGCAGGAGTATGATTATCTGGAGGATCAGGATATTATGAAAAAGGCATATGGAACAAGAACCACGTTCCTGCCTCCGGAAGAAGACGGTGATGAAATAGATTATGAGAATCACACGTATTATGCGGCTATACGGGTAAAGGATGCAAGGGCTGAGGAGGATCAATGGTACAGCAATGTTGTGTATCAGCAGCTTGCCCCCAAGCTTAAGATGCCACGGTTTGAATTCGTTACCTACAAGGATCAGTGGGTTCTTCATCTGCTCAATCCAAAGGATTATACGAAGTATCTGGATAAAGGCTATGACTTTGAGGTAGGGGTGCGCTTTGCAAACAACAATACCCGTTATCTGATCGACTTTGACCGGGATTATTCTGAGGAGAAGCTTTCTTACTACACCGGCAATATCCCCAGGAATGTCTGTGACAAAGAGGTTTACGGCTTTGCAGAGCCTGTATCCGGATCAGAGGGAGACGATCCGGAGGAGAAAAAGGATATTCTGGCTGCGGATGAGTTTGCGACAACTGTTTATATCCCATCGAATCTGGAGCCCGGCGGAGCCGAAATGAACATTTCGGAGGCTGACAACGGGCTGGATCAACCCTTAAGACCGGAGTACAGTGCTATCCTTACCTACAAAGCCACGGAGGATCGAAAGCCCCAGGTATTCAGACTGGAGCTGTACGGCAGGTATGTCGGCAGCGATGCAAAAAGAAAGGGGCATTGGGAAACCGTTGCGGAAAGAGAGTATTCCTTAAGTGCCGGACAGTCGGAAACGATCAATATCGGTTACTATGATGTTCCCTCCGATATTGCACTGTCGGATTACGGGGACTTCAAGGTGGAATGCTGGCATGCCTCCACCGGCCAGGGTCCTGTCAATTATTACTTCGAGGTGGATAAGGCGCAGGCAGCCGGCAAAAAGAGAGTGTCCGGGTACATTACGGACAGGACAGCTGTGGGCACACTGGACAATGACTCTGCCCAGAGCAGTCAGGCACCGCTTTATCTGTATCACAGATCGGTACTTCCTGCGCCGATCCTGGAAGTGGCGGCCTTAAACCGAGACACCCCGACCTACAGCTTCAGACTCCTTAATATGGAGGATTATGAGGATACAACAGGGGTTAAGATCGGTCTGTACTTCAATAACAAGCCGCAGGGAAATACGAATGACAATATCGAAGTAGATACCTCCGTTTTGGACGGAAAAGCATATTACAACCGGCGCGGCGCTGATCTTGGCAACGGCATTTTGGCCAAGGCTTACGGTACCGATTACAGTCCTTCGGGAGTGGTGATCGTTACACCGAAGAAGGATGGCGAAAAGGGAAAGCTGTATTTGCCTGAGAACTATAGCGGTAATGGGAAGGTCAAGATCAATCTGCAAAGCTTTGCGGCCCGGGAAAACGGATGCTATATAGATGAGGATCGCGTGCTTCATTTCAGCGGCCGGCTGCGTTATACCACAAAGGGTGACTCCATAGCCATTGCTGACGGCAGCAGAACAGGCTGGCTGCAGCATTATTACAGGATCGAGGTCAGCGCAAAGGATACAGACGGAACCGAAAAGACCCTGTATTTAAGTGATGATCTTGAGCTGGTAAACGACGGTAACGCGAATCTTATGCACACAGCAGATATCAGCATACCCGATCTGGATCTTAGCGGATATGATATATCCAGCCTCAGGATCAGTGCCTGGTATTCGGGCTACAGGGCACAGTATGCGGAGTACAGCGATATGATGATCGCGCATTACTATGAGTTGGATGAAGAGACTGCCCTTTCGCGGATGGAAGGAGGAAGCTTTACCCGCAAAAACGGTTATATCCATGTGGTCGGAGACGCTGATGATATGCAGGACGGAGCAGGGAAAGACAAATATTACTTTGTCGCTCCCTTACAGGATCCGCATTATTGGGACACTGTAAGCAACAATCTGAAGGACTATGTTCTGGCCAGATCGGATCAGGATACCTTTGCGGACACACTTTCCGTCTATCATCCGGAATATGAGCAGACACTTGCAGACGGCAGTGTCGTTAAGACACAGGATCTGACACAGGCGGAGTGGACCGGTCCCGACGGAAGCACGCCTGAGCGCTTTGATGTGGAAACGATCTATTACAAGGCTCCAAAACCGGAAAGCACAGTGCTGCCTGACGGAACCGTTTCGGGGAATGCGGTCAGCTACACGGTGGATTCCATACAGATGTGTGATGTGGAAAGACAGACGGAAATACATGAGGTTACCGGGCATAACTATATTGCCAGAGAACCGGACGGAGTCAGATTTGATTTTGTCAACTATGAATACTATGTTGTTGCCAGAGTGAAGGATCATAAGCTTTGGGGCGATTCCTATTACAGTAAGCCCATACTTCTTAAGGTCAGAGAGCAGCTTGCGACACCTAAGATTGAATATATCTGCCTGCAGATGAGTAGTAGTCCGAAGTGGTATGTGCGGCTGAAAAATCCCGAGGCCTATGTGGGAACCGATGCTATCATAAAGCTCAAAGTCGGAAGCAGTAGCTTTGAAATAGACACGAATGATACCTCGCTGGCAGATCAGGTGATGCCGTATGCCGTTGCCGTCAACAGAGATGGAAATAGAGATGTAAAACCTGTCACGGCGCAGGCTGTATCCGAGCTTCTGCCGGATTCGGAGATCTGCACATTGACGGAGAATTCTATCTGGCTCTGGCAGAATTTCCATGACGGAGATTTCAGGGTAAATATTGACAATATCACCCAGACAGAGGCAACCGTTTCCGGAAATACCATAAGCTTTAGCGGACAGATAGGCTACCACGGCTCCGGTAAGGGACAGGTGGTTCCGGTGTATCCTATGGTAGAGGTGTATGCATATCCAAGAGATGATGCCTCAGACGGCTATCCCGTCAGCTTCTGTCTCAATCTGCAGGATGAGTATTCATTCCAGACGACTAATAGCAAAACAAAAGATATCTCTCTGGATATCAATGTGGAGCAGCTTGGCATTGATCTGACGCAGTACAGGGAATTCCATGTAGCTGCCTGGATAGCTGAGACAAATCTTGATACCAGCAATTATGAGGATCATCTGCGATTCTGGCTGCCGGTTACTGCAGAGGTGGCTCAGGGCAAGAGCAGAGAGGAGGGTATCATCCGTCTTATGACAGCCGAGGGAATGAAGTATTATTACGCAGCTGCTCTGAACAGAAGCAGTGACTATACGAATAAAAACAGTGTTTGGGCAGATGCTCTGATCAATACGGGAGAACCCTGATATGAAGATGTGCAAAGCAGGCAAAGGGAAAACTTGTCAAAAAAAGGGGAAAATGCGGGAGAGCGGAGCGGCCATGATCGTTGTGGTCTGTGTCATGGCAGTTGTGATGATCCTGTCCCTGACGATACTGGTTTCCACCTATCAGATGCTGGCAACTGTGGCGGATGAGGGCAGGGATGAAATGTATTACAGGCAGGTGCTTTCCTTTTCCGCGATCCTGCAAAAGGAAATAGAGGAGTATTCGAATACGGGGGTAACATCCCCTTTGGTTACCTATATCAACAGCTTTATAGCCGATGAAAGCGAGGGCGCGCCTCAAAAGATTGAGCTTGTGGCACCGCCTCCCGCTTCGGGCGGAGCGTATGCAGGGCTTGACATAGTTCTTGATAAGGGCGCATCTGCCGGCAGCCTTGTCGTGACCATAAGTGCGGATGATGAATCCACGCCGGTCGCCTCCTGCAGCTGTAAATATGAGATTTCAGGATCGCCCTCAGCCTTAAAGTACAAGTTTCGGGGGTATTATCAGCCTCCGACAGCCGCACAGCCGTGATTCGAAAAAGCGGCACATGGATGAAAAAAATGATGAAACGGACAAAGCATATGAATCTGACTAAGTATATCAAACGGATGATGATACCTTACCGGAAAGGGAAACTGCTCCTTAGGGGCAGGGACGGTATGACCATGGTTGAGGTAACGGTCGCTTTTGTGATGCTCATACTCGTCATGGTCATCCTGTACGGCAGTATAAAGTTTTCCTCCAATATGGTAAAGGAGGCCATAGATCTTGACCGCGGACAGGAATCCTTTGAAAAGGCCGTGCAGACTGCGCTTACCGGAGATGAGCCCTATGAGCTTACGAAAGAGGGCACCATCAGCTATACCTTTAAGGATCCGGAGGGCACCGAGATCCCGGTGCAGGTTTCAACAGCCTGCCTTATGTTCCGCAACACGAACGGCACCTACACGCCCACAGACGATGAAACACAGGGACAGGTCAGAAAGCTGTATCTGTTTTCAACGAAAAAATGAGTCCACAAAGTATGCTAAGGAAAACCAACCATAAAATCGCGGATATTTGCAGATGCAAAAGGGGTACGACCATGGTAGAGCTGATCGTTACCTTTGCTTTGCTTGCGATCTTTCTGTCCGTATCGACCATGTGTATTTCGCATGCGGTCACCTTCTTTTACGAGCAGGAAAGAAGGACTACCACCTATTCGGTAGCGGACATTGTTCTGGCGGAGCTGAAAAAAGAGATCCGCACCATGCAGGGCAGCACGCAGGAGGGAAAGGGAGGGTATCTTCGCATCCGAAACGGTCAGGCGTCTGTTTCCAAAAACGGAGCCGTCTATGAGGGAAGCGGGATAGAATTTCTGACCTCCAATATCAACGATACGGCAACTGCGGTCCGGATAGACGCCGATGGCTGCGATGACATCCTGATCGATGAGGACGGGAAAAGAGCGGTGCCCACCGCGGATCCGTCCATACCCTCTTATCAGGCAGACCTGGAGCCGGGATATCTGACCATGTGCTATTACAGTCGCTTTTCGGAAACCAGGGACCCCTACAAGGGACTGTTTCTGAACAGGATCGTTCCAGGCAGCGATGCGGCATCGTCCGTATATGCCGACATCATCGGAAAGGATGTGGTATGGCATGCGACGGAAAGGCTTCCGAAGCAGCTGTATCAGAACCAGAAGATCGGGCTGCTTTTTTCCACAGAGCCTCAAAGCACACCGGAGGGAGAAAGAGTAGAGTTTGTGGATGTGACCGTTATCGTAAGTGAGGTTGCAGAAGACGGAAGTCTTAAGGAGCTGTATCGAAAGAAACGACGGATTCCTGTGCTGAATACGGTATACTATAAAAATGAACCCACCATGTACAGCGATGTGGGATAGCAGTGCTGTAGCAGGCAACAAAGGTTTTTAGTGGTTTTACAGTAACACGCACGATCGGCAAGACCACCTATATTGCCAATCTTCACTTCAGGGAGCAGGGGCAACCCTTTTCTCAGAAGTTGAAAAGGGTTTTAATACGTGAACTTCCCGCAGGAAGTACCACTAAATCTTGTGTATCATAAGGAGGTACGAATGTACCTGGATTTTCTCATCGAAGTACCGAATGTAAAGGGCAAAATCACTACCAAGCAAAAAGGAAATGCGATATACGTCAACTATGAGATCGGGAGAAAGTATTATAAGGACAGGCAATATACGATCCCTGAAAGGGTGACCATCGGAAAACTATCAAAAGAGAATGCGAAGATGATGGTACCGAACCAGAACTTCCTGACGTATTTTCCCGAAGTTGAGTTACCGGAAGAGAAGTTCAATTCGAATAGGAGCAGCTGCCTTCGGATCGGCGCATATCTTATCATTCAGAAGGTGCTGGATGAGCATAAGATTCCGGAGTTGCTTGATTCGGATACAAAGGTGGAGGAAGAAAAGCCAAAGCCGGCAAGACATCGTGGCCGGAAAAGAAAAACGAGCAAATGATGCTCGCCAGAATGTGGATCATAGGTTTTAGTGGAACTATTTCAGGAAGTTAACGTAAAAAGTTGTGCTGCAGGTGGAGCAGGGTAAACTTCCATCGCTTAAGATGTTCTAATTGGGTATCGCGGCTGACAACCAGCAGAAAACTCTCATTTAAGAAAATGCAGTGAGGAGTGTGGATTCCCGCACTCCTCACTTACTTTATTAGGAGAAACTATGGCAACAAAAGCAGAGTCTGATCAAAGCGTTTGTGGACGGGATCGCCATGTTCAAGTGGCATTTTACCCTGGCGCCCCTTGTAATCAGTCTGCCGTTGCTTTGTGTGCTGATCCTGATCATTCCGGTGGTTGCATATCATAACCTCAGCAAAAGGAGCGTGGTTGACAGACTCAGGTTCGAGTAGTGCCTTTAGTGATAGTATTCAAGATCCAAACCGGTATGTGCCCTTTTGGCGGACAGATTCAGCTTCATCCAGGTATACCAGAGACTGTTGTACTCTACATGGTTCATCATGATGGTGGCATCCGACGGAAGGGCAGCCGGCAGATCATAGTCCTCATCGATGGGGACGAAGCGAAGGTACAATGCCTTGGAATCCTTGGCTTTCAGGGTACATTTTTTACCAAGGTTTTTCCAATGCACGCCGTCATAGGAATAGGCCTTAAGGCCCAGTTCCACAAGGGTGATTCCCTCTCCACTTCCGGATTCAAAGGTGATATCGGACAGGCCCTTTTTGTCTATTACCAGTTTTCCATTGTTTTTCATATTCTTCAGGGAAACCGTGATCCCCTCCGGGGAGTAATTGATCTTACGGATTTTGTATTTTGCCCATCTGTTTGCCGCGGTTCTGTCAAAGGGTGAGGAAAAATCGGAAAAGCTCTTTTGACCGTTCAGCGTTTTGAAACAACGAAGCTTGTAGGTATAAGTTTTTGCATATCGGACATTTTTGTCCCTGTAGCTGTAGCTTTCCTCGCCCTGCTTAACTGGGATCGTGGTGATCAGCTGAAAAGCACCTTTCCCCTGCTTTCTGTATATTTCGATCCCATCTGCCGTATTGGAATCCTCTATGCAGATGTGAAGATCGATGAAGCTTGTGGAATATTTTTCATCGCAGTACTGGTATTCTCCAAAATAGGGAGTAGGCACCTCAGCCTTCAGTTTTTCAGAAGGCAGTAAAACAAGAAGTGCCAATAAAAACAAAAGCCGCATTTTTCTACAGAACATATCATTCAAGCCTCTCTTTCATGTAAATAATCATAGGGTGATAATAGCATATTTTTGAAAAAAGTCCAAAAAAGGTAGGATACCGGGGCTCTTTTTTATATAAACCGATACAAATTATGCTTGACAAATCATTTTCAAAGTGTATATAATGAATATACACAATAATATTATTGGAGTGATAAACAATATGGACATCATCATCAGCAACGCTTCCGGTGTGCCCATTTATGAGCAGATTGAGGAGCAGATCAAGAGTATGATCTTAAGCGGAGATCTGGCAGCAGGGGACGCCCTGCCGTCGATGCGCCTTTTGGCGAAGGAGCTTCGGATCAGCGTGATCACAACCAAGCGGGCCTATGAGGACCTGGAACGGGATGGGTTTATCGAATCCGTAGTCGGGAAGGGGAGCTTTGTCAAAGGCATCAACAGCGATCTTATGAAGGAAAGTATGCTCTTTGCCATTGAAGAATGCCTGGAAAAGGCAGCGGATAAGGCAATTCTGGGTAAGGTATCCCTTTCCGAAATGCAGGAGATGCTTTCGATCATTTATGAGGAAAAGAAAAATGGATGAGATCAAAAATGTCATCGAACTGGAAAATGTTGTAAAGGACTTCGGCGATTTTAAGCTGGACAGGGTCAGTTTTTCCGTTCCGGAAGGATCTGTCTGCGGCTTCATCGGACAGAACGGCGCCGGAAAGACCACGACCATCAACCTGATCCTGGATATCGTGGGCAGAGACAGCGGAGAAGTGCGCGTCTTTGGCCAAAACGTCGACCAGAACAGCGCCGCCCTTCGGGAAGACATCGGTGTGGTCTTTGATGAAATGGGTTTTCATGAATTCATGACCGGCCACGATATCAATATCATGATGAAAAACATCTATAAAAATTGGGATGAGGCGGCTTTCTTCGATCATATGAAGCGCTTCAGCCTTCCTTCAAAGAAGAAATGCGGAGATTTTTCCCGGGGCATGCGGATGAAGCTGCAGATCGCTGTTGCGCTCTCCCATCATGCAAAGCTTCTTGTCATGGACGAGCCTACCAGCGGCCTTGATCCCATCGTGCGAAACGAAATGACCGATATCTTCCGGGAATTTGTCCTGCAGGAGGATCACACGATCCTGCTTTCTTCCCATATCACAAGCGACCTGGAGAAGATTGCGGATGAGGTGGTCTTTATCGACGGCGGCAGGATCGTCCTTGCCGGCAACAAGGATGAGATCCTGGAAAAACACGGGATCCTGCGCTGCAAAAAAGAAGCTCTTTCCGGGATCAGCACTTCTCTTATAGTAGGCAGCGAGACAAGCAGTTTTGGCTGTGAAGTGCTGGTAAATGACCGGTTCTCGGCTGCGAAGCTCTACCCGGATATGGTATGTGAGAGGGCTTCTCTGGAGCAGATCATGCTGTATTATGTCAGAAAAAAATAGGATGAAGAAAAACTACGAAATCAATTCGAGGTGAGTGGTATGAAGGGTTTGATCCTAAAGGATATCATGTGTTTAAAGCATCAGCTTCAGGTCTTTGTCTTTGTGATGATCGGTGTTGTGTTCACTTCTATCCTGTTCGTGCTCAGCGCCCGCTATGGAAATCTTGCCATGGCCGGGCAGGAAATGCTGCGGGCAGAGCAGGCATCGGATATTGATGTAAATAATCTTGCATCGGTGGCATTGGTGCTTTTCATGCTGCTTCCCATCGCAACGGTTGGCGATATGGCAAATGTTTTTCAGGCGGATGGGAAAGCAGGATTTTACCGGATCGCCGGCGCACTGCCCCTGCCCATCAGCAAGCGGCTTTTGGCAAAATTTCTGACAATCTATGCCTTATTTGGGATCGGTACGTTGCTGGATGTCACACTTGCAGGCATCCTTTCCCTGCTGACCGACCTGATCCGCTTTCGGGATTTTCTGGGGATCATATTGTCGGCAGCCTCTGTCATGAGCATTTACAGTGCGCTGGTCATCTTTTTTTGTATCCTTTTGGGATATGGCAGTCAGGCCTATGCGCAGATCTTTTCCCTGCTCCTGATGGCGATCACCCTGATCCTTTGCAATCTCGGGTACTTCCGCAGCCTGATACAGAGCATCATGACGGATCAAACCGGCGCTTTTGATATGGCAGTTTTCTGGAGACCACTGGATTTTATCAAGGAAAAATCCTGGATCCTGGTGCTGATCGCGGCGGCGTTGAGTATTGTATCCTACAGTATTTCACTGAAGGCTGCAGTAAGAAAGCGGGGTGTGATCTGATGGGTGGACTGTTGTATAAAGATTTTATTGCGATCAAGGGGAAACGACTGGTGACGACCTTTGCTATCCTGACGGGCATATTTGTATTGCTGCGGTTTCTGTTTTCGAATACAGCGGCATATCCGAATCTGCGGGTAGTCAACGATGACGGAGATGTGTTTACCTTTATCGATATGCTTTTATGGCAAGGGGAAGTGATGCTGCTCTGGCTTGGCGGATTGTTCAGTCTTACGTTTTCCGCGAAGATCCTGCAGTGCGATGCAAAGAATCAAACCGGGCATTATCTGTCAGCCCTGCCGATCTCGAAAAAAACGTTTGTGGCATCGAAGTATGTCTTTTGCGGGATTTTGCTGTATGTATTTTTCTCTCTTTATGAAATCTGGCATATCGTAGCATGTGGATTTATGGAGGAAGGTCTTGTATTGGATTTTTCCTATTTGTTTTCCGGTATTGCACTACCGTTTCTGGGAACTGTCATGGTGATCCTGTCGATTGAACTGCCACTGTTTTTAGTGCTGGGGAGAGACATCGCAAAGGTCATCAAGGATGGCGTGGCATTATGCATCGGGCTTAGCGCGATCGCCTATCTTCTGTTCGGAGATTTAAATGTCTTTTCGCGTTTTGATTTCGGTATCATAAAGACCTGGATGAATACGCATACGTTTGAAGTGTTTTTGGTTTCTCTGCTGACGCCGCCGGTTACGCTGGGACTGTACTATCTGTCTTACAGGATTGCCGTGAGATTCTATCATGAGTAAAGACAGAGGCAGTTTTGACTTTACGAATGAACCGGTGGGTATGTTAACAAGGGAGTATGGGTGAGCCGGAGGGATACTATGATGACACAAAATGCAGATCAAAAGAAAGATACAACTATAGATACGACGATAGATAAAAAAACAGAAGGAAAGCGTCTTGCAATCTATCTGGTGCTGAGCTTTTTTCTGGCCTGGCTTTGGTTTTTGCTGACCATCGGAAGCGGTGAGACCTGGGAAGATATGTCCAACGAAAAGCAGAGCCTTGTGGCCCTTGGTATGATGTGTCCGCTGATCGCCCATATCCTTACGAGGCTGATCACAAAGGAAGGCTTTGCCATGACAGGGAAGGGTTCCATGATGCTGGGCATCGTATTTAGAGACCGGAGATGGATCTGGTATCTGCTGGCTTTCATTTTGCCCTGGGCTTACACGGAACTGGGAAACGTGATCGGGCTGCTGCTAAGGCCGGAAACCTACGATCCGACCTACTATCAGATTCTGGATGTTGACCGCAGAATTCTGTTTTTGCTGCCGGTAAGTGCTCTTGTCAGCGGTACCATCGGATCCTTTGGCGCTTTCGGGGAAGAAGGCGGATGGCGGGGGTATATGATGCCAAAGCTCTTTTCGGTCATGGGCCGCGTGCCAGCACTGATCACCGGTGGGATCATCTGGGGGCTGTGGCATGCACCGCTGACCTGCATCGGCCATAATTTCGGAACAGACTATCCGGGCTTCCCTTATGTAGGTATACTCAAAATGTGCATCTTCTGCACCCTTGTGGGCATGATGCTTACCGTTCTGACAGAAAAGAGCGGCTCTGTCTGGCCGGCGGTTTTCATGCATGCCATTAGCAATGCGCATCCGGCGATCCTGCAGGGATTCATCAACCCTGATAAGGCAGCGGATACAATCATCTCCTCTATGTGGTCCGGCATGCTGATCGCTACAGCACTCGTGGCAGCCCTGCTTTTACTGATCATCAAAATGGCCCCCCGGGACGGAGCTTGCACTCTTTAGAGCGTTATTGGGTCATAAGGTTATAAGAAAAAAGGTCTTGGTGAAGAGCTTCATCGGGACCTTTCTTTTTTTCTCATAATCACATATACTATAGCCTGTAGTCGGACGATTGAGGGGAGAGTATTGGATGTCTGATGATAGGAAAAACGCTTGATCTGGTCAGGATAGAAAGCACGAGAGTAGCACATGAAGAAAGAAAGGCTTGAAAACAAAACACATACAAAGACCGGAAGAAAAGGTGCCCGCAGAGTAGCCTGGGGACTTTTGCTCCTACTTGCAGTGACATGGGCGATATCCTGGATACCGGTTACGGAAAGGATCACCATCCGCTTGCCACAGGTCTCATCCGATGGCGTTGGGATCGTACTGATCACGGATCTGCATTCCTGTTATTACGGAAGAGAGCAAAAGTGGCTGATCCGGCGGATCGAAAAGGAACAGCCGGATCTGATCCTTTTGGGCGGTGATATTTTTGATGATGTGTTTACGGATCAAAATGCAAAGATTACCTTGCAAAGGCTTGCTGCCAAATACCCTTGCTATTATGTGACGGGAAATCATGAATACTGGAGCGACAGAGCGCAGCAGATGAAGGAAATCGTTAAAGAGTGCGGTGCGACGGTGCTGGCCGGCTCATGTCAAAGCATCACCGTTTCAGGCACAACGCTGGATATTTGCGGCGTGGATGATCCGGACGGCTGCACAGGTATGCAATGGAATGAACAGCTGGATAGTGCCTTTTTGGGAACAAAAGAGGATCACGTTAAGATCCTTCTTTCGCATCGGCCGGAACGGACTTTGGATTATGAACAATACCCCTTTGACCTGATCTTAACAGGACATGCACATGGCGGACAGTTCGGGCTTCCCGTGATCAGGCGAGGTGTCTTTTCTCCGGATCAGGGGTTTATGGCAAAGTATGTCAGCGGGTTATATACGTTGAAAAACGGAGCGATCATGGAAGTGAGCCGCGGGCTGTCCCGGGAAAGAACGCCTCTCCCGAGGTTCTTTAACCATCCGGAGGTTGTATCCATAAAGCTTTCAAGCAAAGCAGAATAATGGGCCCCCCGGGACAGAGCTTGCACTCTTCAGAGTGTCATAGGGCCAAAATTAATTAACAAAATATCATTCATTTGACAAAGAGGGAGCGGACCAGATCATGGACATCCGCTCTCTTTCCGTTTTCCGGTAAACGATATAGCTGTTGATCACGGGAGTATCAAAATCAAGTAGCGGAATCTGGCGCAGCTTTTTCTCCTTGATATACGGCTCTGCCATATCCTTGGGCAGGAAGGTATAGTGATCCTTTCCAAGCAGATAGGGCATGATCTTCATACAGTCATCGATCTCCAGCTCGAACTGGTGAAACCTGGGAAAGAGCTTTCTGATATATTGTCCCACATCCTGAAGAGCAAAATTACACATCAGATAGTTTGCCTCCGCTAACTCATCACGCGTGATCCCGCGGCGGAATCTGGTATTGCCGATATCCGTGACAAGAACCAGCTTATCCTGCTTGTAAAGCTCGGACTGATAGGAGGCTTTCCTAAGGGGAATGTAAACAAACACCACATCCAATAGCCCCTCCTGCAGCTGCTCCAGCAGGTGGTTGGAAAGGCCGATGGAAATCTTCAGAGAGGTTTCAGGATGCCGGTCCTTATAGGCCCGGATCTGCGGCGCAAGATGGCCTTCATAAATGGAGTCCGCGCTGCCGATCCTGATATGTCCGGAAAAACGGTGCTCCTGGGACAGCTCCGCCAAAGCATTCTCCGTCAGATCCAGAACCTTCTGTGCATAGACTCTGAACTTTTCTCCCTCATTGGTCAGGCTGACGCTCTTATTACTCCGGGAAAACAGCTTGAGCTTTACTTCTTTTTCGAGCTCATTGATCCGGTTGGTGACGGTTGACTGCGCCACAAACAGCCGGTTTGCCGTCTTGGTAAAGCTTTTGGTATCCGCAAGTGCGATAAAGGTTTCCAATGTCTGTGTATCCATATATGTTCTCCTTATAATCGAAATAACGAATAGATACTATCATTATTATCTGTTTTACACATAATACAATATGTGGTTATACTTGTAAAGAACCTGTCGGACTGTAAAAAAGGAGAATCCCATGAGCGAGATCATTCTGAGCAATAAAACCTACAAGCTGGAGCAGGATCCTTATATGTATCAGCTTCAGGACACACCCAATCCCGAGCTGTTTCGGGAAATGTTCCCTTACACGGAGACGCCCAAGATCGCATTTAACTACAGACGGGTGCCCGAAAACATGCCGGAGGACATTTTTATCACCGACACGTCCTTTCGCGACGGGCAGCAGTCCCGGACGCCTTATACCACGGAGCAGATGGTGCAGATCTACAAGCTGCTGCACAAGCTGGGCGGCCCTAACGGAATGATCCGTCAGACGGAGTTTTTTGCTTATTCGGAAAAAGACCGGAAGGCTCTGGAAAAGTGCATGGAGCTGGGTTATGAGTTTCCTGAGATCACGACCTGGATCCGCGCATCCAAACAGGATTTTGAGCTGGTAAAGTCCATTGGGATCAAGGAAACGGGGATCCTGGTAAGCTGCTCGGACTACCATATTTTCCATAAGATGGGACTGACGCGCCAGAAGGCGCTTGATAAGTATCTGGGGATCGTATCGGACTGTATTGAGGCAGGGCTTCGCCCCAGATGTCATTTTGAAGATATCACCCGCGCGGATTTTTACGGGTTCGTGGTACCCTTTGCAACCAGACTGATGGAGCTTTCCAAGGAAAGCGGCGTGCCGGTCAAGATCCGTGCCTGCGATACCATGGGCTATGGCGTTCCTTATCCGGGAGCAGCACTTCCCAGAAGTGTATCCGGGATCATCTACGGTCTGCAGCATCATGCGGATGTGCCCTCCGAGATGATCGAGTGGCATGGTCACAATGATTTTTACAAGGGTGTTGTCAATGCCACAACGGCCTGGATGTACGGCGCAAGCGGCGTCAACTGCTCACTTCTTGGGATCGGAGAGCGTACGGGCAATGTTCCGCTGGAGGCTATGGTATTTGAATACGCATCCCTGCGCGGTACACTGAATGGCATGGATACAAAGGTGATCACGGAGATTGCAGACTATATCAGCAGGGAAACCAATTACGACATTCCGCCCATGACGCCCTTTGTGGGAAGTGCCTTTAATCTGACAAGAGCAGGAATCCATGCGGACGGCATGATGAAAAATCCGGAGATCTACAACATCTTTGATACGGGGGCCATCTTAAATCGCCCGCCCAGGGTTTCCATTACCAATACCTCCGGTGTTGCCGGAGTGGCCTTCTGGGTGAATGAATACAGAAAGCAGCACGGGGAAGCGGAGCTGCAAAAGAGCGACGCTCTGATCCACCGGATCTATGACTGGGTAATGTCTGAGTATGATGCGGGACGTGTTACCATGATCACGGATGAGGAGCTGGAGCAGCAGTACAAAGCCTTCAGTGAGGCGTAAGCTTTGCTCCCGTAAGCATTTGATAAAGTGCCTTTCCTTCAAAAGCCGGCCTCGGCAATGGTACGAAGGTCTAAAAGCATTTCCGTTATGGGATCCTCCGGCCAGGAATCTTCATTTTGGTGCACCAGCACATTTCGCATATTGGACAGATCCAGTGCCGCCTTTAAAAACTGTTTCGGCTGAATGTTAATTCGCTGGCAGGCCCAGGTTGGATAGATTTCCTTCTTGACCTTGAATAGATGAGAACGCACGATATAATGCTGAATTGCTGCTTTTTTCAAAGAATCCATCCGAGAACCTTCGGCTTCTGAGGAGATGATCTCTTCAATAAAGTGCCGCGATGGTGTCTGTGCATTCAGAGACCGGGTTTCCTTCCGGATCTTATCGATGATCAGTTTTTGCATCTGGCGATCTTTTGTTTCAAAAGGGATGGCGTTTTTTCCGGCCGCACTTTTTAAGATCTGTTCCGCGGCCCTCTGCATATTATGGGAAAATTCCGTAACAAAGAGCATTCCGGTCATTTCACCAACAAAAAGAAGGTTCATTCCCTGCTTGAAATACCGCATCGCCGGTGCCGGAAGTGAAGCGTATTCAGGATGTTGTTTCAGGTATTCGTTGAAACGCTCATCGATGGTTACTTTAAACTGTGAATCGTCTATGATACTGTGAATCTTGCCATCGATGCTGTCATCATCGATGGTCTCTTTTTCAAATTCTTTGCGGAGTCCACCTGCCATGCGTTCGAGTTCGGCTCTTGCATTTTTAGTCATAACAAGGAACTCCGTCTTCAGATCATCGGAGATTTCCTTAACAAATTCGGATTCGGTTGCGCCTTCATCGGTGAACAAATAAAGCTGATCCCGGGCCCTTGTAACAGCTACGTAGAAGGTACGCCGTTCTTCTTCAATTTTTACTTTTCGTTCCTGTTCCAGTTGTTTTTTGATGGCACCAATCTCTTCCGCACGGCTCATATCTGTTAAAAGCCCTCCGGCAATAAATGCGTTTGTATGGAAACTCTGCAGATTCCTGATGGATGATCTGAACAGGGAATGCTGATGTTGCAAGGTGGTGAGGGTTGTTTTAGCCTCCTTTATTTGTTCGCCAAGCTGTAGGATCTCTGACTTCATTTCCTCAGCTGCTACGGTTTCTTCCTCATCTAAAAGTTTAATCTCTTCATTTCTCTGAGCCAAAAGCGATTCCAGTTCCAGTATTTTCCGCGTAAGCTTTGACTGATCGAAGCGGTACCGCCTGTCCAGTGGAGCAATGCAGTTGTCAAATTCGTCGAGATAATCCTCGATGGCATTTGCAGACAGGTTTTTCAATCCCCGCAGATTCTTTTCGATCACTGATCTGAGAGGAGAAAGGCTTTCCGTTTCTTCCGGCGAAAGGGAGGGATGATTGCAGTCCTTAAGAAGGGTTTGTATCTGCTCATCCGTGATGGTCTTTTTCAGTTCAAAATACTCTGCTCTGGCAGCCTTTAGGCTTTCCAGCTCCTGGATCTTTTTATTGTATTCATTGTCTATGATACCGATATCCGGGTATTCTCCCTGATCCAATCCTACGATCATGACAATATTGTATTCGAGTCCCTTGGCCTGATGGATCGTATTCACACTGACGCCGTTTTCTGTTTTCCGGGTCATATTTTTAAAGTCTCTGACATTCTCAAAAGCAGCATAGGCAGAGGCCAGTCGTTTTTGAGTAATGGGCCAGGGGAGCTCGCCGTCTTTCAAAAAGTCAATGAATGCATCAATGGCATCACTCTCGATACGGCCGTTTGGCAATCCTGCGAATTCTTCTCCGGCTTTTTGCGCGAATCGTTCGACGATCACAGAGAGTTGGTCAGCACCGGGGCGAAAAGCATCCATTGCAATGTTTTGCAAAACATTGAGGTTACCTTTTGCAGGCTCCTCCCCTTTGATGATTTTCTTGATGGTTTTTTCCGGAAAGTCCGATTCCTTTGCAAAGCGCATGATCAACTGGCAGGAATGATATAGATCATATTCGCTATGGATGTTGATCATAGTTTTTAAGAGATAATAATAACTATCCAGCTTTGGAGGCTCTTTTTTAGAGATTACCGGAATGCCGATGGACCGCAGAGCATCCTCGATTCCTTTTGCCTGCCTGCTTTTGCGTGCAAGTACAGAGATCTCTTTTGGATCGATGCCGCTTTTGATCAGTCTGTCAATCTCATCAACAACATTGACAAACTTCGGATCGTTGGTGGAGACACAGATCTTTGCGCCGGAGGTCTTATAGGGAATGATCTCCTTATGCTTTGCTCGGTTTGAGATCAGACGTAAAATGCAGTTTCCGGCCTTTACGATGTTCGGATTGTTTCGGTAGTTGATCAGGAGATATTGCGTATCGGTGTTTTCCTGATTGACGATGTCCCGGATGATGGAAACATCTGCGCCTCGCCAGGCATAAATAGACTGATCGTCATCTCCCACGAAGGTAAAATGCGTACTTGTGTTGTAAAATGGACGCATGGTTTCGTTTTGGAGACTGCTGATGTCCTGGAACTCGTCTATGAGAAAACAGTTATAGCGGATCAGCAGTGCAGCCTTTAAGGGAGAGTCCTCCTGATAGAGGGACCGTTTGACCAGAAGATTCACATATTGAAAGCCCAGCACTTGATTTTTGCTGACCTGCTTATCTAGAAACAGTTCCAAAAGCCGATTAAGACCCGGCTGGTTAACAGTGAGGCCGCTTGCATAAGCCTCCAGCTGAGTGAGCAGGGTGTCAAGGCCCTGAGCGTCAGTTCTGTAATTGGAAAAAACTCTTTGGAGCTGATATTCTTCAATGACATCCTTTAGCAGAGAACATTTTTTATCCCGGCTTGCTGTAAGATCCAAAACAGGCTGTGTGGTGAATCCGATTTCGCCGAAATAGTCAAGCAGAATCCTGCGGAAAAAGGCGTCAAAGGTTTTGGCATATACATAGGGCTGGCGCTGAACACCCTTAAGCTGATAGATCTGTGCAATCAGATGCTCTGCGCGCTGGCGCATCTCTTCAGCTGCGGAGGTCGTAAAAGTCAGAAGCACGATCTTTGACAAAGGAATGCCTCTGACCAGGTGAAGGTATGCAAGACGGGAAACCAGGGTTCTGGTTTTGCCGCTTCCTGCGCCGGCCAAAACAACGAGATTATGTTCAACAGAAGCACGGATCGCTTTTCTCTGGTCCTCATCGGAGGATTTGATCTCTTCAATGTCAAAAAAGGCTTCATCCTCGATCTGAAAGGTTTCATCCTCTTTTGGGGAGACGGAAAGATCAGTGAATCGATAAGGTCGGTTGAT
This sequence comes from Lachnospiraceae bacterium, assembly GCA_024695605.1. Taxonomy (GTDB): domain Bacteria; phylum Bacillota; class Clostridia; order Lachnospirales; family Lachnospiraceae; genus RGIG7926. Next base: position 30,002 of record JAILHW010000151.1, on the reverse strand, counting down.
CACCGTGGTGATACTGTCATCTTCAAGATCTGCAAACACGGGCTCATCGGTGCCGGGCTCTGCGAAATAACGTTGAGCTCGAGGCTTGCCTTCAAATACCGCAATATGGAAAAAGAGTTTTTTGCAGGAGAACTGTTTTTCACCCATAGAAAAGGTGTTTTCAGCGTCTGAACGAACCGTGATTTTTTCCAGGGCATCCTTCCAGCAGGGATCATCGAAGGAAATCTCAAGTCCCGGGAGAAAAGAGAACATTTCCTCGATCTCAAAGTTGGAAATAAGACGCTTGAGAAGTTCCTTGGTTTCGCATTCACCCATGAAGTATTTGCGGATGAAGGGATATAATGTTTCATCCGAAGCATCAAATCCAAGACAGCCTACGGCGTACTCCGAAACCATGCATGCGATTGCATCCAGGATGCTACGCATTCGGCTTCTTTGTACACGTCTGCTTTCGGGGAGTTGCAGGTTTTCAATTTCCAGGAACTTGTATTCTTTCATAACGGTACCTCGTGAAATCAGGGTGTATATAGTTTGTACAGCACCTCTGTATGTCTATAGAAACAGGGTTGGTAGCCCATCCGGACAGGCGTATTTAAGCAGTTCATATCCGATGCCGGCGGTTCCGTAAAACAAGGACGGATGGAAGGAAGCCCTGCCTTCATTTCCGACACAAGTATAGCCTCCGGCCTGAGCTGCCCGTTGCGTCATCCGAGAAAGGCGCTTAAGACCTTCTTCAGTGAGGGCGGGTTCATGGAGTCTTTTTCCTGCTTCGTATAGAAACTCGATGGAAGCACAGTTTCCGCAGCAAAGGTGATCGGAATTTTGCAGCTTTTGCGAAAGGCAGCTTTGGATTGCCCGATCAAGACGCAGTTTTGTTAAAGCTTTTGTATTCGGTGCATCCTCTGTGACTTTTTCCAATTCCATAAGTGCATCCATCCCGATGCCGGGACCGCCGGAGCAATAGCCAAACATGATCTTATTATCATCCGTACCCAAACGAAAATCGGGCCAGCCATTCAATATATTGGAATAGACTGCATCTTCATAGTCATAGGCAGTTTGTGCAGCCGCCAGGAAATCTTCCCGTGACAGGCGGCGGCCGGCTGCGCGAAGTGCAGAACCAATTCCGATCTGTCCGTGACCAATACCGGAGATGGGAGCTTTTGAGGGAAACGTCCCCCAAAGAAGCTTATTCTCATAGGGTAAAGACCGAAGATCCAGTAATCTTTCAGATAATGATTCGCATAAAGATGCAGCTCCGGGAAGGGAGAAAATCTTATCGTCAAGACAAAGGGCCTTAATGAGTCCGGCTAATCCGGAGATGACATCCGGCTTTGCGTACAACAGATTGAGTTTTTCTCCCAGATGGATCAACCTTTGGTAAAGCCCGGGAATTGCAGCCGAGCTACTGATGGTATCGATGAGATACAGAGCAAAGAGTTGACCGGCGAGCCCCTTCGTCAGACCGGCATCGCATTGTCTCAGAAATAGCCGATCCTGCGTTTCCCATACGGCGAGTTCGTTCGAAAATTGCTCTATGATGTATTTCAATATTCGGGTGGCTTCTTTTTGCACATCGTCGTTTGGTGAAACTGCGGATAGAGCAGCAAAGAAAACGGCGAGACCCATATAACCATTCATAAAGCCGCTGTCCATGACATGCATAGGACGATCCAGTTTTACATCCCAGGAAAACCAGACCGATCTGCCTTCCGGGGTGATTACCCGGTCTTTCAGGATTTGCCCAAACAGCACTTCGGCAAGACCGATACAGTCACTTTTAGTCAAAGTATGGGACGATTGCAAAAGCGTGATCGGCAATGGGGGAGTCATCTTTTCGATGGCTTTTTGCAGGAGCGCACATTCAAAAGAGAGATCGGAATCACAGAGGTTGGAAATTCGTTCTTTGGCCCTTTGAATGGCACTTTTATCAAAGTAGTTTGCGATGGACTCATTATCTTCACCCATTAGGGTAAGGCTGTCAGACTTTGTATAAAAATATGGGATATCTCCTCGTAAAAGTGCCCGAGTTTCTGCCCTTGCAAGAGAATGAAGCGTTGGTTCCCCGGTTTTTTCAAAGATTTGGAAAAGGGTTTTCAAGAGTTCTTCTTCCAAATCCGGGGCCTGCAGCCATCCGGGTGAATAGGTCTTTTTCAGTAAGACGGCATAGGGCTGGGTAGCGCGGAGGATATGCCGGATGGTAGCACCCTTGAAGGAATCCAGGGCATGAAGAAGCTGCTCCTTTTGAGATTTGCAGCGAAGATACCCTGTTTGAAACCCTTTGAAAAAAGATTCTCTGTAAAAGGTTACAATGCGCCTGGATCCGTTTATGACCGGGGCGGAAGCATTTTTACTGCTTTCTTCAAATAGAAAGCTCACATTTTCGTTTTCCTGTCGACATGGCATCAGGCAGCTATCATAAAGGGTCATGGCCAGTTCTCTGCTTAGCCCGGTCAGTTCGGTATCCTTGCTTTTTTCCGGAGAGATCAACATTTCAAGATCGATCGGTATCGGAAAGGCATCGCTGCACAAAAGGTTTCCTTTGTGGAAATCCCGTGTACCCAGGACGCAGGCAACGGCACATAAACCGCCGAGTCGATGATAGTACAGCTCTGCAGATTCTTCTGTATCAGCAGGTTCATTTCGGATGTATTCGCAAAATCCGAATCCATCTTTTGGCAAGACAAGAGGGATCCTTGCAAAATCGTTGAAAAAGCCCTTGAACAGAGAGTAGGCGGCCGCATCAATGGAAAGATCTCTGGGTTTATAGACAAAACATCCGATTTCCGTTTCGATGATGGAGGTTGAACGCCCACCGTTGTGCAGATCTCCCATATCCGGGGAAATGGAACAGATTTCCCGGAAGGGCTTTCCATCAAAAAAGGTAGCAAAGATCTCACTTTTACATTGCTCGATTCGAGAAAACAGCTCCCCCAGCATTTCAAAAAACAAACGGATCGTCTGATCCATTGCCCGGGAAAGTGGGGCAGAAAGATCACCGAGGATCTGCTGCGGATTTGTGGAAAGATGCTTTTCAAACTGATACCTAGCCTGTGTCAGTTCTTTTTGAATCATCTTCGGATCTTTCAGATACTGTTCTAAAAGCCCCTGATCTTCCAGGTGCCTCAAAAAAAGTATGTCAAAAGAAGGCTCTGTCAGAGAGTAGAGCCTTCTTAGCAGAGCTTCTTCAATCCGTTGACTACAACTGATCTTGAAGCAGCCTGTATAACCCTTCAAAAAAGTAGCGGTTTCCTGTTTCGTGATCTTGTCGAGATACTTAGCTGCAGTGTCTTGGTCCTTCATTCCTGTGTTTGCTATGGGTTAGCATCCGCATTCCGGCATATCGGAGCATACACCGGTGTTATAGTCGGTACCCTGGTAGGTATCCTCAAGAGCATCATCAAAAAGCGGCTCACGATAGGAATTCAAAAGTTGCATCCGTTCACGACTGTTTTGCGCGTTTTTTAAAGTGTATTTTAATTCTTCGTTCATCTTGTACCATCCCCAATGAGAACTGTGTTTTCAGTTACCTAGTCTTATTATAAGTTGTGCCGATAAGGCCGTCAACATCAGAAAACCCGGTGACAGTAACTTTACACTATCCGGCGAATAGATTTCCTTGTATCCGAAGGGCTTTTGTGCTATAATCCGTATGATTGTATTGCAGGAGCTGATAGAAAATGCAGTACAAAATAAAAAAATAAAGAAAGGGAGAACAAAAAATGGCATTAGTTACTACCACAGAAATGTTCAAGAAAGCTTATGACGGCGGTTATGCAGTCGGCGCTTTCAATGTAAACAACATGGAGATCGTTCAGGGTATTACCGAGGCAGCAGGCGAGCTGAACAGCCCCGTGATCCTTCAGGTTTCCAAGGGAGCCCGTGCTTATGCAAACCACACCTATCTGGTAAAGCTGGTTGAGGCTGCCGTAGAGGAGAATCCGCAGATCCCCATCGCACTTCACTTAGATCATGGCGATACCTTCGAGCTTTGCAAGAGCTGTATCGACGGCGGATTTACTTCCGTTATGATCGACGCTTCCAGCAAATCCTTCGAGGACAACATCGCACTGACCAAGCAGGTTGTTGAGTATGCTCACGCACATGGCGTAGTAGTAGAGGCTGAGCTTGGTACCCTTGCAGGTATTGAGGATGAGGTTGTTGTAGAGTCCGGTAAGGAAGCTTACACCAAGCCTGAAGAGGTTGAGGAGTTCGTTGACAAGACCGGTTGTGACTCTCTTGCAATTGCGATCGGTACCTCCCACGGTGCTTACAAGTTCACGGCTGAGCAGTGCACCAGAAATGCTGACGGCATCCTGGTTCCCCCGCCGCTTCGTTTCGACGTTCTTGAAGAGTGCATTAAGAGACTGCCCGGTTTCCCGATCGTTCTTCACGGTTCATCTTCCGTTCCGCAGGAGTTCGTAAAGATGGTAAATCAGTATGGCGGAAATATGCCGGATGCAGTAGGTATTCCTGAGGAGCAGCTGCGTCAGGCTGCTAAGCTTGCTGTCTGCAAGATCAACATCGACTCCGATATCCGTCTTGCTATGACCGGTAACATCCGCAAGTACTTTGCAGAGCATCCGGATCACTTTGATCCCCGCCAGTACTTAAAGCCCGCTCGTCAGGCTGTTAAGGACATGGTAGCTCACAAGATCATCAACGTACTCGGATCTGACGGCAAGGCTTGATCGCAAAGAGACGAAACAGAATAGAAAAAGCAAATCCCGGTTGGCAGCTGCCAGCCGGGATTTTTGTATCCGATGACTATTAGTTGAAGCAGACCGAAAAGATTGGTATAATTAACTCTGTATGGATAGTTATAATTTCGTATTCGGGGGAATGAGGAAAGAAGGAATGACTTATGGAACAAACACAGAGGGTTTCCGAAGGAACTGAGAAAAAAGAAAGCGGCAGACGCGGGCACAAGAGGATCCTGGCACTTTTGCTCCTTTGTCTCTTCGGTTTGGTCCTGAACCTGACAGGCGGTTATGTGGCAACAAAGCTGAAGCTGTCGCTGTTTCTGGATACCATCGGAACAGTGCTGGTGGCCAGTAGCTGCGGCTATCTGCCGGCGGCACTGGTGGGGCTTACGAGCAACCTGATCAAATGTATCTTTGATCCGGCCTCGATTTATTACGGCTTTCTGAATGTGATCATGGCGGTGGTGGCCACCTATCTGGCACAGAAGGGCTGGATGGAGAAATGGTATAAAGCCGTCGGCAGCGCCTTTGTACTGTCTCTGGTGGGAGGCGCTTTGGGCTCGCTCTTTACCTGGTTTTTGTACGGCTTTGCCACGGAAGGGATCTCGGCCACCTTTGCGGAGCGCATTCATGAGACCACGCATATGCCCAGGTTCTGGGCGCAGATGTCGGCGGACTATCTGATCGATCTGCCGGATAAGCTGATCACGGTGGCAGTGGTCTTCGTGATCCGGCTTTGCATGCCGCAGGCAACGAAAAAGAAGCTGGTCTATGACGGCTGGCAGCAGACGCCTCTTGAGAAGGTGGATGAAAAAAAGATCCGCGGCCTGGAAAACAGGGTCATGAGTCTTCGTACCAAGATCCTACTGCTTTTGATCGTGGCACCCCTTTGCGTAGCCATCATGTCCACCACCATCAGTTATATCCTCTATCGCCAATCCACGGTGGAGGAGCATAAGATCCTGGCCCGCGGCGTGGCAAATCTGGCGGCGAGCGTCATCGATGCGGACAGTGTACAGGATTACCTGAAATACGGGGAAAATGCAGAGGGCTATCTGGAGACCAAGAAGCTTTTGTACAGCATCCGGGAAAGCTCTCCCGATATTGAATATGTCTATGTGTACAAGATCGTAAAGGACGGCTGCTATGTGGTCTTTGATCTGGATACGGAAGATCTGGAAGGGGAAAAGCCCGGCACGCTGGTTGCCTTTGATGAGTCCTTCCGGCAGTATCTGCCCAAGCTTTTGATGGGCGAGCCCATTGAACCCGTGATCTCGGATGATACCTATGGGTGGCTTTTGACGGTTTATGTGCCGGTGTATGACGAAAACGGGATCTGCCAGTGCTATGCGGCGGCGGACGTTTCCATGGAACGGCTCCGCGCCAGCAGCTATACCTTTTTTGCCAAGCTCACATCCCTGTTCTTGGGCTTCTTTATTGTGATCATGGTAGTGGGCATGTGGATGGCGGAATACAACGTGGTCCTGCCGGTAAATTCCATGGCCTATGCGGCCTCGGCCTTTGCCTATAATACGGAAGAGGCTCGTGAGGAAGGTGTGAAGCGGATACGGGGGCTGGATATTCATACGGGAGATGAGATTGAAAACCTGTATAACGCCTTCAGCGAAACTACTCAGGAATGCGTTCATTTCGTGGAGGATATCGAGCACCAGACGGAAACCATTGCCAAGATGCAGAACGGCCTTATCATGGTACTGGCGGATATGGTGGAGAGCCGGGACAAGAACACCGGAGATCATGTACGAAAGACGGCTGCCTATACCAAGATCATTATGGATGCACTGAAAAAGAAGGGCTACTACGAGGAGCAGCTGACGGATGAGTTCATCTATGATGTGTATCATTCCGCCCCTCTTCACGATGTAGGCAAGATCAAGGTTCGGGATGCCATTTTGAACAAGCCCGGCAAGTTGGATGATGAGGAATTTGCAGAGATGAAAAATCACGCCATGGCCGGAAGCGAGATCATCAGCCAGGCCATTGAGATCGTGCCGGAGTCAGGATATCTTAACGAAGCCAAGAACCTTGCGGAATACCATCATGAGAAATGGAACGGCAAGGGCTATCCCCACGGTATCGCCGGGGTAGAGATTCCCCTTTCCGCCAGGATCATGGCTGTGGCGGATGTATTTGATGCGGTGGTATCCAAGCGAAGTTATAAAAAGCCCTTTACCTTTGAGCAGTCTATGGACATTATAAGGGAAGGTGCGGGAGTGCACTTTGACCCGTTGATTGCGGAGGTCTTTCTGGAATCCGCTGAGGAAGTCAGAAAGGTTGCGGAGGAGTTTGAAAAGAACAACAAGGATATCCTGTCAGTACTGGATAAGCCTGTATTATGAAAAAATGAATTGAGGATTGTATGGACGATAAGAACAGAAACAACGCGATCGGTGAAAATGAATCGATCCAGGAGGGATTGGAGCAGTTTCTGGAAAATGAGCTGCAGGATCCCGGCGTAAAAAAGAAAACGGCGAGCACGGGAAGCAAGCCACCGATGAAACAGACACCGGCCAAGCAGGCTCCTGTCAAGAAAGCACCGGTTAAGAAAGCACCGGCCAAGCAGGTGACTTCCGAAAAGGAGCCCCTTCCCCGGAAGAAAACTGAGGAGCAGATCAAAAAGCGCAGACCACAGGAGGCACCGAAAAGAAAAGTAAAACGTCCCGAGAAGCCCACCTTTGACGAGGGCTTCGGAGACGGATTTGAAAAAGGCTACGCCGCAGGGTTTAATCAGGGCTATGAAGCGCGTCGGGGCTATGATCCCGGCTATGATGAGGACGGGTATGCGGATGCCTATGATGACGAGGAAGCGTATGATGGCTATGACGCATATGAACCAGGCGACGCCTATGAAGAGTACGATACCTATGAGGAGCCGGACGCATATGAAGAGTATGAAGACTATGAGCCGGAGCTTCCCCGGGGCGGCGTAAAAAAAGCGGCAAGCCCCCGGAGACAGAGTGCTCCCGTAGGCCGTGACAGAAGGCATGAAGAGCCTGCCAGAAGAGAGAAGGATAAACGGGAGCGGGCAGCGGCCGAAAAACGGATCAAGGCTGCAAGGGCCGCCAGGGTCAAGACGCAGGAAAAGCGGGAAAAGGAGCGGCTCAAGAAGGAAAAGGACGCACTGAAAAAGGAAAGAAGCGGAGGGGACGGAAAGAAAAAGCACGGCTTTATCAAGTTCCTCATTGCCCTGGCAGTGCTGCTTTGCCTCCTGTATTTTCTCATGAATCGACTGGTGGGATCGGCTTATAAGCAGATGACCACCGAGCAGCCGGCAGAGCTTGCGGGGGAGCCTATGAAGGAAGAAGGCGTGTCCCACATTCTGCTCATCGGAAATGATTCAAGAGAAAACGGAGAGGACGGCCGTTCGGACGCCATGATCCTGGTTTCCATGAATCCCAAGACAAAGAAGATCTACATGACGTCCTTTCTGCGGGATATGTATGTGACGATCCCCGGGCATGGTGAGAACCGGCTGAATGCGGCTTATGCATACGGCGGTGCGGCGCTTTTGTGCCAGACCATCAAGGAGAATTTTGACATCGAGGTCAATCGCTATGCCATCGTGAATTTCCAGGCCTTTGCAGCCCTGGTGGATGCGGTCGGCGGAGTGGATCTGGAGCTTAGCTCGGAAGAGGTGGAATGGGTCAATGCCTATCTGAACGAGTACAATATGTTAGAGGGGCGTGATATGCAGACAGATTACCTGGACACCTCCAAGTCCGGTATGCTGCACCTGAACGGACCCCAGGCACTTGCCTACAGCCGGAACCGTTATATCGGAACGGATTTTGGAAGAACCGAGAGGCAGAGAAAGGTCCTTGCCGCCATCAAGAAAAAAATGCCCGTAGCGATGGCGACCAATGCAAGCGGTCTGATGGAAGGGATCTTCCCCTATCTGACCACAAACCTGAAGCAAAGCGAGGTTACGGAGCTGTCCCTGAAGGCAGCGGCTGCCGCAACCTATGAAACGACAGAACTGACCGTGCCCGCCGACGGTACCTGGTCCAATGCCGATATCGGCGGCAAGGCGGTGCTGCAGGTGGATTTTGACGCCAACAAAAAGATCCTGAAGGATGAGATTTTCGGAGAAGAAAAGACATCCGATCAGGGCGAAGTTATCGGACAGGAATAAAAACAGGATGGATAAACAAAAAGAAGACAGCCAAATAAAGGGGATTTCGCTTTTGATCCGTGACCTTCAGGATAACGGACTTGGACTTTTGGCAGTCGGGATCTATATTGTATTGTTTCAGCATCTGTTTCACACCATCTGTCCGATGCAGCTTCTGTTCGGGCTGCCCTGCCCGGGCTGCGGACTGACCAGGTCTGGGCTTTTGCTGCTTTCGGGACACCCCGTAAGAGCCTTTTTGATGCATCCCTTTCTGTATGCATGGATTTTGATTGCGCTGGATTTTGCGATGAACCGGTATCTGCTTGGAAGAAAGGGAAAGGAGCTGTACTGGCTTTTGGGGATCACGCTGTTTGGGATGCTGGTCTTTTATGCGTACCGGATGGCGGTTTACTATCCGCACAGGGAGCCGATGCAGCCCTTGACGGAGGGGGTTTTTACCAAGATCAGACAACTGTTTTATACGCATTTGTAACAGAAAACCATAAATGAAACCAACAACAGAGAGGAGATTGTGATGAAGGAAAACGGAAATGAATTTATTCCCTTTGAGGAGGACGGAGAGATCGCCAAAAACTCAGAGGACGCACTGCAGGTGACCATTGGGAACGAGGAGACTCAAAGTGGGGCAGATTCCTTTGCCAATGAGGCAACTGCTATGCAGAATGAAAACGTCCCGCAGCAGGAGCCCCAAAAGCGCAACTATGAAAAGTATCTGGAGGGAGAGGGCTTTGAGCAGTTTGCAACACCGCCTCAGGCACCGGATATGATGCCGGAGATGTTAAATGCCCATGATACCTACTATCAGGCACCGGCGCCTGCGCCTGTGGCACCTGTGAACCCGGCAGCCCTTGAAGGATTGGAAGAGCCTGTTTCCATGGGCGAGTGGCTTGTCAGCATGCTGCTGATGATGATCCCCTGCGTGAACCTGGTACTGGTTTTTGTATGGGCCTTCAGCAAAACGGAGAAAAAATCCAAATCCAATTTCTTTAAAGCGCAGCTGATCATTATGGGTGTTATTTTGGCCATCTATGTCCTGCTCTTTGTGGTGATGATCTTCTTTGGCATTGCGGCGGCGATGTAAGAGCAAAAAACAGCAGGAAAAGACAGATTGGAGAATGGACAGATGTGGATCGCAGACGGCTGGAAAGAGTATGAAGTGATCGAAGCCACCGGCGGGGAAAAGCTTGAGCGTTGGGGAGACTATGTGCTCCTTCGCCCGGATCCCCAGGTGATATGGGATACCCAAAGGCTTGCGCCCGAATGGAAGAAAAAGAACGGCCATTACCACCGCTCAGCCAAGGGCGGCGGCTATTGGGAGATGTTCGATCTTCCCGAGGAGTGGAGCATTGCATACGAAGGAGAGGCGGGAACGCTCAGGTTTCATCTGAAGCCCTTTGCCTTTAAGCACACGGGCGTGTTTCCCGAGCAGGCAGTCAATTGGGACTGGTGCGCGGGAAGGATCAGACAGGCCCTGGAAAAAAGGACAGAGCCTCCCAGGGTTTTGAACCTGTTTGCCTATACCGGAGGAGCTACCATTTCCGCTGCCCTGGCGGGGGCGCATGTGACCCATGTGGATGCGGCCAAGGGAATGGTCGGCTGGGCCAAGGAAAATGCAGCGGCAAGCAACGTGGATCCGGCAAGGACCAGATGGCTGGTGGATGACTGTATGAAGTTTGTACAGCGCGAGCTCAGACGCGGTAATACCTATGAAGGGATCATCATGGATCCGCCCTCCTATGGCAGAGGCCCCAAGGGAGAGATCTGGAAAATTGAGGAGAATGTCTATCCCCTGATCGTAGAAGCGGCAAAGCTCTTATCAAAGGAGGCAGCCTTTTTCCTGATCAATTCCTATACCACGGGGCTGCAGCCGGCAGTGCTCTCCTACATGCTTTCCGAGGCCATCGCAAAAGAGCGCGGCGGCGTTGTCGAGGCATCGGAGATCGGCCTGCCCATCCGGCAGAACGGTCTGGTGCTGCCCTGCGGTGCCAGCGGAAGATGGAGCGGGGAGTAAGAGATAGACAGCGACAGACAGCGAAGGCTCTTTGGGGGCTTTGTCTTGACGGAGTCTTTGCGCCTATGGTATATTCAAAAAGTTGAGTGGATGCCTTGTTAGGGTTTTACCTTGACAGGGCGTTTTCTTATTATATAGAAGAAAACGGGAAAAAAGAGGAGGAGAAAACATGGCATCGTTAACTAGTGCACAGGTCGGTATCATCATTTCCATCGTGATCTATCTGGCCGGAATGCTTCTCGTGGGCTTTATGGCCTCGAGGAACACAAATGACGTAGGAGACTTTTATCTGGGCGGCAGAAAGCTGGGACCCCTGGTCACGGCAATGAGCGCCGAGGCGTCGGATATGAGCTCCTATCTGCTGATGGGAGTACCGGGTCTGGCTTACTTTTCCGGAATCGCCGATGCAGGCTGGACGGCCTTCGGTCTGATCGTCGGAACCTATTTGAACTGGCTCTTTACCGCGAAGAGACTTCGTAACTATACGGAGCGGGTGGGCGCCATCACGATCCCCGATTACTTAAAGAGAAGATTCCGCGATGAGAGCAACATTCTGTTGTTTGTGGGAGCGCTTTTCATCATTATCTTCTTTGTTCCCTATACTGCTTCCGGTTTTTCTGCCTGCGGTAAGCTTTTTGGTTCACTGTTTGATGTAAATTACCAGCTGGCCATGGTCGTATCGGCCATCATCATTGTGGGTTATACCACCACCGGCGGCTTTCTGGCAGCCTCCACTACAGACTTTATCCAGTCCATCGTTATGACCATTGCGCTCTTTGTTGTGCTTGGCTATGGCGTTGTGCAGGCAGGCGGTGTTTCCGCAGTCATTGACAATGCAGGAAGCCTGCCCGGCTTTTTGAATGTATCCGCAACCTTTGATAATGTCAGTCAGTCCGCTAGCCCTTACGGGATCTTTAATAAGATCACCATGTTCTGCTGGGGACTTGGATACTTCGGTATGCCCCACATCCTGCTTCGCTTTATGGCGATCGAGAATCCGAATAAGCTGAAGCTCTCCAGAAGAGTGGCATCCATCTGGGTTGTATTTTCCCTGGGCATTGCCGTGATCCTGGGTGTAGTTGGACGTGCCATGACGATGTCCGGCTCCCTGGATTCCCTCATTGAGGATCCCACAAGCTCATCCAAGGCAGAGACACTGATCGTTGTGCTTGCAGATCACATCAGTAAGAACGGATTCATTTTCGCATTGGTGGCAGGTATGATCATCGCCGGTATTCTGGCATCCACCATGTCCACTGCGGACTCCCAGCTGATCGCTGCGGCATCTGCGGTATCCGAAAACATCATTCAGGATGTCTTTAAGGTAAAGCTGAAGGAAAAAGGAGCCATGCTCACAGCACGCTGCACACTGGTAGCGGTTGCGATACTGGCCGCCATTATCGCATGGAATCCCAACAGCTCCGTATTCGGCATCGTATCCTTTGCATGGGCGGGCTTTGGTGCCGTATTCGGTCCCGCCATCCTGATGTCCTTATATTGGAAGAGATGCAACCGCTTCGGTGTCATGGCCGGTATGATCTCCGGAGGCCTGATGGTATTCATCTGGAAGTATGCGGTTCGTCCCATGGGCGGTGCCTGGGATCTGTATGAGCTGGCCCCTGCCTTCCTGGTAGCATTGATCTTCATCGTTGTTGTCAGCCTGATCACCCCCGCTCCGGCAAAGGAGATCGAGGGAGAGTTTGACGAGGTGGCAGCGAAGTAAAAAGAAACGATCCATATTTATAGAAGAAACGCCGCAGGCTTTGCAAAGTCTGCGGTATTTCTTCGGAAAACACAAGATATGGTACCGATGGGGATACGGTGCAGATTGTATCGGAAAAAGAACAATAAAAAATAAAAAGTGCTTGCATTTCCCATTCCGATAGAGTAGAATGGCAAGTGCTGTGACATTGATAGCTATGAAGCGAGAGGTTGCCGGACTGGCGAAAGCCTTTTCGGGTTTTCCGTGGAGCGAATGTCAGGAAGAAACTGACGACAAGTTACTGTACGAATCAGCGAAAGCGAACTGTCTGCTGCGAGCAGAAACGACGTGTGAGTTTTTAGGACACACACGGGAGAGTGTACAGTCACCACTTGTCGTACTTGAAACTAAAAAGTGCGAAAAGGAGGCGGCTTTTTTTATGGCAAATCAACAAGTAATGAGAATCACATTGAAGGCTTATGACCATCAGCTGATCGATAGCTCTGCAAAGAAGATCATCGAGACAGTAAAGAAGAATGGTTCCCAGGTATCGGGTCCGATCCCCCTTCCTACCAAAAAGGAAGTAGTGACCATCCTTCGTGCCGTTCATAAGTACAAAGATTCCCGTGAGCAGTTTGAGCAGAGAACGCACAAAAGGCTCATCGACGTGATGGCACCCACTCAGAAGACGGTAGATGCCCTTCAGAGATTAGAGATGCCTGCCGGTGTTTACATTGGCATAAAGATGAAGTAACTAATAGTAATGTATGAACGGCTTGTCCCGTTCCGATGCATGAAGGAGGTAAAAAATGAAAAAGGCAATTTTGGCAACTAAGGTCGGCATGACCCAGATCTTTCAGGAAGACGGAAGTCTGATCCCTGTAACGGTCCTGACAGCAGGCCCCTGTGTGGTAACACAGATCAAGACCGCTGAGAACGATGGCTATGATGCAATCCAGGTTGGTTACGAGGATAAGAAAGAGAAGGTCATCACCAAGGATAAGGGCGGTAAGAAAGAGATCGCTCACAGACATGGCGTAAACAAGCCGCTGAAGGGACATTTCGACAAAGCCGGAGTATCCACCAAGAGATATCTTCGTGAGTTCAAGTTCGAGAACGCTTCCGAGTATCAGCTGGCACAGGAGATCAAGGCAGACATCTTCGAGCAAGGCGATCATGTAGATGCAACCGCAATCTCCAAGGGTAAAGGGTTCCAGGGTGCGATCAAGAGACTCGGTCAGCACAGAGGACCTATGAAGCACGGTTCCAAGTTCCACCGTCATCAGGGTTCCAACGGTGCATGCTCCTCCCCTTCCAGAGTATTCAAGGGAAAAGGAATGCCCGGTCATATGGGATCTGTAAAGGTTACTGTTCAAAATCTTGAGGTAGTCAGAGTAGATGCGGAGAAGAATCTCCTGCTGGTAAAGGGTTCCGTTCCCGGACCGAAGAAGTCTCTGGTAACCATCAAAGAGACCACAAGAGTGGATATTTAATCGGTGAAAGGAGGAACAGATCATGGCAAACGTATCCGTATTTAATATGGAAGGCAAGGAAGTCGGAACGATCGATTTAAATGATGCCATCTTCGGCGTAGAGATCAACGAACACCTTGTACATATGGCAGTTTTGCAGCAGCTTGCAGCAAATCGCCAGGGCACCCAGAAAGCAAAGACCCGCGCTGAGGTTTCCGGCGGCGGAAGAAAGCCCTGGAGACAGAAAGGAACCGGACATGCCCGTCAGGGTTCCAACAGATCTCCCCAGTGGAAGGGCGGCGGTGTAGTATTCGCTCCCACACCCAGAGATTACAGCTTCAAGCTGAACAAGAAGGAAAAGAGAGCGGCTTTGAAGAGCGCGCTGACCAGCAGGGTTCAGGAGAACAAGCTGATCGTAGTAGATGAGCTGAAGTTCGATGAGATCAAGACCAAGAGCTTTGCACAGGTTATGAACAACCTGAAGGTTGAGAAGGGCCTCGTAGTTCTGGCAGACAACGATCAGAACACCGTTCTTTCCGCAAGAAACATGGCAAAGGTTAACACCACATTGGTTGGACAGATCAATGTTTATGACATTATGAACGGCGGTACCATCGTCCTGACGAAGGATTCCGCTGCGAAGATCGAGGAGGTGTACGCATAATGGCAGCATTACAGTATTATGATGTGATTTTAAAGCCGGTCATCACCGAGAAGAGCATGGATGGCATGAGCGAGAAGAAGTACACATTTTTCGTGCATCCCGAAGCAAACAAATCGCAGATCAAGGAAGCGGTTGAGAAGATGTTTGACGGTGTTAAGGTGGCGAAGGTCAATACCATCAACCAGGACGGCAAGAAGAAACGCCGCGGTATGACCATCGGCCAGACAGCAAAGACCAAAAAGGCGATCGTTCAGCTGACCGAAGAGAGCAACGAGATTGAGATCTTCGCAGGTCTTTGATAACGAAAACTATGTGCAGTAAAGCACGAGAGCAAATCATTTGAAAGGAGAAATACAAAATGGGAATTAAGAGTTACAACCCATATACCCCCTCCAGAAGAAACATGACCGGTTCTGATTTCGCTGAGATCACCAAGAGCGAACCGGAAAAGTCTCTGGTCGTAGCAGTGCCGAAACATTCCGGCCGTAATAATCAGGGTAAGATCACCGTTCGTCATCACGGCGGCGGCGCAAAGAAGAAATACAGAATGGTAGATTTCAGAAGAAATACCAAAGACGGGATCCCCGCTAAGGTAATCGGTATCGAGTACGATCCGAACCGCAGTGCCAACATCGCACTGATCTGCTATCAGGACGGCGAGAAGGCTTACATCCTGGCTCCCCAGGGTCTGACAGACGGCATGACCGTAATGAGCGGTGCACAGGCCGAAGTCAGAGTAGGTAACTGCCTGCCGATCTCCGAGATCCCTGTAGGTACTCTTCTTCACAACATTGAGCTTCAGCCGGGCAAGGGCGGCCAGATGGTAAGAGCTGCCGGTAACAGCGCACAGCTGATGGCAAAAGAAGGCAAATACGCAACCCTGCGTCTTCCTTCCGGAGAAATGAGAATGGTTCCCCTGAATTGCCGCGCTTCCATCGGTGTAGTCGGAAACGGCGACCACAACCTGGTAAAGATCGGTAAAGCAGGACGTAAGCGTCACATGGGTATCCGCCCGACCGTAAGAGGTTCCGTTATGAACCCGAATGACCATCCGCACGGCGGTGGTGAGGGACGCGCACCCATCGGACGTCCCGGCCCGAGCACCCCTTGGGGCAAGCCCGCACTGGGCCTGAAGACACGTAGGAAAAAGAAAGCTTCCAATAAGCTGATCGTAAGACGCCGTGACGGCAGAGCCATCAAATAAGTAAGGGAGGAAAGAAAATGGCCAGATCATTAAAAAAAGGACCTTTTGCAGACGCAAGTCTTTTGAAAAAGGTTGACGCAATGAACGCTTCCGGACAGAAAGCGGTAATCAAGACATGGTCCCGTCGTTCCACGATCTTCCCCTCATTTGTAGGACACACGATTGCGGTACACGATGGACGGAAACACGTTCCTGTCTATGTAACCGAGGATATGGTAGGACACAAGCTCGGCGAGTTTGTAGCAACCAGAACCTATCGCGGACATGGCAAGGATGAGAAGAAAGGCAAAGTAAGATAAGGAAGGAGGGTAAAACCTATGGCAAAGGGACATAGATCACAGATCAAACGTGAAAGAAATGCAAACAAGGATACCCGCCCGAGCGCAAAGCTCTCTTATGCGCGTATTCCTGTTCAGAAAGCTTGCTTCGTATTGGACGCCATCAGAGGCAAGGATGTAGAAACAGCACTCGCTGTACTTGAGTATAACCCTCGTTATGCTTCAGGTGTAATCAAGAAGCTTCTTCAGTCAGCAGTAGCGAATGCAGAGAACAACAACGGTATGAAGAAGGAAAACCTCTACGTTGCTGAATGCTACGCAAACGAAGGACCGACGATGAAGAGAATTCGCGCCAGAGCACAGGGTAGAGCATATCGGATTCTGAAAAGAATGAGCCACATTACTGTTGTTCTGGACGAAAGATAGGAGGAAGAAAAATGGGACAGAAAGTTAATCCTCACGGACTCCGCGTCGGCATCATCAAGGATTGGGACTCCCGTTGGTATGCAGAGGGTGAGTTCGCACAGTTCCTTGAAGAGGATCACAAGATTCGCGAGTACGTAAAGAAGAAACTGGGAAGCGCAGGCATCTCCAAGGTTGAGATCGAGCGTGGAGCAGCTGATAAGGTTAAAGTAGTGATCTACACCGCTAAGCCCGGTGTTGTAATCGGTAAGGGCGGCGCTGAGATCGAGAAGACCAAGGCTGAGCTTGAGAAGATGACAGGCAGAAAAGCACTGGTTGACATCAAAGAGATCAAGCGTCCGGACAGAGATGCACAGCTGGTAGCAGAGAACATCGCACAGCAGCTTGAGAACCGTGTATCCTTCCGCCGCGCTATGAAATCCTGCATGGGACGCGCCATGAAGGCTTCCGCACAGGGTATCAAGACTTCCGTTTCCGGTCGTCTCGGTGGTGCGGATATGGCAAGAACCGAGTTTTACAGCGAGGGAACGATTCCCCTTCAGACACTCAGAGCAGATATTGACTATGGATTCGCTGAGGCAGACACCACCTACGGTAAGGTAGGCGTAAAGGTTTGGATCTACAAGGGCGAAATCCTTCCCACCAAGGGCAACAAGGAAGGGAGCGATAAATAATGTTAATGCCGAAAAGAGTTAAGCGCCGTAAACAGTTCCGCGGAACCATGAAAGGTAAGGCGCAGAGAGGTAATCAGATTACTTACGGAGAATTTGGTATCGTAGCGGTTGAGCCCTGCTGGATCCGTTCCAATCAGATCGAGGCAGCCCGTGTCGCTATGACAAGACATGTAAAACGTGGCGGTCAGGTTTGGATCAAGATCTTCCCGGACAAGCCCGTTACCAACAAGCCGGCTGAGACCCGTATGGGTTCCGGTAAAGGAGCTTTGGAGTATTGGGTAGCAGTAGTGAAGCCCGGACGTGTAATGTTTGAAATCGCAGGTGTTCCTGAGGATACCGCAAGAGAAGCACTTCGTCTGGCATCTCACAAGCTGCCTTGCAAGTGCAAGATCGTTGCAAAAGCAGATTTGGAAGGAGGGCTCGCTGAATGAAAAGTGCAACTTACGTAGAAGATTTGAAAGCTAAATCAGTTTCTGAGCTTTCCGAAGAGCTGGTAAGCGCCAAGAAAGAGCTTTTCAACTTAAGATTCCAGAATGCAACCAATCAGCTTGATAACACCAGCAGGATCAAAGAGGTTCGCAAGAACATCGCCCGTATCCAGACGGTGATCACACAGAAGGCTCGCGCTTAAGAATTTGTAGGAAGGAGAAATCATCGTGGAAGAGAGAAATTTGAGAAAAACTCGTACCGGTAAGGTAGTGAGCAATAAAATGGATAAAACCATCGTGGTTGCAGTTGAGAACCATGTAAAGCACCCTCTTTACAAGAAGATCGTAAAGCGGACCTACAAATTAAAGGCGCATGACGAGAAAAACGAGTGCAGCATTGGTGACACTGTTAAAGTGATGGAGACCAGACCCCTGTCCAAGGACAAGAGATGGAGACTGGTTGAGATCGTTGAGAAGGTTAAATAAGCCTTTGGATAATAGACGGAAGGAGAATTAGCATGATTCAGCAGGAAAGCAGACTCAAGGTTGCTGATAACACCGGCGCGAAAGAGATCCTCTGCATCCGTGTAATGGGCGGATCCACCAGAAGATATGCAAACATCGGTGACATTATCGTAGCTACCGTTAAAGATGCAACACCCGGCGGAGTTGTTAAAAAAGGCGATGTTGTGAAAGCAGTTGTAGTCAGAACAGTTAAAGGCGCTCACCGCAAAGACGGTTCCTACATCAAATTTGATGAGAATGCGGCAGTCATCATCAAGGATGACAAGACACCCCGCGGAACCCGTATTTTTGGACCGGTAGCAAGAGAGCTCAGAGAGAAGCAGTTCATGAAGATCGTTTCCCTGGCTCCGGAAGTATTATAGGAGGTTCGAAAAATGGCGATTGCAAAGATTAAAAAAGGCGACACAGTCAGAGTTATTGCCGGCGATGCCATCAAGTGCAAGGGCAAAGAGGGCAAGGTCCTCTCTGTTGATCACAAGAACGGCAAGGTTGTAGTAGAGGGCGTGAACAAGGTTCAGAGACACACCAAGCCCAACGCAACTAACGCTAACGGCGGTATCATTGAAAAAGAAGCACCCATTTCCCTTTCTAACGTGATGTATCTTCACAAGGGACAACCCACCAGAGTCGGTGTGAAGACTGAGGGCGACAAGAAGGTCCGCTATGCAAAGTCAACCGGCGATGTGATCGATTAAGCAGAAAGGAGGAAGGGACTTTGAGCAGATTAAGAGATACGTATGAAAACGAGATCGTGGATGCCATGATCAAAAAGTTTGGTTATAAGAACCGTATGGAAGTACCCAAGATCAACAAGATCGTGTTGAACATGGGTGTCGGCGAGGCAAAGGACAACGCTAAGATCTTAGAGAACGCAATGTCCGATATGGAGACCATCGCAGGCCAGAAGGCGGTTATCACCAAGGCAAAGAATTCCGTAGCAAACTTCAAGATCCGTGAAGGTCAGTCTATCGGATGCCGTACCACCCTTCGTGGTGAGAAGATGTATGAGTTTTTAGATCGTCTTGTAAACCTTGCACTTCCCCGTGTAAGAGACTTCAGAGGCGTGAACCCCAACGCATTTGACGGCAGGGGCAACTACTCCCTTGGTATCAAGGAACAGATCATCTTCCCTGAGATTGAATACGATAAGGTGGACAAGGTCAGAGGTATGGATGTAGCTATCGTAACAACGGCTAAGACAGATGAGGAAGCAAGAGAGCTTTTGCGCCTTTTCAATATGCCGTTTGCAAAATAACAGGAGGTAAATTCATGGCTAAGACTTCAATGAAAGTAAAACAGCAGCGTAAGCCTAAGTTCTCTACAAGAGCTTATACACGTTGCAGCATTTGTGGACGCCCCCATTCAGTTCTTAGAAAGTACGGAATTTGCAGAATTTGCTTCCGCGAACTGGCGTACAAGGGACAGATTCCCGGCGTTAAGAAAGCAAGCTGGTAAAAAAAGAGGAGGAAAGTAAAATGACAATGAGTGATCCGATTGCAGATATGCTTACAAGAATCCGTAATGCAAACACTGCAAAGCATGATACAGTAGACGTTCCTTCATCCAAAATGAAACTGGCTATCGCTGATATCCTTGTGGATGAGGGCTATATTGCAAAATATGATCTGGTCGATGACGGAAACTTCAAGAACATCCGCATCACGCTGAAATACGGCGCTGACAAGAACGACAAGATCATCACCGGTATCAAGAGAATTTCCAAACCCGGTCTTCGTGTATATGCCGGTAAGGATGAGCTGCCTAAGGTACTCGGCGGACTCGGTTGTGCGATCATTTCCACCAATCAGGGTGTGATCACCGACAAGAAGGCACGCGAGCTTCAGGTAGGCGGCGAAGTATTAGCATTTGTTTGGTAATCTAGTTTGAGAATAATATAGGAGGTACGGGCATGTCACGAATAGGAAGAATGCCAATCGCAATTCCCGCAGGCGTAACTGTGGATCTTGCAGAAAATAACAAAGTGACGGTAAAAGGTCCTAAGGGAACCCTGGAAAGAGTACTGCCTTCCGAGATGGAGATCAAAATGGAAGACGGCACGCTGACCATCGCAAGACCGAATGATTTGAAGAAAATGAAAGCTTTACATGGTTTGACCAGATCCCTTCTGAACAACATGGTTGTAGGTGTTACGGACGGCTATGAGAAGAAGCTTGAAGTAAACGGTGTCGGCTACCGTGCAGCTAAGCAGGGCAAGAAGCTGGTACTGAACCTGGGTTACTCCCATCCGGTAGAGATGGAGGATCCCGAAGGTGTTGAGACAACAGTTGAAGGTCAGAACGTCATCATTGTAAAGGGTATCGATAAAGAAAAGGTTGGACAGTTCGCAGCAGAGATCCGCGACAAGAGAAGACCGGAGCCTTACAAGGGTAAGGGTATCAAGTATGCTGACGAGACGATCCGCCGCAAGGTTGGTAAGACCGGTAAGAAATAATAGATAAGGAGAGTGTGAAAATGGTTAGTAAAGTATCTAGACAAGAAGTCCGTGTGAAAAAACACAAAAGGCTGCGTAACCGTTTTTCCGGTACTGCTGAAAGACCCCGTCTTGCAGTTTTCCGCAGCAACAACCACATGTATGCTCAAATTATCGATGATACAGTGGGAAATACGCTGGTATCGGCTTCTACCCTTGAGAAGGATGTAAAGGCTGAGCTTGAGAAGACCAACAACGTGGATGCAGCAGCTTACCTCGGTAAGGTGATCGCACAGAAGGCTCTTGATAAAGGAATCAAAAACGTAGTATTTGACAGAGGCGGATTTATTTATCAAGGAAAGATCGCAGCTTTGGCTGAAGCAGCCAGAGAAGCAGGTCTGGAATTTTAAGGAAGGGAGACAGAATACATGAAACGTACAATCATTGATACAAGCAATGAGGAACTTACTGAAAAAGTAGTTGCCATCAAGCGCGTAACCAAGGTTGTCAAGGGTGGACGTAACATGCGCTTCACAGCTTTGGTGGTTGTGGGAGACGGAAACGGACATGTAGGCGCCGGTCTCGGAAAGGCGACTGAAATCCCTGAAGCAATCCGCAAGGGCAAGGAAGACGCTATGAAGAGAATGGTAACCGTAGCACTTGATGAGGTTGGTTCCATCACCCATGACAATATCGGCAAATTCGGCAGTGCTTCCGTGCTTCTGAAAAAAGCTCCCAGTGGTACCGGTATCATCGCAGGTGGTCCTGCCCGTGTCGTATGCGAGCTTGCAGGCATCAAGAACATCCGTACCAAGTCCCTTGGTTCAAACAACAAGCAGAACGTTGTTTTGGCTGCAATCGAAGGACTGAGCAGACTGAAAACACCTGAAGAAGTAGCTGCTAAGCGCGGAAAACAGGTTAGTGAGATTTTAGCTTAGTTAGGAGGCAGAAAAAATGGCAGATAAGACAATTAAGGTGACTTTGGTCAAGTCTCCCATCGGTGCGATTCCGAAGCACAGAAAAACGGTGGAGGCGCTGGGACTTAAGAAAATGCACAAGACAGTAGAGCTTCCGGACAACGCATGCACTTGGGGCATGGTAAACCAGGTAAAGCATCTTGTGAAAGTAGAAGCGTAAAGCGGGAGGTTAAAAATGGAATTATCAAATTTAAGACCTGCAGACGGTTCCAAGCATAATGACAACTTCAGAAGAGGCCGCGGACACGGAAGTGGAAACGGCAAGACCGCAGGTAAGGGTCATAAGGGACAGAAGGCTCGTTCCGGAGCACCCAGAATCGGTTTTGAAGGTGGTCAGATGCCTTTGTACCGCAGACTGCCCAAGAGGGGATTCAAGAACAGGAATACAAAGGAAATCGTAGGCATCAACATTTCAATGCTCGAGCGCTTTGAGAATGGTGCAACCGTAGATGTGGAAGCACTGATCTCGGCAGGCGTGGTAAAAGACACCCGTGACGGTGTCAAGATTCTCGGAAACGGAGAACTTACCAAGAAGCTTGATGTTAAAGCAAATGCCTTTTCCGCAGCAGCAAAGGAAAAGATTGAGGCTCTTGGTGGAACAGCAGAGGTGATCTAATGTTACAGACTTTGAGAAATGCCTTAAAAGCAAAAGAAGTTAGAAACCGCCTTTTGTTCACCCTCGTGATGCTTGTGGTGATCAGATTTGGTTGTCAGCTCCCGGTACCGGGGGTTGACAGAACCTTCTTTAAGAGTTGGTTCGAGCAGCATTCGGGCGATGCCTTCAACTTCTTTGATGCTTTTACCGGCGGTTCCTTTTTGAACATGTCGGTGTTCGCCCTGAACATTACCCCGTACATTACATCTTCCATTATCATGCAGCTTATGACGATCGCAATTCCGAAGCTGGAGGAGATGCAGCGTGACGGTGAGGACGGGCGCAAGAAGATCGCAGCCATCACCAGATATGTAACGGTGGGATTGGCTTTGATCGAATCCTCGGCAATGGCCATCGGATTCGGACGCAGCGGCCTTCTGGCAGGTGATGCAGTTGCACTTGACTACATCTGTGTGATCGCAGCACTGACAGGCGGTGCAGCATTTATCATGTGGATCGGAGAGCAGATCACGGAGCATGGTGTGGGAAACGGTATTTCCATCGTTTTGACCATCAACATCATTTCCAGAATGCCTAACGATCTGAAAGTCCTTTACGATCAGTTCGTAAAGAATGCGGACACGGTAACGATGTCAGTGATCGCAGCCATCGTGATCATCGCGATCATTCTGGCAACGGTAGTTTTGGTTATTCTGCTCAATGACGGTGTCAGAAAGATCCCCGTTCAGTATGCTAAGAAGATGCAGGGCAGAAAAACCTTCGGCGGAAATTCAACCCATATTCCTCTGAAGATCAACACCGCAGGTGTGATCCCGATCATCTTTGCATCTTCCCTGATGCAGTTCCCGATCGTGATCAGCCAGCTGGTAGGATACCAGGGAGGTACCGGTGTATGGGCACAGATCCTGCAGGGTCTGAACTCCAACAACTGGTTCAATCCTTCCCTTCCGCAGTACAATATCGGACTGCTGGTATATATCCTTCTTGTGATCTTCTTCGCTTACTTCTATACCTCGATTACCTTCAATCCTTTGGAGGTATCCAACAATATGAAGAAGCAGGGTGGATTTATCCCAGGTATTCGTCCCGGTAAGCCGACGACGGATTATCTGAACAATATTTTGAATTATGTGATCTTTATCGGTGCTGTCGGTTTGGTACTGATTGCGGTTATCCCGATCTTCTTCAACGGAATGTTCGGCGCAAACGTATCCTTCGGCGGAACCAGCCTGATCATTATTGTCAGCGTTATCCTGGAGACCATTAAGCAGATCGAGTCTCTGATGCTGGTGAGAAATTACAAGGGCTTTTTGAATGCATAAACACAAAACAGAGTTGGGGTAATGCGCTTGCATTGTCCCCAACTTATTGTTGCCTGTAAGGGCAATGAGTTTAAATGTAAGTAAATGGGGGATCCCCAGGAACAGGAGACAGACATGAAGATCATAATGTTAGGCGCTCCCGGAGCGGGAAAAGGAACACAGGCTAAAAAGATTGCGGAGAAGTATCAGATCCCGCACGTTTCCACCGGCGATATTTTCCGTGCCAATATCAAGAATGGCACCGAGCTGGGAATGGAAGCAAAGAAATATATGGATGCCGGCGCACTGGTGCCGGATGAGCTTACGGTAAAGATCCTTTTGGACAGGGTTTCCCAGGCAGATTGCGAAAGAGGCTATGTACTGGATGGATTCCCGAGGACCATTCCGCAGGCCCAGGTGCTGGATCAGGCACTTTCAGAAAGAGGCGAGAGCATTGATTATGCGATCGATGTGGATGTGCCGGATGAGGCGATCGTAAAGAGAATGGGCGGAAGACGCGCCTGCGTAACATGCGGTGCAACCTACCATATCGTGAACATCCCTCCGAAGAAGGAAGGCATCTGCGATCAGTGCGGCAGCGAGCTGATCCTTCGTCCGGATGATGAGCCGGCAACGGTACAAAAGCGACTGGATGTTTACCATGAGCAGACCCAGCCTTTGATCGATTTCTATCAGAAGAAGGGCGTTCTGCATTCGGTAGACGGAACCAGATCCATGGAGGAGATCTTCTCGGAGATCACCGCTCTTTTGGGATAAGGATCCGGTCAGGGCAGCAATAAACACAGAGATTTTGATAACAGAAGAGTAAGAGAATAAGAAATGGCAGTAACGGTAAAATCAGCAAGAGAGATCGATCTGATGCGGACAGCGGGAAAATACCTGGCTGAGCTGCATGAAAAAATGGGTGAAGCGATCAGACCCGGAATGAGCACCATGGACATAGACAGAATGGGAGAGAAGATCATCCGAAGCTATGGATGCACTCCGAATTTTCTGCACTATAACGGGTTTCCGGCTTCCATCTGTGTTTCGGTGAATGAGGAAGTGGTACACGGCATTCCCAATAAGCACAGGATCCTGAAGGATGGGGATGTGGTTTCCCTCGACTGCGGACTGATCTACAAAGGGTATCACTCCGATGCGGCAAGAACCCATATCGTGGGGGACGCGCCCGAGGAAGTAAAGCTTCTGGTAGAGAGAACCAGGCAGAGCTTTTTTGAAGGCATCAAGAAAGCAGTAGATGGCGGTCATCTATATGACATCTCAAACCGGATTGATGAATACATCAGTCAGTTTGGATACGGGATCGTCAGAGACCTGGTGGGACACGGCATCGGAACGAAGCTTCACGAGGATCCGCAGATCCCCAATTTTGCGCAGAAGAAGCGCGGCCTGAAGCTTTGCGCAGGCATGACATTGGCCATTGAGCCCATGATCAACCTCGGAAGAGGAGATGTGGACTGGCTGGATGATGACTGGACGGTGGTTTCGTCCGATCGGAGTATATCGGCTCATTATGAAAATACCATAGTGATCAACAAAGAGGGTGAGCCGGAAATTTTGACATTGCTGGATTAACGGGAGGAGAAAAATGTCGAAAGCAGATGTAATTGAAATGGAAGGCGTTGTGATCGAAAAGTTACCGAACACCATGTTTCAGGTACAATGCGAGCATGGACATGTAGTGCTGGCACATATCAGCGGAAAATTGCGCCAGAATTATATCAGGATCCTTCCGGGAGATACCGTAAAGTTGGAGCTTTCCCCTTACGATCTGACCAAGGGCCGGATTGTTTGGAGAGCAAAATAAATTTTTGGTTGCATTAAGGGGTTTTGCGTGATATAATGCAAAATGGTCTTTTTTGAAAGGAGGTTTTAAGATGAAGGTTAGATCGTCAGTAAAACCGATTTGCGAAAAGTGCAAAGTCATCAAGAGAAAAGGGAAGATCAGAATTATCTGTGAAAATCCTAAACATAAACAGGTTCAGGGCTAATCAGCACTGAAAAGGAGCGTAGCTCCCGTGTTTACTGTTGATACCGCGAAAGCGGGCAAGACCGTTTCGTTTCTTCTATATATAGAAGAAAAACGGTTGGGCATCTCTTGAGGGAAATACCAAATCCAACCCGGACTGCGTATTTTTCGCCCCAGTCAATGAGTAACTAGCAGGTGGTGTCAGAAGTGAGGCACCGAAAGAAAGCTGCCGGGAAAAAGTCGAGGCCTTTTGGCAGCTTTACAGAACGGAGGAAATTGAAATGGCTCGTATTGCAGGTGTAGATTTACCGAGAGACAAGCGCGTTGAGATCGGCCTGACCTATATCTATGGGATCGGACGTCCGTCAGCAACTCGCATCTGTGCGGAAGCAAAGGTAAATCCGGATACCCGTTGTCGTGATCTGACCGATGACGAGGTAAAGAGAATCAGTGAAGTGATCGAAAATACCCAGATGGTAGAAGGTGATCTTCGTCGTGAGGTAGCGCTGAACATCAAGCGTCTTCAGGAGATCGGATGCTATCGTGGTATTCGTCACAGGAAAGGTCTTCCTGTTCGCGGACAGAAGACCAAGACCAATGCTAGAACCCGCAAAGGTCCTAAGAGAACTGTTGCAAACAAGAAGAAGTAAAACTTTGAAAAGGAGAAAGTAGGTTAGTTTTATGGCAAAGCAGAATACAAGAAAAGTAACAAAGAAGCGTGTCAAGAAAAACGTTGAACACGGACAGGCACATATCCAGGCATCTTTCAACAATACGATCGTTACCCTGACCGATAACGAGGGTAATGCTCTTTCCTGGGCAAGTGCAGGTGGTCTGGGCTTTAGAGGTTCAAAGAAATCTACTCCTTATGCTGCACAGATGGCAGCAGAAACAGCTACGAAGGCTGCACTCATTCATGGTCTGAAGACCGTGGATGTCATGGTGAAAGGTCCCGGCTCAGGCCGTGAGGCAGCGATCCGTGCATTGCAGGCTACCGGCTTGGAGGTTACCAGCATCCGTGACGTGACACCCGTTCCCCACAATGGATGCCGCCCTCCGAAACGTCGTCGTGTATGATGCTTTTGGGCAAGCCCGTTTTGGTTTGTGTTGGACGAAAGCCGAAAGGCTGTAAACAACTGTAAGTTTGTACCGGGAGGATCCCGGCACAGAGAAATTATTTAGGAGGATTTATACAATGGCAGTAAACAGAGTACCGGTATTAAAGAGATGCAGATCTCTTGGTTTAGAGCCTGCGGTATTGGGATATGACAAAACTTCCCGCCGTAAGCTTGAGAGAGCAAACAGAAAGGTTTCCGAGTATGGTCTTCAGCTTCGTGAGAAGCAGAAAGCAAAATTCATCTACGGCGTATTGGAGAAACCCTTCCGTAACTACTACGAGAAGGCCGATATGATGAAGGGTCAGACCGGTGAGAACCTGATGGTTATGCTGGAGTCAAGACTGGATAACGTTATCTTCCGTCTTGCATTTGCCCGCACCAGAAGAGAAGCTCGTCAGATCGTAGGTCACAAGCACGTTCTGGTTAACGGCAAGACCATCAACATTCCTTCCTACAGAGTAAAGGCAGGGGATGTGATTGAAATCCGTGAGAAATCCAAGAGCCTTCAGAGATATAAGGATATCGCTGAGGTAACCGGCAGAAGACTGGTTCCCGAATGGCTTGATCAGGATATGGAAAACTTCAAGGGTACTGTAAAGCAGCTTCCTACCAGGGAAATGATTGATGTTCCTGTTGATGAGATGCTTATCGTCGAGTTGTATTCTAAGTAAGAAATAAACTGATACGTTGACCGTTAGCACAGTTACCATCAGAAGGAGGTATTTGCAGTGTTTGATTTTGAAAGACCGAATATTGAAGTAGCCGAGATTTCTGAAGACAAAAAGTACGGACGTTTTGTAGTAGAGCCTCTGGAGAGAGGCTACGGAATTACCTTGGGTAACTCCCTTCGCAGGATCATGCTTTCCTCCCTTCCGGGTGCGGCAGTATCTTCCGTAAAGATCGAAAACGTTCTGCATGAGTTTTCTTCCATCCCCGGAGTAAAAGAGGATGTGACAGAGATCATCATGAATCTGAAGAGTCTGGCAATCAAGAATACGTCTTCTACCAATGAGCCCAAGGTAGCTTATATTGAGTTCGAGGGCGAGGGTGTAGTCAGAGCTTCCGATATTCAGTGTGATCCCGATATCGAGATCATCAATAAAGACCAGGTAATCGCTACCTGCGGCGCAAAGGATGCAAAGCTCTTCATGGAGATCACCATTGTAAAGGGAAGAGGTTACACCAGCGCAGAAAAGAATAAGACAGAGGACTTCCCCATTGGCGTGATCGCGGTAGATTCCATCTTTACTCCGGTAGAGCGTGTGAATATGACCGTAGAGAACACCCGTGTAGGTCAGGTTACCGATTACGATAAACTGACACTGGATGTTTACACCAACGGAACCCTGGAGCCGGATGAGGCTGTCAGCCTTGCAGCAAAGGTACTTTCCGAGCATCTGTCCCTGTTCATCGATCTTTCCGAGAATGCCAAGACCGCAGAGGTTATGGTAGAGAAGGAAGATGATGAGAAGGAAAAAGTTCTTGAGATGAGCATCGATGAGCTTGAGCTTTCCGTTCGTTCCTACAACTGCTTAAAGCGTGCAGGAATCAACACCGTTCAGGAGCTTACCGATAAGACCCAGGACGATATGATGAAGGTAAGAAACCTCGGACGCAAGTCCCTTGAGGAGGTTCTGGCTAAGCTCAAAGAGCTGAATCTGGAGCTCAAAGCAGGCGAGGAATAAGATCTGCAAACAGTAAAAAAATGCAGGCTTTCCTGCATAGGTAATATAGTCACAGGCCGGATAAGACCGACGAGCACCGACCTGCACTCAATGCTTTCTATGTAAGACCGATGAGCAATAGGAGGCGCAACAGGAGGTAAATAAAATGGCAAAGTACAGAAAACTCGGAAGAACCTCTTCCCAGAGAAAAGCACTTCTTCGTAACCAGGTAACGAATCTTCTCTATCATGGAAAGATCGTAACCACCGAGGCAAGAGCAAAAGAGCTTCGTAAGATCACTGAAAAGCTGATCACCCTTGCAGTTAAGGAAAAAGACAACTTCGAGACCGTAACCGTTAAGGCTAAGGTTGCTCAGAAGGACAAAGACGGCAAGAGAGTAAAAGAGGTAAAGGACGGCAAGAAGGTTACCGTTTATGATGAAGTTGAGAAGGAGATCAAGAAGGATAAGCCTTCCCGCCTTCATGCAAGACGTCAGATGCTTCAGGTACTGTATCCCATCAAGGAGATTCCTACTGAGGGAGCAGGCCGCAAGAAAAACACCAAGGACGTTGATATGGTAGCAAAGCTCTTTGATGAGATTGCACCGAAGTACTCAGAGCGCAAGGGCGGTTATACCCGCATCGTAAAGATTGGCCAGCGTAAGGGCGACGGCGCAATGGAAGTACTCATCGAGCTTGTATAACAAGACGCGCAAGAAAAAATATAGGGAATCCCGAGCGTGCTGGCACGCAGAGGGATTCCCTTTTTTTTTCTTATGAGTCGCCTATGGCGACGGTTCTTGCTGCGCAAAGCGCGGCAAGAACAGAGCGTCTTGTTATCCAAGCTCGTCTTGTTATCCAAGCTAAAATTCTTTGCCTATATTTTGCACCCTTTTCCCCTCTTTTTGTCACACTTTCGTAGGATTCTGTAATCAAATCGTAAAATATCATACTTTTTCGGTATTAAATCTTTAATTTTTCGGGCGAAAATTTTAAGTGTTCATCCTATCATAGTAGAGTCAGTTATTTTCTGATGAAGTTCAGAAGGGAGTTACTCAGGGTTTTACTTCTATCAGGAGATAGCAAAAACCAATTATTTACCAAAGAAAGGGGAAATTGTAGATGTTAAAAAAGAAGTTAAAGCGACTCGTTGTCGCCGGGCTTGTGGCATCGCTCATAGCGCCATTGGCTACGGCAGGGATCGACGCTCAGGCAGCTGATCCAACGGAGATTAAGAAGATTGCTGAAGTCAAGGCGGCTGATCCTTATGAGGTAAACGGGACGTACACCTTTGACTTTAACCAGTTGGATTTTGATGAAGAGGCGAGTAAAACCTCGGGACAAAACGAGAAAGGTGCTACAGTGAGTGTGAATAGTGCCGGAGATGCTGTTTTTTCCTTTTATGACCAGTATGCACAGGTATTCTTTAAATTACCGGATGGTATGAATTCCAGAAGAGTATCTAACGTGAAGTTTAATGTAACAAATGAGGGCGGAGATGTTGCTGTAAAGGTATTACCCAAGCCCGGTGATGATTCTCTTCAGGATTTGGGCGGTGCTACATGGGGAGGTTCTTCCCTGAATATCGCGAATAAGGGATTTAATTTCGCATATTTCTCTGCTATGTCCATGCAGAAGGATCCAAAGCAGGTTTCGGTATCTTCTG